>CAZYEF010000165.1:0-6538 GCA_964646375.1 uncultured Nitrospiraceae bacterium | reverse complement strand
CCTCGCCTTCTTTGATGTTCGGTTCCCTGAGATAAATGGACCCACCGAATTGACGACGGGTCGCAAGGCGTTCAGACACCTTTTCCGCAATAAATGCCGCCGGCTTTTGATAAAAGACCTCACCCTGCATGGTGCGAACATAGCTGTCATAGACGACAGAATCTCCGGCTATGAGGCGGGATTCTATAAGCGATGTGCGTATTTTGCCATCTTGCCGGCAAAGCGACACGCATTCCTTTATGGTACGAACGCTGTATCCGACATCCAAACCAGCATCCCAAAGCGGATAGAGCAGTTTCGGGGCATGCTGCCGGTCGGCTTCATCCCGGCACAGAAGCATGATATCGATATCAGAATAGGGGTTCAGTTCTCCCCTGCCGTATCCGCCGATGGCGACCAGCACAGGCATGGAACCAGTCGCTTCTGCTTCCGCGTAAGCTGCGTAAAGCACCCGGTCAATAAGGGAGGTGCGGCGCTGCACAATATCGCCGCCGCTTGCTCCCGCGAAATGAGCAGAGCGGATTGCTGCGTTCTCTTCTTCAAGAATGTTTTTTATACTGTTGTCGTTTTTTTCCGTCACGTGTTCCTGCATGCCGTCTTAAAAAAACGTGGGAGCTGCCGGCCTGTCATTTCTTAAAAACAACCGACTTGAGCTCCTCAATGGTAAGCATAAAGGTGCCGAACCTTGCCTCGCCGTAACAGCGGGACTTCGCATCAATATCAAAGCTCGTTTCGGTGCCGTCTGCAAGACGGACAGTGACTTTCATGAACCGGTCACGTCTCTCCTGCACGGTTAATTCCTTCACTTTTTCGAAGGGGACTGTCACCTGTACCATGCCGATGCTTCCCGCGAAATGGATGCGCCCTTCCCAGCTGAATTTTTCTCCTTCAATCCGGACTCCTGACGCATCAGTAATAACGACGGCAAAATTCTTATCCACCCGGGGTGCCCGCTCCACCCCTCCGGTCCCGCCCATTGCCGTGAGAAGGAGGAATGCGGCAAGCAGCGTGGTTATATAGAAGAGTCGTTGAAACATTGATAATCTCCTTTCGCACAATGATTCATTTTTATAATGATAAACGATAGAACAAGATTACCATATATCTGCTTCGGCTTTCAAGAAAAAAGCCTGAAGTGATGAAGCCGATGCGCGGAAAAAATTGAAGCAGATGTGGTGCGGAGAAAAAAGCTTGCAAAGGACAACCCGTTTGTGTAAGGTACGAAGAGACGAGGCAACCGGTTGATTATGACAAGATTTGAGGACCCTGCATGAATAATACGTTCCAATCACTGATTGATCTGATGGCCAGACTTCGCGGGCCGGACGGCTGTCCCTGGGACCGCAAACAGACGACTGATTCACTGAAGCCCTTCCTTATTGAAGAGTGTTATGAAGTCGTGGACGCCCTGGACGAAGGGGCTCCTGAAAAAATCAGGGAAGAACTGGGAGACCTGCTGTTTCAGATCATGTTTCATGCGCGCATCGCGGAGGAACAGGGCCGGTTCACTATCAACGATGTAATCAACGGCAGCGTCGAGAAAATGGTCCGCCGCCATCCGCATGTATTCGGTGACGCGCAGCTCAGCACCGACAAGGATGTCCTCGCGAACTGGGAGCAGATCAAGAAAAAAGAAAAGGCACATCAGGAACGGAAATCCATCCTGGAAGGTGTTCCGAAACATCTGCCGTCCCTTCTCCGAGCCCATAGTCTTCAGGAGCGCGCCGCCCGCGTGGGCTTTGACTGGAACCGCATTGACGAGGCTCTGCCCAAGCTTGATGAGGAACTGGCCGAATTCAAGCAATCGTTGAAGCAAAAGGACGCCGCAGGAATTGAAGAAGAGCTCGGCGACATCTTTTTCATGCTGGTGAATATTTCAAGATTTCTAGGCGTCAACCCCGATGAGGCCCTGCGCAAAACCATCAGCAAATTCATTCACCGGTTTCGGTATATCGAGGAGCACGCTGCCGATGCCGGAAAAGCACTGAACGATATGACGCTGGAGGAAATGGAAGCGCTGTGGCAAAAAAGCAAATCAGCGTAAAGCAGGCGTGCCCGTGTTTCACATGGTTTCGAAGTCCGGATGGCAATCTGTGAATGAAACTTCTATACTATTCCTACAATCGAATGTTTCCTGAATCGCATGATCAGAGTGACGGTGGCATGTTTATCAGTGTTCAGACAGAACAGCAGATCGAAACAGTCGAGGCACTGGCCCGTTCAATCTGGACCGAGCATTATATTCCCCTGATCGGCAAGGAGCAGGTGGAATACATGCTCTGCAGGTTTCAGTCGAAAGAAGCCATTGTCGGACAGATCAGAAACGGTCAATGGTATTTCCTGGTAATGGAAAAAGACCAGCCTGTTGGTTATGTAAGCGTCCAGCCCCGAAAAGATGAGTTGTTTTTGAGCAAGCTGTACGTTGTCTCCTCCAAACGCAACAGCGGCTTTGGGAGAAAGACAGTTTACTTTTGCCAAAAACTAGCCCAGGAGAGGCATCTGAACAGAATCAGCCTGACCGTGAACAAGAGAAACCAAAATTCCATCAATGCCTATCTGAGGTTCGGCTTCAAAAATCAGGGTCCTGTCCTTCAGGACATCGGCAACGGGTTCGTGATGGACGACTACAAAATGGAGAAGGTTTTTACTGCCGGCGATCGCTAGACGTCCCGGTAACCGAATATTATTATGACATCAGGACACATTGCAATCATTGCACAGGAACTATCCCTTGCTGAAAAACAGGTTCTGACCTGCGCGGCCCTACTAGATGAAGGCGCCACCGTACCGTTTATTTCCCGCTACCGCAAAGAGGCCACCGGTTCTCTTGATGAGGTGGCAGTCACCGCGATACGCGACCGGCTGGGGCAGCTCCGCGAACTGGACAAACGCCGCGAAGCAATCCTGAAATCACTTGAGGAAACGGGCAAACTTACCGATGAACTCAAAACAAGGATTTCAGCCGCGGAAACCATGACTGCTCTGGAGGACATATATCTGCCGTTCCGGCCGAAGCGCCGTACGAAAGCGGCGGTTGCCCGTGAAAAAGGGCTTGAGCTCCTGGCGCAGCGCCTGTTCTCACAGGAAGACGGAATCGATCCCAGGGCCGAAGCCGCTGTGTTTGTGAACACGGAACTCGGCGTCGAATCACCTGACGATGCCCTCGCGGGCGCCCGGGATATCATCGCAGAATGGATAAACGAAGACTCGACAGTGCGCGCAAAAATGCGCGACCTGTACGCTGCAAAAGGCCGGTTCAAAACAAAAATAATCGCCGGCAAGGAGGAAGAAGGAAGCAAATACAAAGATTACTTCGACTGGGACGAACCCGTTCAGGACGCTCCTTCACACCGCATTTTAGCCATGAGGCGGGGCGAGAAGGAAGGATTTCTTGTCTTGCGCGCCGCCCCGCCTGAGGAAGAAGCATTGTCCATACTGGACGCTCTTTTTATCAAAGGAGATGGTCCCGCTTCGCACCAGGTCGCGCTGGCAGCCCGCGACAGCTATAAACGCCTCCTCTCCCTGTCCATTGAGACGGAGACCCGTCTTGCCTCCAAAGAACGGGCTGATGCTGAAGCGATCCGGGTCTTTGTCCAGAACCTCCGGCAACTTCTGCTGGCCCCTCCGCTCGGCAGAAAAAACGTCCTTGCAATTGATCCCGGTTTTCGCACCGGCTGCAAACTGATTTGTATTGATCAACAGGGCAAGCTGCTGCATTATGATACCATCTATCCGCTTTTTTCCGAAAAAAATACCTCGGAAGCCGGCATGATCATTCAGAACCTCTGCAGGCAATTCCAGGTGGAAGCCATCGCCGTCGGAAACGGGACGGCGGGAAGAGAAACGGAAGCCTTTGTCAGAAAACTCGGTCTGCCCGAAACAATCCAGATCGTGACCGTGAATGAAAGCGGCGCATCAATCTACTCCGCATCGGAAGTTGCCCGCGAAGAGTTTCCCGACCATGATGTAACCGTTCGGGGAGCTGTTTCCATCGGTCGGAGACTGATGGATCCTCTGGCTGAACTTGTCAAAATCGACCCCAAATCCATCGGAGTAGGCCAATACCAGCATGATGTGGACCAGGCAGCTTTGAAGCGCAGTCTTGATGATGTGGTTGTCCATTGCGTCAACGCGGTGGGTGTCGAAGTGAATACCGCGAGCAAACAACTGCTCATGTATGTCTCCGGTCTGGGGACGCAATTAGCAGGAAATATCATAGAATACCGCAATCAGCACGGCCCCTTCTGCTCCCGCGAGGGTCTTAAAAAAGTGCCCAAACTCGGCCCGAAAACCTTCGAGCAGGCCGCAGGCTTCTTAAGAATCCATGGCGGAGAACACCCCCTTGACTCGAGCGCGGTCCACCCGGAAAGCTATCACGTGGTGTCTGCCATGGCCCGCGACCTGAGCTGCACAATCCAGGATCTGATGCAGAACGATACGTTGAGAAAAAAGATCAAGCTTGAACGATACATCACCGACGCGGTCGGCCTTCCGACCCTCCAGGACATTATGACTGAGCTGGCAAAACCCGGTCGCGATCCCCGCGACACGTTCGAAGCGTTCAGCTTTACCGAGGGTGTCGAAAAAATTGAAGACGTGAAACCGGGGATGAAATTGCCGGGAGTGGTGACGAACGTGACGGCATTCGGCGCCTTTATCGACATCGGCGTTCATCAGGACGGACTTGCCCACCTCAGCCAATTATCGGACCGGTTCATAAAGACACCCGCTGAAGCCGTGAACGTACGCCAGAGGGTGATGGTCACCGTGCTTGACGTTGACGTGCAGAGAAAACGGATATCGCTTTCTCTGAAAAAAAATCCCCACCAACAGGACAGACAGAAAAAAGAACCGAAACAGCCGGTAACGGCAACGCAGTCGGATTATCTTGCATTGCGGCAGGCATTCATGAAGAGCCGTACCTAGGAAGATGTGCATGACCGGGGCTGGATGGCCATAAAGAAATGACTTACTCATTCCGGATACTCGCATTGTTGTTCTCGCTCCTGATGGTTCAGTCAGCAGGCGAACCCTGCATTGCGGCTGCTCAGCAAAAAAGCGCTAAAAACGAACGGATTCAGTCTGAAATCCCGTGGAACGCGATTGCCACCGGAGTCGAATATGCCGCCCTGTCCATTGTGGACAACCCCACCGCCGGCGACGGAGTCCTGCATATCGTGCGGATCGATCCGGCTAAGGCAAAACTCCGGTCTTTAATGGCTTCGGCCATGGATAAGCAGCCCCGTACAGCCAAAAACTGGTGCACCTCCTTCGGCATGACCGCCGTTATCAACGCCGGCATGTACGATTTGGACCACCTTACCCATGTCGGGTATATGAAAAGCGGAGACCATATCAATAACCGGCGATGGGCGAAGAAGTACAACAGCGTTTTCGTATTTAACCCGCTGAAAACCGATCTTCCCCAGGCGCAGATCATCGATCTTGCTGAAGACCGTCCTCCGGTTATCGAAAGCTACGGAACGGTGATTCAAAACCTTCGTCTGATCAAGGGATTGGGAATTAATGCCTGGAAGGAGCAGCCCAAAAAATGGAGCGAATCAGCACTCGCCATAGACAACCGGGGCAGAGTGCTGTTTCTGTTCATCCGGTTTCCCCTCTCCATGCATGAATTTAATGAAAAAATCCTACACCTGCCGCTCAACATCAACCGCGCAATGCATCTTGAAGGCGGACCGGTATCGAGCCTCTCAATATGCACCAATGCAAAAGACATCCATTTATCTGGCTCCATGGATATGGGACCAATAGACGATGGCGGAAAATATGGACAATGGCCCGTACCAAACGTGCTGGGAGTCGCTGCGGGCCAATAGGGAGATAATCGTATGAATACTACAGAAAATAACGAAAAAACACTGGACCTTTCGCAGTATGAACAAGGCATCCTGAGCCAGCTGCGGCTGTTTCAAATCGCGGGACTGTGCGCCGCCGCATTCGGGTTGCTGGGCATTCTCGCGGGCCTGTACAGCGTTCTGTTCCGGACCATGGCTCCTGTCGAAGCGATTATCGTTAAAGTCCTAATTCTCAATTCCTTCGGCATCATCATATTCAGCCTGCTTTTTTACATAATGTCCCGGTTTGTGGAAAAGTTCAAAAAGTTTCTGAACCTTTGATTCGTCTGCTCCTTCCATGGAAAGCAATAAGGACCGGCATGCCGGATTTTGGAAGCAGCATAAAATATCCTGCCGGCATTTCTTTGCCGCTCTCAAATATTCTCAAGAATGTTGCTTGATCAGGAGGTCAACAAGCTCATTATGAAAAAGTTCATTCTATTGTTTGGCATAATCTTTTTTTCTTTTCTCGGGGGCTGTGCCACCTTGCCCGTAAAGGATATAAATCTGTGTGAGAAAAAACAATGTGACGTCATCACTTCACCCGCCCAAAAACAGGAAATTCTCGCAAAGCTGTATGCTCTGCTTAAAAATAACCAGAACAAATATATTGACCTCTATCCAACGAACCCGCAAACAAGAGAGCAGGACAAGAGAGGATTTGGTTTTTATCTTCAAGGCGG
>CAZYEF010000164.1:0-6610 GCA_964646375.1 uncultured Nitrospiraceae bacterium | reverse complement strand
CGGGATATTCGAGATTCAGGAGCTTTGCGACTTTGTCATAGGCCTCGCCCGCGGCGTCGTCCCTTGTCTGGCCGAGCATCCGATAGCTGCCCAGTTCCTTAACATGATAGAGTGCCGTGTGGCCGCCGGAAACAAGCAGGGCAAGATAGGGATAACCGATTTCCGGATATTCTATGTGGGCTGCGAGGATGTGGCCTTCGCCATGATGGACCCCTATCATCGGGACTCCCCGGGCATAGGCGATTGCCTTTGCGGCGGACACGCCCACGAGCAGCGCACCGATGAGCCCCGGAGCATGGGTGACGGCAACAAGCCCGATTTCACTGAGAGAAACATTTGCCGTGGCAAGGGCCTCGCGGATCACGGGAATCAGATTCTTAAGATGTTCGCGTGAGGCAAGCTCGGGGACTACGCCGCCGTACTTTTTGTGAATGGAGATTTGCGACGAAACAATGTTCGACAGCACGCTTTCGTCACGGAGAACGGCGGCCGCTGTTTCATCGCAGGAAGTTTCTATTCCGAGGGTGAGCATATGCAATATCCGATTCAGGACACCGGAAGCTGAGATCACATTCCGGATTCCGTATCAATTGACTATTCTCGAGACCGGCACGACCTCAATGCCGTGGTTCGCGGCTTCGGCAAGCCACTTCCGCAGTTCGCTGATTGTTGCCGGATGAGGATGGCCGATGCCGACCGCTTTGCCGTGTTTTTTTGCGATGTCGGTCAATTCTTCAAACTGCTTCCGTATGTAGGCGGGATTGTCCCCCTCGTTGTCAAGGAAAACATCACGCTTTGCGGTTTTCAGCCCGAATTCCCTTGCCGTGCCGTAGGCCACGCTTCCGGCGCTTGTCAGGCTGTCGAGGAAGAAAAGATTGCGTGCCTTCAGCTCCGCCATGAGAAATTTCATTGCTTCCTTGTTTTCCGTAAGCGCTGAACCCTCGTGGTTGTTCACGCCGACCGCGTTCGGCACGGACCCCAGGTCGCTGCTGAGCGTGTTCAGAAATTCCATGGGGGTCATATCGGAGCGCAGCATTCCGGTTGCCGGCTTTCCGTTTTTGCCTCTATACTCCATGGGCAGATGCAGTAGGACCTCTCTTCCGTTTTGCGCGGCAAGATCGGCGATTTTCTTTGAATGCGTCAGTCCGGGCATGATTGCCATGCTGATTTTGGCGCGCAGGGCGACGATGTCCTGCGCCTGTTTCATGTCCTGCCCGAGATCATCAATGACGATGGCGACTGCCGCGGTTTTTGCCTTCGCTTGTGGTTTGGGTGCAACGGTTTCGGCCGGCTTTTCAGGGGCGGTTTTTGTTTTCACCTGCTGTTTGGGCGCGGCGGCTTCGGCGGGTTTCTCGGATTTTTTTTGTTCTTTTAAGGACGGTTTCTCAGTTTTTTTCTGGATGGATTCCTGCTTTTGCGCCTGTACGGACGGCTTCTTCTCTTCCGCGACGCGGCTGCTGCGCAGCGGGCCCCAGAGGATCAGTACGATGGCGAGCACCGCGATGACAATTCCTGCGATGATGTAGCGCTCTGTTCTGTTCTTCTTGCCGGAGGTACTGCGTTTTGCGGATGGTTTTTTTGCCATGGCACAGTTTATATACAATATTGTGTCAAAAAAGGCCAGAGATTTTTTAGTTCCGCGCTGCCGCTGTGCAGGTTCCGGTTGTTGACCAGCGCTTTTTGTCTTGACTAACCTTTGAGTGGTTCTTATAATCAAACACGCATTGAAAAAACGCGTGCTGCCGCCGCTTTATGAAGGAATGGAGGTCCGGAAAACGGCATATGAGTTTTGAATACATACGACAGATCCCAAAAGCAAAAGAAATCCTGGCGAAATTACCGCTGCCCGCGGATTTAAAAAAAATCAAAGCCGCGCGTGACAGGGAAATTCTCGGCGTGCTTACCGGCACCGTAAGCAAATTGCTGCTGATTATCGGCCCCTGTTCGGCGCATGACGAAGACGCAGTGTGTGATTATATCGGTCGTCTTGCGAAGATACAGGACGAAGTGCAGGAGAAACTGGTACTCGTTCCGCGGATCTATACGAACAAGCCGCGCACGACCGGGGTCGGGTACAAAGGCATGGCCCATCAGCCGGACCCTCTAGGCGAGCCGAACATCGTCGAAGGAATAACCGCCATCAGGACAATGCATATTCGCGCGCTCAAAGAGTCCCATCTTGCCGCGGCAGACGAAATGCTCTATCCCAACAACTATGCCTATCTGGAAGACCTGCTCAGCTATGTGGCTATCGGGGCGCGCTCGGTTGAAAACCAGCAGCACCGGCTCACCTGCAGCGGTCTGGGAATCCCCGTCGGCATGAAAAATCCAACAAGCGGCGATATCGAAGTAATGTTTAACGCGGTTCACGCGTCGCAAGCCCCGCACACCTTTGTTTATACCGGCTGGGAAGTAAAAACGTCGGGCAATCCGCTTACCCATTGCATTCTCAGGGGGGCGGTAAACCAGTTCGGTCAGAGCATTCCGAACTATCACTTTGAAGACCTCATCATGGTTGCAAAGGGCTATGCGAAGCGGAATTTCGCGAATCCCGCGATCATTGTGGACACGAACCACGCGAACTCGAGCAAACAGTACAGGGAACAGCCGCGCATTGCCAAGGAAGTGATGCAAAGCCGGATGCACTCGGAAGTTCTCAGGAAGATGATCAAAGGCTTCATGATCGAGAGTTTCATTGAAGAAGGCGCGCAGAAGGCGACGGAGAATGTGTACGGAAAATCCATCACCGACCCGTGCCTCGGCTGGAAGGACAGCGAAAGGCTCATCAGACGGATCGCCGAGCTGGCGTAGTTGCTGCTGAGTTGCCACGATGAACGGAATGGACCTTTTCGACGCACTGCAGGGTAGACGAAGCATCCGCCGCTTTAAGCAAACGCCGGTGCCGGATGAAGACATCATGAAAATTCTCGATGCGGGGAGGCATGCACCAAGCGCGAACAACTCCCAGCCATGGAGCTTCATGGTCATCAAAGACCGCGCAATGCTCGGCAGGATGGCCGATGCGGTGCGGACAATGGTTGATGCAATGCTGCCCTTTGCGGAAAGTGAAAAGCAGCGCGCGCGGCTGGCGGCGTACAAAAACACGTTTTACACGTTTTTTGAAAACGCGCCGGTTGTGATTGCCGTGTTCATGGAGCAGCACGACGCGGGAACTGATGTGCTGCTTGGGAAGATGGGCTACGCACCGGCTGACATTGCGCGGCTCAGACCTCTGCCGGGTCTTCAGAGCGTCTCTGCCGCAGTCCAGAACATGCTTCTTGCCGTTCATGCCCTCGGATACGGTTCCTGCTGGATGACGGGACCTCTTGTTGCGCAGGAAGCATTCGAAAAACTGCTCGGCTACGGTAAGGAACGGTCTATCGTGGCGCTCCTGCCGGTCGGTGCCCCTGATGAAAATCCCCCCGCGGGAAGCAGAAAACTACTGGAAGGGATTGTGCGGATCACGGAATAGCCGGTCCCTAAACGACGATTGAAGCATGCTGCGATTCTTATATCAGTGATGAAAGATGACCATGTCTGAAGCGTATCTGCACTGCAATACTCCGAACTGCAAGGGCCTTTCTCAAACGATCAGCACAGGCACCGCACGCGCTCTTGTGGAGTACCGTCAGCAGCATAACCATAAATATGTTTTGCGGCTGCCCTGCCCGAAATGCAAAAAAACAACAACGTACACCTACGAGCAGATTCTTGGCCTGATTGCCCCGGAAAAGCGGCCGCAGCCGCTGCCCCACGACCACTTCTGGGCGTACATGCTGTTCGACCTGGAATCATGGAAGAGCAAGGACTATCATGCCCAGTTGGGAGGCAGAGTGCTTGTGCAGCTGCTGACGAACGAGCCGGGAGGGACCTGGTACGGCATTCTCAAATCGACCTCTCCGTATGCGCCGACGCTGAAGGTCGGCAACTACATCAAAGGCAGGCCGCGCGGCAGATATGAAATATGCCTTTCCGTCATCGAGGGTGAAAAGGCGATTCCAATTCCCCAGCCTCCGCAGATACCGAAAGCCAGCAGCTTCGGATTGTTTGTGTCGCCAAAGGACAATCAGGACGAACTTCAGTGCGCGAACATTCTCTGCAGCAATCCGTCTTGTCATCATATTTATAGTACGATGACCTACAGAAAGTTCAGCGGCTTGATTCTCAGAGAGCAGCTGGATGAAGACGCGTATGATGAGGTGACGCTGCAGCCGACCATAAAATTGGATTGTCCTGTTTGTGACACGGAGCGTGTGATCGACGAGTCTTCGTTTGAAGGGCTTTACAAGGAGGAATAGGGGAAACCGGGTGTTGAGCGGTTTTTATTCCTCCGGGCATTCAGCCGGTCCGGTGTTCATATCCGCTGATATTTCCGTTCCCTTGGGAATCACCACAATTCCGGAAGGCGTGACAAAGTAGTGTTTCCGGTCTTCGGCAATGTCGCAGCCGATCCGGGAACACGCGGGGATCTTGACGTCCTTATCGATGATGGCGCGGCGGATTATGCAGTGCCTGCCGATGTCCACGTTTTCCATGAGTATGGAATCATGCACTTCGGCATAGCTGTTGACGCGCACGTTCGGCGACAGCACCGAATTTTGCACGCGGCCGCCGCTTATGATGCTCCCGTGCGACACGATGGAGTCGAGTGCCATGCCGAGCCTGCCCCCCTTCGTTTCCTGCGCAAACACGAACTTTACGGGAGGGTTCTGCGCCTGATAGGTGCGGATGGGCCATGCGTTGTCATAGAGATTCAGCAGCGGGTCCACGCTTACCAGGTCCATGTTGGCTTCCCAGTAGGCGTCGATAGTCCCGACGTCCCGCCAGTATTTCGCCTCTTTCTTGTTCTTATCCTTGAAATTATACGTGTAGATACGTGATGTTTTCATCATCTGCGGAATGATATTTTTGCCGAAGTCATGGGCTGTGTCCTGGAGAGCGTCGAACTTCAGGTGCTCAAGCACCGTTTTTGTATTGAAGAGATAAATTCCCATGGATGCAAAAGCCATGTCGGGACGGCCAGGAATGTGTTTGGGTTCCCGGGGCTTCTCTTCAAAGCCGATGATGCGGCAGTCAGCGTCTATTTCAATGACGCCAAACGCCGCCGCGGTTGCTTTCGGGATTTCAATGGCAGCCACAGTGGCGTCAGCACGCTTGTCCTTGTGGAACTGGAGCATTTCGGAATAGTCCATCTTGTAGATGTGATCGCCAGCCAGCACAAGCAGATATTCCGGATCGTCCTTCTCGATCATGTAGATATTCTGATAAATGGCGTCAGCAGTACCCTGGTACCACTTTTCACCGACCCGCTGCTGGGGTGGAATGGAAATGACATATTCATTCAAATCACCGGAGAACAAGTTCCAGGCAGTCCGTATATGCTTATCCAGTGACAGGGATTTATACTGCGGAAGAACGGCAATTCTTCGGATTCCGGAATTGATGCAGTTGGAAAGACTGAAGTCGATGATTCGATAGATGCCACCGAAAGGAACCGCCGGTTTCGCCCGGTGCATGGTAAGAGGATGAAGCCTTTCTCCTTTTCCGCCAGCCAGAACCATTGTCAAAATATTCATAGAGATTTGCTCCTTCTCTTGATAGGGCGTTTAAAATTATTGTATCAAGCGCAGGCAGGTCTGTCAAACAGGTCCACAAGGTGACCAATAGTCATATGATGACTTGTTTCCAGTGATAATCCTTTCCTCCGGTGCTCACCGGTAACTTTTTATGGCTTTTTTGCATTTATTAATATAGTATAATCAAAACCAGAAACAAGAAAGACGCAGAATTTTCAGACAAGATTGCCGGAAAAATTGAAAAGCGGCAGAAGAGGAAACGGACCGAATGTATCAGGGCGAGCGCATGAACAGTATTACGCATTTAATTGGAACAATCCTTGCGATTGCCGGTCTCGTTGTCCTGGTTATCTATGCCGGACGGCAGGGGGATCCCTGGAAAATCGTCAGTTTCAGTATTTACGGCACCGCGCTCGTCCTGCTGTATTTCTTTTCCACCCTGTACCACAGTACTCGGGGGGCCACAAAAAGAATTCTACAGAAAATGGATCATAGCGCAATTTATTTGCTGATTGCCGGCAGTTATACACCGTTCACGCTTGTCACTCTCCGCGGCCCCTGGGGGTGGTCGCTTTTCGGCATTGTCTGGGGGCTCGCACTCATCGGTATTGTTCAGGATGTTCTCGCAGGCAAGGGGCGGCGTGTTCTTTCCATAGCCATTTATCTGCTGATGGGCTGGCTTGTCATTATTGCTTTTCGCCCGCTTATGAACGCTTTGCCCGGGACGGCCATGCTCTGGCTGGTGACGGGAGGCATTTTTTATACTGCAGGCGTTCTTTTTTATGTATTGGACAAAAAGATGTCCTATGGTCATGAGATATTTCACCTCTTTGTTCTCGCCGGCAGCGTGTGCCATTATTGCGTGATCCTTTTTTACGTAGCGTGACTACCTAGCCTTTCAACACTGTGACTTGAGTCACAATCTTTTTTTTTCAAAAAAATAAAAAAATTACTTGACATCCATAGTTTTTTATATATCATAGTTAGTATACTTATAATAACTATTAACCATAGTATATGTAATGAGGGCACCA
>CAZYEF010000163.1:0-6745 GCA_964646375.1 uncultured Nitrospiraceae bacterium | reverse complement strand
ATTCATCAGTGATTGAAACTGCGTCAAGGTCCGTCATCTCTAAAATGATCCGTGCGGTCTCCGAAGCCGAGGTCTGGTTCAGGCCGCCTCTCAGAAACGGCAGCGTCTTAAGGGCGATTTTGAGTGCGGTCTGTGCCTGAAAGGCTGCAACCCGTTCCTGTTCGCGGGAAACGGTGGAGATCAGTTCAATGAACAAAGCCAGGCCGATGGAGTTTACGATTATCATGGGAAACCCCATGACATGCACGAGGTTTACCGCGGCATCGAACGGACGCGCGAACAGAAGAATAATGAGCATTTCCACGGCTTCTACAACACAACCCGTAAGCAGGGCCGCCAAGGGATCAAAAGATTTCTTTTTGAGTTTTTGATACAGAACACCGCCGATAATGCCCACCACGACCGTTGCGATGCCGCAGGAAAATGCGGTAAAGCCGCCGATATCGGTCAGGAACCGGTGACCTCCGGCAATAATCCCAGCCGCAAAGCCCACCAGAGGCCCCCCCAGGATTCCTCCCAGCGCGACACCAACAATTCTGGAGTTTGCAATGGCATTCTGTACCGGCACCCCCAGATAGGTTCCCGCTATTCCAAATAATCCAAAAATGACGGAAAGAAGCAGTTTTTCATAGCGGGATGCTTTTCCTGTCAGGAGCTTTTTTACCACGTCAAATCGCATGAGCAAAATGAATACGATGGCAAATATCCCGAGCCGTTCTATGAGTTGAATCAAAAGCTGAATCATGATTGGTGAGTCTTCTCCTGCCTTTCTTGCCCATTTAAAATATGTTAAAACTAAATTTTATTGACGATATCATACCACGTTTTGCCGGCGAAAAAAACAGAGAAAATGGCACAGAGTGCATTTTGCTTTTTTTTATCATGCACCCCGTATTCATGGCGGCTTTTTGTATATCAAGAGAGAAAATGAAAAATTGTTGCAACAGTGGTTGGGATAATGTATATTCCCAAAAAAGAGACTTTTTGCAGAAATTCACAGAGCAAGAGGAGCGAACAATGATGCGGGTTGGTTTTATCGGATGGCGAGGTATGGTTGGTTCTGTGCTTATGGACCGTATGCTTGCAGAAAAAGACTTTGAGCTTATCGAGCCGGTTTTTTTTACAACGTCAAATGTTGGAGGAAAAGGACCGGATATAGGGAAGGACGTACCGGCACTTCATGACGCAAGGAATATTGCAGCGCTTGCGGCAATGGATGCTCTTGTGTCCTGCCAGGGCGGTGAATATACTACGGAAGTATATCCCAAACTGCGTGCCGCAGGATGGAAAGGGTACTGGATTGACGCAGCTTCCACCCTGCGTATGGAAAAAGATGCCATTATCATTCTGGATCCGGTCAATCTTGGGGTGATTCAAAACGGTTTGGCAGAAGGCGTACGAAACTATATCGGCGGAAACTGCACGGTGTCTTTAATGCTTATGGCGCTGGGAGGGCTGTACCAGCAGGGATTGGTGGAATGGATGAGCGCCATGACGTATCAGGCGGCATCCGGCGCGGGGGCAAACAACATGCGCGAATTGCTTGAACAGATGGGCACGGTTCACAGCGCAGCCAAAATCCTGCTGCATGATCCGGCCTCGGCAATTCTCGATATTGATCGAAATGTCACGGAAGTTCTCCGGGATGAGAGCTTCCCCAGGAAATATTTTGGCGTGCCGCTTGCGGGATCGCTCATCCCCTGGATTGATAAACAATTGGAAAACGGACAGAGCCGGGAAGAATGGAAAGGGCAGGCGGAAACGAACAAGATGCTCGGACGTGAGGAGAACCCGGTACCTGTTGACGGCCTCTGCGTGCGCATCGGCGCCATGCGCTGCCACAGCCAGGCGCTCACCATCAAACTCGCCAAGGATGTTCCGCTGGGTGAGATTACGGAGATGATCATGAAGAGCAACCAATGGGTAAAGGTGATACCCAACCAGCGCGAGGCAACCATGCGGGAACTCACCCCCGCCGCGGTGTCCGGCACACTTGCCGTGCCCGTCGGCCGTTTGCGGAAGATGAACATGGGACCGCACTATCTGTCTGCGTTCACCTGCGGTGATCAACTTCTCTGGGGGGCGGCGGAGCCGCTACGCCGCATGCTTCGTATTCTGCTGGAAAAATAGCAATACGGAGTAACGTGGAGCAAACGTGACGCAGCGCTCAGATTCTGAGTTCTTCGCGTCCGGGCACTGTGTTTTTTTTGAGGAGCCGGAACCATGCTGAAGAAAAAGCATCACTATACAGTCGCCGTTGTGGGCGCTACCGGTGTAGTCGGCAAAGAATTGCTTGAAATACTCGGGGAGAGTGATTTCCCCATCGGCGAGCTTGTATTGCTTGCTTCTGAACGGTCAGAAGGCGAAAAAATGGAATTCCGCGGAGGGGGGCGGTCGGTCAAAAGATTGACCGGCACATCATTTACCGGCGCGGACATTGTTTTTTTTACTGCGGGATCTTCGTGCAGCGCTGAGTTCGTCCCGGCCGCCGTGAAAGCGGGTGCCGTGGTGATCGACAACTCGCGCGCATTCCGTATGGATCCGAGCGTGCCACTTGTTGTACCGGAAGTGAATGCTCATGCCGCGGCCGCCCATGCCGGGATTATCGCGAGCCCAGGTTGTTCCACCATTGGTCTCGTTTTGGCAATAAAGCCGATTCACGAAGCATTGAAAACAAAGAGGATAGTATTGACAGCATTCCAATCCGCATCAGGTGTGGGCAAAAACGCTGTCGAAGAACTTGCCGGCCAGACCGTGGCATTGCTGAATTTCCGGGATGTTGAAAAAAAATCCTGTCCGCACCAGCTGGCCTTCAACTGCGTTCCGCAGATCAATACCGTGCTCGAAAACGGTTACACTTCGGAGGAAGCGGACATTGCGGATGAAACCGCGAAGATCATGGAGGATGATTCCATACAGGTGACGGCGACGGGGGTGCGTGTGCCGGTTTTTCGCGGCCTTTCCGGGGCGGTCAACATCGAACTGGAAAACAAAACAACGGCAAATGAGATACGGTCAATTTTGTCTACTGCGGCCGCCATTGTCGTGTATGATGATCCGAAAAAAAATATCTATCCCACGCCGATCGACGTTGCAGGAAAAAATGAAGTCTACGTGGGCAGGATCAGAGACGACAATACTGTTTCAAACGGAATTAATCTGTGGTTGGCGTTGGACGAGATTCGCAGAGGAGCAGCCTTGAATATGGTGCGCATAGCGGAACTTCTCATACAATAGTATGGAATGCCGGGATATGCGGGCCCGTCTAACAGACAAAACTCCTTATTTGCCTCTCATGGCAAACTAGGATTTCTTGTTGCCGCTTTTTACAAAGAGTCCGTTCGGCTCGATTTTGTAGATCTTGCATAGTGTCAGGAGCTTCATCAGGCTTGGATTTGTCTCTTTGCCGGACTCCAGACGGGAGATATAGCCTTGTGTAATTCTTCCCCGGTTGTCTGGCGCATGCTCGGACAAACGTGCCACTTCGCTCATGGACAGCTTATGCTTGATTCTTAGCTTCTTGAGTTTTTCTGCGAGTATCATATTGGTTCGTTTTATACCGCTCTTTTTGCTTCTTGTCAACAAAAAGATGCAGATTGTTTATTTTTTTATTTGCCAAAAAAGACATAAGTTATGCTATATTATTACATTAAGCATAATTACTTATAATTACGACCAGAGATTCCGAATTCGGTACCTTATTTAGGTTGGGAGGAAAGTATATGTATAAGATTGAAATTCTTGAGAAAAAACGCCTGGAAAAAGGCTTAAGCTATACAGATATTGCAGATAAAGTTGGCATGCATAAAGTAACGGTTTCGAGAACGCTGCAGGGTGTTACCATGAAGCCACGGACCGTAAAGTTGCTGGCGGATTATCTTGGTGTTGAAATGGATAAGATTCTTCAGTAAGAACGTTTTTGTGTTCCTGGATTGTTTAATTTATTAATTTTGCAATGAAATACCATAATTGTGGGCAGGGGTAGGGCGTAACAAGCCTTACCCTCTTTTTTTTGAATTTTATGGAAAGTATGGTACTATCCTTCACCGGTTAGGCATGTATGGCAAAGCGAGGGTGCCGTCTAAAGAGAAAAGGAAGGACAACCGGTTAATTTTTAGACATTTTTTAAAACTGCTTTTTCTGGTTGGAGAACTGATGACTGAATTTATGACTGCTGCCCGGGATGCAGCTTACAGTGCGGGAAAAATTCTCAGAGACAACATTTACGGAGCTCGACAGATTACTCACAAAGGTGAGATTAATCTGGTAACTGAAATGGACATGCGCTCGGAACGTATTATCGTGGAGATATTGCATTCGTTTTTCCCCGACCACGGCATTATTGCCGAGGAAGAAACGAATATTCTGAAAAAGTCGGCTTTTACGTGGATTATCGATCCTCTGGATGGCACGACCAATTATGCACACGGATACCCTTGTTTTTCCGTGTCAATTGCGCTGGAACACGAAGAAGATGTTGTCCTCGGTGTTGTATACGATCCCATGCGTGATGAACTGTTTTCGGCACAAAGGGGGCGCGGGGCCGAGTTAAATGGAAGACCGATCAGAGTTTCGAACGTGGACCGGCTTCTTTTGAGCCTTCTAGCTACGGGGTTTCCCTATGACCGTAAAACAAGCGAAAAAAATAATTTGAAATACTTTCGCGAGTTTCTTATGGCATCACAGGAAGTACGTCGGGATGGATCTGCTGCGCTGGATCTGTGTTCGGTGGCGTGCGGACGCTTTGATGGGTTCTGGGAACTCAAGTTGAAACCCTGGGATGTGGCCGCCGGCAGCATCATTGTTCGGGAAGCCGGCGGCGTGATTTCAAATTTTTCCGGCAACAAGTTCAGCCTGCATGAGGAAGAGACCCTGGCAAGCAACGGCAGGATACACAGCCAGATGCTGGAAATACTGAGCACCGCCGGAAAAGGTTAGAAATTTTCCGTCGCCGGGTTAGAATTTATCCACAACTTCCTTCAATGTTTTTATTCCCCAGGTCAACTGCTCTGTTTTGCAGGCAGGAAAGGTCAGGCGTATCCACAAACCACCCTTGCGCTTTTCTTCCAGCAAATTGGGAGCCACGGTTCCCCAGCCTTCGGCAATGTTGACGCCGGCTTCTTTGGCTGCATTGAGAAAGTCTTTTTCCTTTTGACGGGTTATTTTCTTTAGACTGATTGTGGCAAAAAAGCCACCCGCAAGTTTCGTGGAATAAGCATCGGGGAAATGAGTCTGGAGGGAAATATTCAGCGCATCCATT
This sequence comes from uncultured Nitrospiraceae bacterium, assembly GCA_964646375.1. GTDB lineage: Bacteria > Nitrospirota > UBA9217 > UBA9217 > UBA9217 > JBAZLV01. Next base: position 1,485 of record CAZYEF010000163.1, on the reverse strand, counting down.
TTGGGCTTGTAGAGACCGAGCAGATACTCAAGATAGGCCGCATACTTGCCTGTTTCCATAAAATCAGCTATGAACGCCTGAGTCGGCAGATTGGGATTCAATCGGGTATTGCTGACAATTTTCTCCATGTGGTCCATTTTATTTTTCGGAAGAACCAGATAGCCGCATTTAGTGCCTGGTGAGATGGTTTTTGTGAATGAGTTCATGAGAACAGGGCCCCATTCCGAGACATTCACGGGGTCGTTCTTTTTTGCATCATAGCGCAGGGCTTCATAACAGATGTCCCAGGCACACAGCATGCCTTGCTTTTTGCATAATTCTTCCACGGCGGCGCGGTTCTCTGCGGTATAGGTAATGCCGGTAGGATTATGATGGTAGGGGATGCCGTAGAAAGCAGCGGCGGAAACTTTCTTTGCCTGAGCAGTTAAATCATCAATATCCAATCCTTCCGGGGTCATTCTGATTCCGACCAGTTTATGACCATACTGCAACGCATCGAAGATGACCCGGTCATATGTCGTTTCTTCTATAAAGATGACGCTTTCTCTCGGCAGAGCCTTGAAGAAAAGAGAAATAACCTCCATCCCGCCATTGCCTACAATGATTCTCGACGGGTCTACATTATGCATACTGCCGAGAATCTCCCGTAACTGGCGGAAACCCGAAAAATGTCCATATTGGAGCACTTCGATGCCGTAACGATTCAGGGCTTTTTCATACCCTTCCGATACCATGGGCAGAAGATGCGAGAGGGCTTCTTCTGCAGGAACACCCCGCAGGAAATTTGCTGTCATTGTTTTCTGGTTCACGGCGGCACCTCATGGATGAGATTTAACGAAAGTTTCAGAATTCTATACGGTTTCAACTGCCATGTCAAGAAGCAGGCACAAGAGAACATGGGTTATGAAATTCTATAAACATTATTTTGATACCCTGGTTCCCAATAGGGTATTCGTGCGAACAGGAACGAACGTGATGATGCTTGACTTTCTTTTTTTACTTCTCTATTCTAAGTTCAGTGGTCAGTACTAGCATATTTTGCCAGCCATTCACAGCTGGCTGATATGCAGGTGACAAGAACATCTTAAGGAGGTCATTGCGCTATGCAACAAAAGATATTTTTCTCTGCGGCACTGTTACTCTGCATCCTGTTTTCTGATAGTTCCCCGGCACGCGCGGATGCGGCATGCGCAGGAGTCTATGGAACGGGAGCCAACAGGTTTTCCCTTGCCACGGGCAGCCCGGGAGAACTCGGCTTGCTGAAAATTCTGGGAGAGACATTCGGCAAACAGGCAGATGCAACACTCTGCTGGGTAAAGGCAGGGTCCGGCGAATCGTTGCAGCTCCTGAAGGAGAAAAAGGTGGACATGATCATGGTGCATGCGCCGACCATGGAGAAAAAAGCTCTCGCTGAAGGTTGGGGCGCAAACCGGGCGCTGATAGGTTCAAATGAATTTTTTATTGTCGGTTCCCGGGAGGATACGG
>CAZYEF010000162.1:0-6795 GCA_964646375.1 uncultured Nitrospiraceae bacterium | reverse complement strand
TTTCCCAGGAACCCCAGGAAGAGGTCAAGGAGAAAAGCCTTGATGATATCATTCTTGATTTTCTCGCGCAGGAGCAAAAAGATCGGAGCCACCATTAATATGCTTGCCTGATGCTTCAGGAAAAGCTCGGCGGGAATGTCCCGTCCATGGGGTGGTTGAATCATAGAGAACAGAACTGAGGAGGTTTTTTGCATGGCAGTCACCGCGGACCAATTGCAGGCGCTTACGGACAAGGCCCGGAGAATACGGATTGACATCCTGAAGATGCTGACCGAGTCCGGTTCCGGCCATACCGGAGGCAGCCTGTCCGCTGCAGATATTGCAACGGCGCTCTATTTTTACAAGATGAAATACGATCCGAAGAAACCCGGCTGGAAGGAGCGGGATTATTTTGTGCTCTCCAAAGGGCACGCGGCGCCGCTCCTGTACGCGGTCCTCGCGCATGCGGGATTTTTCGAACACGCGGAATTGTGCACACTCCGCAAGCTCGGCTCACGGCTGCAGGGGCATCCCGACAGCAAGTGCCTGCCCGGCGTGGATATCTCGACCGGTTCGCTCGGCCAGGGGCTGTCGGTGGCGAACGGGATCGCGATCGCGCACAAGGTGGACAAAGCGCCGAACCGCGTCTACACGCTGCTCGGGGACGGCGAACTTCAGGAAGGGCAGGTCTGGGAGGCGGCCATGACGGCCGCGCATTACAAGCTCGACAATCTGTGTGCGCTTATAGACAACAACGGGCTGCAGATCGACGGGCCGGTGAAGGAGATCATGAACATAGAGCCGATCACGGACAAGTGGCGCGCGTTCGGATGGGAAGTGCTGGACATTGACGGCCATGATATGAAAAAGATCGTTGACGCTCTTGACAAGGCGGAGACCGTGAAGGGCCGGCCGACGGCCATCGTCTGCCGGACTGTCAAGGGAAAGGGTTCGGTGGTGTTCGAAGGCAAGGTGGAGTTCCACGGCACCGCCCCTTCGCCGGAAGAGCTTGCGACCGCGCTGAAGGAACTGGCAGAAGAAACGGCTTGTAAATAGATCAAGGCGGATTTCTTGCCGGGGATGGACGGTTTTATCCCCGCGATGATCTGAAATCCGTCATAAAGCATAGGGGGAATTGTGACACAACAGATTGCAACAAGAGATGCGTATGGGGATGCGCTGGTGGCGCTCGGGAAAAAACGGAGTGATGTGATCGTGCTGGACGCGGACCTCTCCGGTTCCACGAAAACAGCCAAATTTGCCAAGGCATTTCCGGACCGTTTCTTCAACATGGGCATCGCCGAACAGGACATGATGGGCACCGCGGCTGGTCTTGCAACCGCGGGCAAGCTGCCGTTTGTAAGCACGTTCGCGGTTTTTGCAACCGGCAGGGGATGGGAGCAGATACGCCAGTCCATCTGCTATTCAAAACTAAATGTGAAAATTGTGGCGAGCCACGCGGGCATCACCGTCGGCGAAGACGGCGGTTCGCACCAGTCGGTAGAGGACATAGCCGTGATGCGGGTAATACCGAACATGACGGTGATTGTGCCGGCAGACGGCGTGGAAGCGCGCAAGGCCATCGAGACAGTCGCGGAACACAAAGGACCGTGCTATGTCCGCGCGGGCCGGAGCAAGGTGCCGACGCTGTTCGGTGACGACTATCCTTTTGCCATCGGCAAAGCGCACGTGTTCAGCAAGGGAAAGGACGCGGCCATCATCGCGACGGGAATCTTGGTCGCCGAGGCGCTCAAGGCGCGTGATCTCCTGAAGGCGGACGGTATTGACGCGGGCGTAATTAACATGTCCACGATCAAACCGCTTGATGCCGCCGCGGTTGCGGAAGCGGCACGGTACAGCGGCGCGATCGTGACGGCGGAGGAGCACTCCATCATCGGCGGGCTCGGCGGTGCGGTGGCGGAGGCGCTTGCTGAAGCCGCACCGGTGCCCATGGTGCGTGTCGGCGTGCAGGATGTGTTCGGGACTTCCGGGGATCATGCAGGACTCCTGAAGCACTATGGCCTGTCGGCTGCCGACATCGCGGCGGCGGTTAAAAAAGCCGTAAAACTGAAACGCTGATTTATTGCGGCAGCGAACCGCGCATCCCCCGTATGCCTTGCGGCCGGAAGGTATCTGTGCATACTGAGCATTCCCGAGAACCTTTTGTCATGGTATCGCAATGATTCAACTCCACGGCGTGTCGAAATATTATGAAGGCGTTCCCGCCCTGCGCAACGTCAGCTTTTCCGTGAGCAAGGGCGAGTTCGTCTTTGTGACCGGTCCGAGCGGGGCAGGCAAGACCACCCTCCTGAAAGTGCTTTTTTGTGCTGAGCACGCGGATGAAGGCCAGATCATTATTCACGGCATAAACGCCTTTCGCCTCAACTCATCGAACATTCCCTATCTCCGCCGCAACATGGGCTTTGTATTCCAGGATTACAAGCTGCTGCCCCACAAGACTGTTTTTGAAAACATAGCGCTCGCGCTTAAGGTGGTTGGCGCGCCGCACGGTGAAATTGAACGGCGCGTGTATCAGGTGCTGAAGAAAGTCGGCATGGAGGAAAAGCAGCACCTGACGCCGCCGAAGCTTTCGGGCGGTGAACAGCAGAAGATCGCCGTGGCGCGCGCGCTGGTGAATGAGCCCCAGGTGCTGCTCGCGGATGAACCCACAGGCAATCTCGATCCGCAGAGCGGTCAGGATGTCTTCCGCCTGTTCAGGGACATCAACATGAAGGGAACAACAGTGCTTGTCGCGACGCATGACCAGGAAACGGTAAAAAAAATGCAGCGCAGGATCATTACCATGGTCAATGGAACAATTTCGGACGACGGCAGCCAGTTTGTACGTCGCGCACGCACGAGCAGTCAGTTCACGATTGAAATCGATCTCAAAACGAACCCGGGCGGGAACGCATCATGAGGGGATACGGCCTGTTCTATTTTATCGCCGAGGCGTTCCGCGGCCTTCGCGCCAACAGTATAGTGAATCTGCTTGCCGTGGGGACGATCAGCATGGCCATGCTGATCGTCAGCTTTTTCTTGCTGGTTTTCTTCAATATACAGACCGCAGTGAATTCCTTGGGCGACCGGATCGAGCTGTCTGTCTACCTGAAAGACGGCCTGAGCGCACAGGAGAAGGAATTTCTGTTTTCAAAGCTCAACTCCGAACCGGGTGTAAGGAAAGTGGCGTATCTTTCGAAGGCCGAGGCATTTTCCTCGTTTAAAAAGGAACTTAAGGGACAGGAAGCGCTGCTGCAAGGCCTGGGCGAGAACCCGCTGCCTGACTCCTATGAAATAAACGTGGACCGCCGGCATTTCGACACGCAGCGGCTTGAGACCATGGCGAAAAAATTTTCCGGCTATCCCGGCGTGGAGGACGTCTCATACGGGAAGCAAGGGGCCGAGGTGCTGGCCGGTCTGTATAAAATGACGACGTACGGCGGAACCGCGCTGGCGGTTCTGCTCGGAGTCGCCGTTGTGTTTATCATTTCAAATTCCGTCAGGCTCGCGCTCTACTCCCGGGGGCAGGAGATAGAACTGATGCAGTGGATCGGCGCCACGCGGTGGTTTATCCAGGGACCGTTTCTGATCGAGGGTATGCTGCTCGCCATGCTGGGGTCCGCCCTTGCTGTCGGAGTTCTTGCCGCGGTTTTTTACACGCTCCCTCAGGACGTCGTGCTGTTTCTTTCCCGGCCGAATGGCCTTGATTTTTTGCCGCCGCCGGTGATCGCCGCCGTTATTTTCGGAGGTGGCTCCCTTGGCCTGGCAGGCGGTTTTATCTCCGTGAACAAATTTTTGAAGTAACAGGGTTCTCCGTGCGGTCTGAGAACATGTTCCCCATTCAAGTCCACTGTGGGTTCGAATAATACGAAATGACAATGAAAATCCTCCGAATGGTCGCGCTTGCCGCGATACTGGCGCTCTGCATGGACAGGGACTGCGCCTCCGTGTACGGCAGGGACGAGGGGGCCGACAAACAGGAACTGCAGCGCATCAACCGGGAGCTGCTTCAGAAAAAAAAGGAAATCAGCCGGACCAAGCGCAAAGAACGGTCCATTCTTTCCGACCTTGACAAAATAGACCGGGATATCCAGTCCGGGACCGCGGAACTGGCTGAACAGCAGAAACGGCTCCGTGAAACCGAGACTGCATTCCGGGAAAATGACCAGAGCAACGCGGAGACCAGCCGCAAACTTGCCGGATTGAAGCAGACCTACGCGCAGCGGCTCCGCGCGCTGTACAAGATGCACAAGAGCGGAAACACCGGGCTCCTTTCGGCGGACAACCTCGGTGCAGCGCTGAAACGGTTTCGGTATCTCAGCATGATCGCCGAGCAGGACCGCATGCTCATAAAGGAATATGGCAGCGCGCTTGAGCGCCTTGCGGTGCGGCAAACCGAAATCACGGGCCTGAAGCAGGAAATCCTCGGGCGCAAGCGGTCCATTGAGGTCAAAAAGGCCGCGCTTGAAGCGCAAAAGCGGAAGAAAGCTGAAATCCTTGGGAATGTACGGAAGGAAAAAGGGCTGTACGAACAGACGGTGCGCGAACTGGAGGAGTCGTCGGCGAATCTTTGGGCCATGATCAAAAGGGCCGAGCAGGAAAAGAAGGACGAGAAGAAAACCGCCCCGGCCCCGGGAGGGAGTTCTCTCGCGACCGACAGAGCCAAGCTCCCCTGGCCGGTGGAAGGACAGGTGCTGACGCGGTTCGGCATGCAGCGTCATCCCCAGTTCGGCACGATGGTGTTTCGCAGAGGGATCGAGATCGCTGCGCGTGTCGGAGACACGGTGCGTGCGGTCAGCGACGGCGTGGCGGCCTATGCCGACTGGTACAAGGGATATGGCAAGCTGATCATCCTGGAACACGGCAACGGCTTCTATACGCTGTACGGCAATCTGTCGAACCTGGAGACCCGCAAGGGTGACCGGGTGGCCAAAGGCCAGACAATCGGGCATGCGGGCGACACCGGCAGTATGCGGGGGGCGAAGCTTTATTTTGAAATACGCCGGAACGGTGAAGCGCAGGACCCGCTTCTCTGGTTGTCCAGGAGCAAATAATAAATATTGTAATGCCGGATGAAAAGTGTAAATATGGTGTCTGAGGCGCGACCGGACGGCTGCGCCCGGCAATGACCAGGTGACCTTAAATTCTGTCTAGCAATAATTTGAGGAGAGAGAGTATGCGGAACCCTCTGGAGGAAGACGACATGATACGAATCAACAGAAAGAAATTATTTTTTACTGCGCTGATTATCCTGCTGGCCGGTGTCCTGATCGGGCAGGGAATGGTGCAGGCCAAATCAGACACCTATGAGGATTTGAAGGCGTTTACCCAGGCGCTTGAGCTGGTCAAGCGCAACTACGTGGAGAACCCGGAGTCAAAAGAACTGGTTCAGGGAGCCATCCGGGGGATGATTTCGAATCTTGACCCGCATTCGTCATACATGACGGCGCGGCAGTATAAAGAAATGAGCATGGACATCAAGGGAGAGTTTCAGGGCGTGGGCATCCAGATCGGGGTAAAAAACCAGCAGCTCACCATCATCGCCCCGATCGAAGACACGCCGGGTTTCCGCGCAGGGCTTGCCGCGGGTGATAAAATATTGAAGATCAATGACGAGTGGACGAAAGATCTGTCCATAGAGCAGGCCGTTGACAGAATGCGCGGCCCCCGGGGAACCGCGGTGCGGCTGCTGATCCTGCGGGAGAACTGGGACAAGCCGAAGGAGTTCAAGATCGTTCGCGATGTGATAAAAGTATTGAGCGTCAAGTCCAAAATGCTTGACGACGGAATCGGGTATGTGAAGATTGTACAGTTTCAGGGACAGACCCCGGAAGAGCTGGAAAAAGCGTTGTCCAGCCTGGAGTCAAAAGGCATAAAAAAACTGATTCTGGATCTGCGCAACGATCCGGGAGGTCTTCTTGACGCGTCCGTGGATGTGAGCGGAAAATTTTTGCCGAAGAACAAGCTGGTGGTTTACATCCAGGGCAGGCAGACTTCCGACCGGAAGGATTTTCTCACCGGAGCAGCCGGGGTTCCGCGCGAATTCCCGATGGTCGTGCTGGTCAACACCGGCAGCGCGAGCGCATCAGAAATTGTCGCGGGGGCACTGCAGGATTCAAAACGCGCGCTGATTCTCGGCACGCAAACCTTTGGAAAGGGATCTGTTCAGACGGTGTTTCCGCTTGAAGACGGCAGCGGTTTGCGGTTAACGACTGCGAAATATTACACGCCGAACGGCCGCTCCATCCAGAATGTTGGTATAACACCGGATGTTGAAGTGAAATTGCCGACGGTGAAAGATCCGAAGAATAATGGTGCGTCAACGCACTTGATTATCCGCGAAAAGGACCTCGACCGGCATTTGAAGAACGAATCATTCAAGGAAGAGAAGAAAAAGAAAGATCAGCCGGCAACAGAAGAAGAACTTGATATGGAAGTCATGCCGAAGGACGATAAGGACGATATTCAATTGCAGAAAGCAATTGAAATTCTGAAACCGGCCGTGCAAGCTGGTGATGTGTTCAAGAATATTCCGATTTCCGCAAAGAAAGAAAAATAACAGGCGGGTTTTCAAAATTCTCAGAGTTTCAAAAACATATTACTACTGCTTCCTTAATATAACACATTGAAAAAGCAGGGGTTAAAAACCCTGCTTTTTTTTATTAATAAAAATCAGATAATTTGAGATAATTGTTAAAAACTGCTAAAAATTGACTTAAACAGACCATAATAAGCTAAAAACGGGTTTGCATTTTTTTCTATCGGGAAATATATTAGCACTCGCCTCAAATGAGTGCTAATATTGTGCTACAATAA
>CAZYEF010000161.1:0-6947 GCA_964646375.1 uncultured Nitrospiraceae bacterium | reverse complement strand
GGACGTGGTCTGGGGTCTGGCAGACAGACTTGCCCTGTCCCCCCAGATCGCGCAGCATGTGCTTTTATTCACATTTCAGCGCGATATTCCCTTTGTCGGTCCTTCGTCCTCATGGGTGAAGGCGGGCGCATTCTATTCACTCGAGTGGGACTATCGTGATCTGGGGGCCCAGTGCGGGGAGATGGCGGTCCAGATGCTGAACGGCACGCGGCCGGAGCGGATTCCTCCGGTACCGCCGCGCACGGTGCTCTATTCCATAAACATCAATACGGCGGAGCGCATGAAAATTGATCTTCCCGAAGCAATTATAAAAGGGGCCCGCAAGCTCTACTGAGGGTACGATGAATATTCCCATTTCAAACAAGCGGTTCACTCTTGCTGCCAAATTCAATATCCTTACCATTGCCCTGGTGCTTGCCAGCTCGGTCGGCATATGCATATTCATGCTCTCCATGGAAATCCGGCACTCGCGCACCATCCTGTTGACCCATGGGGAAACCATCGCGGGCGCCACGGCCAAGAACTGCGAGTTCGGTGTATACACGGAAAACCGGGAATTGCTGCTTTCCGCTTTAAATAAGTTGTCGTCGGACCCTGATATCGCCTACGCGTCCGTCATGAACCTTCGGCATGCAGTCATTGCCTCCCACGTCTTTAAAAAAACGGCAGCCCCGCCTGACACTTCATTTGTTCCCGATGAGGGCGATACCTCAACCCATCACCAAGAATTGATTGATGAAAAAACCGGCGTACGGTATTTTGATATTCTCTATCCGCTGACAAGCGGGGAGCACGATGATATAGCAAGCCCGTCCTTGAAAAATAAGAAGGCCGCAGGACAGCAAAAAATCATCGGCTATGTCCGGCTGGGGTTGACCCAGGCCGACCTCCAGTATCGCATCCGCAATCTGCTCATCTCCGCCGTCGCATTTACAACCGTCCTTGTCCTGATCGGGGCCGTTCTGACCATCGTGCTGTCTCGCAGGATCACGTCTCCGCTTGAACGGCTTGCGAACGCGGCTAACGATATGACGGAAGGGAAATATAATTCCCCCATCGAGGTGCGCACGAATGATGAGGTCGGAGACCTGGCGAGATCCTTCGACCACATGCGGAGCCATTTGCACGATTATTACACCACCCTTGAAGAACGCTCGGCTGAACTGTCCGTAATGAACAATCGGCTGCTCAGGGAAATCAATGCCCGCAAATCGGCCGAGGCGCAAATCCACCATGACGCGCTGACCGGCCTCGCGAACCGGGTCTTGTTCATGGACCGGATCAGGCACGCGGTCACCATCTCGAAGCGTCGGGAGGATTACATCTATGCCGTGCTCTTCCTGGACGTGGACCGTTTCAAGATCATTAATGACAGCCTCGGTCATGACGCGGGCGATCAGCTGCTGATCGCCTTCGGCCAGCGGCTCGAAAAATGCGTCCGGCCGCAGGACACTGTTGCGCGTTTCGGCGGTGATGAATTCGCAATCCTGGCCGAGGACATTCTGGCGCAGTCAAACGCGATCGCCATTGCCGAGAGAATCGGGACGGAGCTTGCCGCCCCCTTTGTCATAAACGGTCAGGAAATGTTCATCACCGGAAGCATCGGCATCGCCTTCAGCACCGGGAGCAGCGACATCCCCGACAATATCCTGCGGGACGCGGACATTGCCATGTACCGCGCGAAAACGAGCACCAAGGCAAAATACGTGGTGTTTGAATCCGGCATGCACACCCACGCGGTCGAGCGCATGCGCCTAGAGATAGATCTGCGAAAAGCCGTTGAGCGGGGAGAGCTGATCGTGTATTACCAGCCCATTGCTTCCACAAGCACCGGTCGCATCGTGGGGTTCGAGGCGCTGGTGCGCTGGCAGCATCCGGAGCGGGGGATGATCAACCCCGCAGAGTTCATCCCGATCGCGGAGGAAACGGGCTTCATCGTCACCATAGACCGCCTGGTCCTGAGGGAGGCATGCCGTCAATTGCACGCCTGGCAGCAACGCCTGCCGCCGGAAACACTTCATTTCATCAGCGTGAACATTTCGAACAGGCAGATGACCAGGCTCGATCTGGTTGCTCATGTTCAACAGATCCTGCAGGAAACACGAATCAAACCAGGACATCTAAAACTCGAGATAACGGAAAACGTGGTCATAAAGGACCCCGAGACTATTGTCGGCAGGCTCCATGCCTTGCGGGGTCTCGGCGTGCAGCTCTATATCGATGATTTCGGGACGGGATATTCATCGCTCAGCTATCTTCACAGCCTCCCGATCAACGGATTTAAAATAGACCGGTCCTTCATCAAGCGGCTGGGCGGCAGCGGCGAAAACCAGGGGATCGTAAAAACAATCATGCTGCTTGCCAAAGACATGCAGGTAAAGGTCGTGGCCGAAGGCATAGAAACGGAGAGCCAGCTGGAGCAGCTCCGACTGCTCGAGTGTGACTACTGGCAGGGCTACCTGTCTTCAAAACCGGTGCCGCCTGAACAGGCTTTCACGTTGGTAGAGAGAGAACTGATAGGCAACGTCCTGGGGTAGACACACGGGAACCTCTCGCTGATTCCGGAATCCGTCAAAAAAACGTCCGCACGCATACTTCACCGGCACGAACTCCATCGTCTGCTTCCTCTCGTCCGGCTCCGTGTGATTAAAAATTCAAAAAGGCCTTTCTGGAGCGTATAAAATCCCCGGCGGCGAGCTTTTCTCTTGACTTTTCGGGCAAATGAGGCTAATTTTCAATTGTTGTCACAAATGAGTCCGATGTCAGCACAACCCGCAAAGGAGAGGTTTTTTAGTACATGTCATACCAGATCAAGCTGGAAATATTCGAAGGTCCCATGGACCTTCTCCTGCATCTCATCAAGAAACACGAACTTGATATTTATTCCATCCCCATCGCCCTGATCACCCAGCAGTACCTGGAATATCTGGAATTAATGAAAAGCCTCGACATGGAAATTGCCGGTGATTTTCTTGTGATGGCCTCCACGCTCACGCACATTAAATCGAAAATGCTGCTGCCTCCCTCCGAAAACCCTGAAAACGAAGAGGACGGCGTTGACCCGCGGGCCGAACTCATCCGCAGGCTGCTTGAATACAAAAGCTTCAAGGAAGCTGCGGGATCGTTGGAAAACAAGGAAGAAACCTGGTCAAAAATATACACCCGGCCGGCCGATGCCAGCCCCGGCGTCCCGGCTGATGACGAGCCGCTGCTGTTCGATTTTCACCTCTTCGATCTCCTGGCGGCGCTCAAGGACGTAATGGCGCGCGTTCCGGAGGTATCATTCGAAGTCACGCCCGATACCGTCTCCATTACCGAAAAGATATCGCAGATACTGGCAAGGCTCGAGGCAACGGACAGCGTGCTGTTCACTGATCTTTTCGAGGGAAACACCACCAGGCCCCAGGTGATCGCGACGTTTCTGGCAACCCTCGAACTTATCAAAACACGGGTCGTAAAAGTTTTTCAGGTCGAAGAGTTCGGTGCCATCAGAATCATGAAGTCCGTGACCGACGCGCAGAACCGTGATACTGCCACAGGGAGCCTGTTCGGATAAGGATTCTCCAAGGCCCCATTTCATCAGCCACACACTTCGTTATAGATGATTTTTAAAGCTCTGGGGAAATTTTTTCGATATATTTCAAGTTTTATTTTCGATGTTGTAATAAAACGAGTGGAGTCCCCTCCGGCGGGAGCCGGAAGCTCTCTCGATAAACACGACCTCCCGCGACCTACTGCATTCCTCCCCCGGCAAAAGCCGGAGGATTCCCTGTCGCAGGAATTGAGACGAGGTAACGCAAATTTGGAAGATCAGCAACTGAAATCAACTGAGAACCCACAGCCGCAGGCAGCGCAGGAGCAGCACCAGGAGCCTGCTGCAGACAATGCTCCGGTTCAACCGGCGCAGGAAGAACACACGCAGGTGCCATCTGCGGAGGACCAACCCCTGCAGTCCGCCGCCCAGGAGCAGATGGTAAAGATGCCTGAGGAACAGCCCCTGACGCAGGCGCAGGAAAATCAGGAGATTTCCGCGGAAACATCGGTTCAACCTTCCTCTCCGGACAATTCTCAATTAAAGTCAGCAATGGAGTCTCTGCTTTTCGTCGCAGGTGCTCCCCTGTCTCTGGACCGCCTCAAGGGCATTTTTGAAGAATTCGCGCAAGACCAAATTGAGTCGCAGATTGAAGCGCTGCGGGATGAATACGACACAAGAGGATCCGGCATCCTGCTTGCGGAAGTTGCCGGGGGATACCAGCTTGTTACCAGGCCGGAAAATGCTGGCTGGATACGAAAATTCAGATCCGGGAAAGCTTCATCCAGACTTTCGCGGCCCGCGCTTGAAACACTTGCAATTATCGCCTACAAGCAGCCCATTACCCGCACTGAAGTGGAAGCCATCCGAGGGGTGAACATCGGCGGCATCGTGCGTAACCTGATGGAGCGCCGTCTTGTCAAGATCGTCGGGAAAAAAGACATCCCCGGCAAACCCATGCTGTACGGCACAAGCCAGGAATTTCTCCAGTATTTCGGTTTAAAGGATCTTTCCGCCCTCCCGACGTTGAAGGAATTTCAGGAATTGGAGCCAGGCGAGGAGATCATGGAAGAATTGTCTTCGCAAGGCACAGACGCGGCACCGGCGGAGGAACCGTCTGCTGCGGAACCGGACGCGGCTCAAATCGATCCGGTGGGCGCGGCTGCAAACAGGGAGAACGGCACCGAATGATTATAGACACGGAACTGCAGGACGCTCTGCGAAAAAAGGAAATCTGGGCGATCGGCGGCGGCAAGGGAGGAATCGGTAAAAGCCTGATCACCGGCAATATCGGCATTTTTCTTGCCCGTTTCAAGAAAAAAGTCCTGCTGGTGGATGCCGACCTCGGCGGTGCAAATCTTCATACAACGCTCGGCATCGGCGTCCCGGACGTCACCCTCTCTGACTTTCTGAACCGCCGGGTTGAGAGCATCAACGAGGTGGTCATCAAGACGGCAATTCCCAATTTGTATCTCATCAGCGGCGCGCAGGATTTCCTCGACGCGGCAAACCCCAACTTCGCTCAGAAAACCCGGCTCCTGCGCCACCTTGAAACCCTGGACGCGGATTACATCCTTCTGGATCTCGGGGCGGGCACGTCCTTCAATATTCTTGATTTTTTCCTGTTCTCGGACCACGGTATTCTTGTGGTGCTGCCGGAACCCACCGCCATTGAAAACGCATACCGGTTCATCAAGAGTGCCTTTTACCGAAGATTTAAACGCGTTGTCAGCAATCAGGGGATCAAGGACCTGATTGACGCGGCCATGGATCAGAAAAACAGCATGGGCATCCGCACACCGTACGATTTGATCGAGCGCGTCAAACAGATGGAGCGGGAAGTAGGTGAAATTCTTGAACTCGAAGTGGCAAAGTTCAAGCCGAAGCTGGTTGTGAATCAGGTGCGCACAAAAAACGACATCCAGATCGGGTTTGCCATGAAGAGCGCCTGCCATAAATACTTCGGCATCAACCTCGAATACCTCGGCTACGTCGAATATGATGATTGCGTCTGGCAGTCCATACGAAGCAAGCGGCCGCTTGCCGTGGAATACCCGTACTCCCGTCCGTCACGCTGCATTGAACGTGTTGTGCACAATCTGCTCAGGAAAGAACAGCTCTCACTCAACGTGCTGTACTGATGATGCACGGAGAAGGGATGTCGCCATGCTGAAAAAAATAGAAAATCTGAATTTTTATGAACTGCTGGAAGTCAGCCCTTTAGCCACCAAGCAGGAGATCCACCGGGCGTATGAGCGGATACGGCGGGTGTATGAGCCGAATTCCATCGCCCTGTATTCCCTGTTCACGCCGGAAGAAACGGCGGTCATGCACCAGCGGATCGAGGAAGCATACCGCACGCTTGTCTATGAAGACAACCGGAAGCGGTACGACGCCATGCTGAAAGACCGCGCCGAGTTGGAGGAGGATGCATCATTCTGCCCGCCGGCCCCTAAAATTGAACCCTCGCCTGTCCAGCCCGCATTTTCCCTGCCGTCGGAAAACCGCTATCTCGAAAAAACACAGCCGAGCCAGCAGCCGGTGCAGCAGGAGTGCGCGGAGCCTCCGGAGGCCAGAACGGCGCCGGTCTCTGATCTGGTAACCGAATTTACCGGCCCTGCGATCCGGATTCTGCGGGAACAGCATGGACGGACCATCCGCAACATCGCCGACATAACGAAGATCGGCACCCGCTACCTTGAGTTCATCGAGTCGGAGAATTTTAAAAAGCTGCCGGCGCGTCCGTACCTCCGCGGCTTCCTCATGCTTTACGCAAAAGCCCTGGGATGCGACTCCGAACGCATGGTCGGCGATTACATGAAGCGGTATGATGCCGCGGTGTCGGAAAAACAGAAGTAGGGGCCGCGTTATTTTAACCGGTGCCCCCTTCATGCAACCGGGTTTTCCGCATTCGCTTTCTTCATTTCCCATTCCTTCCAGAGTATGTAAATCACCGGATAGATAACCAGTTCAAGAATGGTCGACGTCACCACGCCGCCGATCATGGGCGCGGCGATGCGCTTCATGATGTCCGATCCGGCTCCGTGGCTGAACATGATGGGCACCAGACCGGCGAGAATGACGCTGACGGTCATGATCTTCGGCCTGATCCGCTTTACCGCGCCTTCCATCACCGCCTCCTTCAGATCGCTTGCTGTTTTCAGCGCTCCGCTCCGTTTCCACCGGTCATAAGCGAGTTCAAGGTAAAGGAGCATCACCACACCGGTTTCCGCATCCAGACCGGCGAGCGCGATGATACCGACCCAGACGGCAATGCTCATGTTGTAATTCAGGAGATAGAGAAACCAGAAGGACCCGACAAGGGAGAATGGCACGGCAAGAAGGACAATCCCCGTTTTGGCCACGGACCGGGTGTTGAAATAAATAAGGACAAAGATGATCAGGATGGTCAGCG
>CAZYEF010000160.1:0-6968 GCA_964646375.1 uncultured Nitrospiraceae bacterium | reverse complement strand
GCCTCGGCGAGGGGCACCGACCGGAATTCCATGGGAAGGGAGAAACCGACTCCCGCCTTTTGGGAGACGATCATTTTCTGGAGAAATGACTTGCCGGTTCCATCGAACGTGAGAAGGGGACGGAATCGGAATTTGAACTGCTCGCGCCCGGCGAATACGCCCTGATTTCCTTCTCCGACACCGGCCGAGGAATCGACAAAAGATGCCTGGGTAAAATTTTCGACCCGTTTTACACCACCAAGGAGATCGGGGAGGGCTCCGGGCTCGGACTATCCATTGTTCACGGCGTCATCAAGCAGCACAACGGCTCAGTCGTAGTCAGCAGCGAACCGGGCAAGGGGACGACGTTCGACATATACCTGCCCCTGGTTTCCGGAGCCGAGGCCGCCGAGACTACGGCAAAAGCCGCCGTGCCGTGCGACGGCAACATGGAAACGCTGCTAATCGTAGAAGATGACGAGGATGTGAGAACCTGCATGCGGATCATTCTCGAAAAATCCGGCTACAGGGTCATCACGGCCGGGGATGGCGTGGAGGCGATGGAGGCGTTCGAACGGCACAACGACATAGCCCTCATCCTGACGGACGTGATAATGCCCAGGATGAACGGCATGGAGATGCTGAAAGCGATCAGAGAAACAAACCCCGGTATCAGGGCGATATTCATCAGCGGCTATACGGCGGATTGCATCCGGGAAAGGGGCGATCTGGAAGATGGCGCGGCCTATATCACGAAACCGTTCAAAAAGGAGGAATTGCTTCAGACCATCAGAGGCATCCTGAATGGCCCCTGACAGGTATGGGATAATTTCGGGCTCTTCTTTGCCCCATTCCCGCAGATTTTAACAAATCACCACCCACAACACACAGGGTACTCGCCAACCACCTGAAAGTATCGGCTTATCAATTCCCGCGAATGCAGGAATCGCAGGATTTCAGACAACCTTACCACTCCCCTCTCTCCTAGAATCATTAGAACAATTGACCGGCTTTTTCATCATGTGTAGATTGGGAAAAAATTTCATAAAATATACTTAGAACCGTCTTGACATGAACCACCAATAGCGATTGGTGGAGAGAGCCCAGGGGATGCCTATTGTGATGAACGCGCAGTGCACGTGTACCACAAAACCCTATCCGCATTAGAGGTAGATAGCCATGACATACAATATAGGTGAAGTTTGCACGTCATTCCAATGTGAACGCGGGCTGTCCTCAAAGATTGCAATGCGTTGGATCAATGCGCATGGAGACAGGACTGATTTCACCTTTGCCGACCTTGATGCGGAAAGCAACCGCTTTGCCAATGCCATCACCTCGTTGGGTATAGGCAAGGGTGATATCTTCTTCACCTTCCTCCCCAAGATGCCCGAGCAATTCTTTGCCTTTCTGGGCACCCTAAAGGTACAGGCCGTAACCGGCACCCTCTTTTCCAGCTTCGGAGAGGATGCCCTACTGGATCGGCTCGGAGACTCCCGAGCGGTAGGCATCATTACCCGCAAAAGTCTTTATAAAAAAATAGCCCGCATCAGAGAGCAATTGCCTGCATTGAAACATATCATCCTCGTTGATGGCGATGACAACCAGGCTGTTGGCGTCATCGGCTATCACCGCATCATGGCTGAGGCAACAACAACGTATAGGGCACAAACAACATCACCAGATACGCCGTCAGTATTGCACTATACTTCCGGCTCCACCGGCAAGCCAAAGGGAGTCCTTCATTGCCACGCAAGCCTCACCAGCCAGCAGCAAACATCACGAGACGTTCTCGGCTTGACCGAAGATGACATTTACTGGTGCACCGCCGACCAGGGCTGGATCACCGGTACGTCTTACGGCATCATCGGCCCGTGGAGCCTTGGAGTTACCCAGATCCACTATGGTGGCGGCTATGACGCCCAGAAATGGCTGGAACTCTTGGCTCAGGAAAAGATTACTATCTGGTTCTCAGCTCCTACTGCGTTGCGCATGCTCATGCGTGAGGAAGAGAGCATCTTAACCTCTGCCAACCTGTCCAGACTCAGGGCAATCTACAGCGTAGGCGAACCCCTGAATCCGGAGGTGATAACTTGGTCTCGTCGCCTCTTGCGCCACGATATCTATGACACTTGGTTCCAGACCGAGACCGGCGCCATCATGATCACTAACCGCCCCGGCCTTGAGGTGCGTCCCGGATCCATGGGAAAACCGTTTGACGGCATACAGGCCGCCATCCTTGCCGACAACGGCTCTCCCTTGCCGGACGGTGAACGGGGAAACCTCTGCGTCAGGGCTGGCTGGCCTTCCATGTTTATCATGTACCTGAACAACGAATCAGCCTACAGATCGAAATTCAAGAACGGTTGGTATTACACCGGTGACACGGCCAGAAAAGATCGCGACGGCTATTACTGGTTCATGGGGCGCAGTGATGATGTCATCAACACCGCCGGGCACCTGATCAGTCCGTTTGAGATTGAAAACGCCTTGCTGGAGGTAGAAGAGGTAGCCGAATCCGGAGTCATCGGCGCACCTGACGATTTGCTCTTCGAAAAGGTGGTTGCCTTTATCCACCTCCATAGCAGCTACCAACCCAACAGGGACCTGGAAATCAAGATTCGGCTGCATGTATCCAACCGTGCATCCAGCATAGCCACGCCACAGGAAATCATCTTCTGTGACGGCATTCCCAAAAACATGAGCGGCAAAATCATGCGTCGGGTTCTTAAGGCTCGCTACCTGGGTGAAGCCCCCGGCGACACCTCGACACTGGAGACATGAGATGACAACAGTGGAAACATTGCACCAGATTTTTCAGATGGTATTTGATGACGACGGCATCCTCGTTCACCCCGAGATGACCGCCAATGATGTCGATGGCTGGGATTCCTTGTCACACGTCAATCTGATCATCACGATAGAGGCAAAATTCGGTATCCGGTTTACAAAGAAGGAATTGCTCAAGCAGAAAAATGTTGGCGACCTCATAGCTGATATCGACCGAAAACTTGCCGGCAACTGATGACCTTTACCTCTTTAAAATTCTATCTCTTTTTGCCACTCGTCTACCTGATATTCTACTGGACGAGCGACCGCTGGCGCTGGCTGGTGCTTCTTACGGCAAGCTATGCCTTTTATGCCTCGTTCAAGGCTCCCTATCTGCTGGCAGTGCTGCTGACAGTAACCGGTATAAGCTATACTTGTGGGATTCGAATTGCCGCACAGCAGATCGAATCCGTCAGGAAACGCTGGCTGTGGACCGGCTGCGCCAGCTGTATCGCCATACTTGCCGTGATGAAATATCTTCCGTTTCTCGAGGTCCAGGGTAACAATCTCTTCGGCCTGAACATCGCCACAACCAAGACCCTGGTCAGCATTGGCGTCTCCTATTTCACTTTCCAGGCCATCTCCTATATGGCTGACATCTATCTTGAGATTGAAGAGGAAACGGAACGGCACTTTGGCCGCTTCGCCCTCTACTTAGCATTCTTCCCGAAACTGCTCCAGGGACCTATTGAACGGGCCGGAGATCTGCTTCCACAGTTAGGGCGGCCTTACCAACTGGATTATGACGCGATACGTTCCGGCATGCTTCTGTTTATCTGGGGCCTGTTCAGGAAGGTTGTCATTGCCGATCGTTTTGCCCTCTATGCCGATCAGGTATTCAATAATGTCCACGACTACACCGGACTGCCGCTTCTGATAGGTGTCTATTTCTATGCCTTCCAGATCTATTTCGACTTTTCGGGCTACACTGACATGGCCCGTGGAGTGGGGCGAATATTCGGCATCAACCTGACCGAAAACTTTAACAATCCCTATCTTGCCACCTCAATTGCCGACTTTTGGCGCCGCTGGCATATTTCCTTCTCACGCTGGATACTGGACTACATCTTCAAGCCGTTACAGATGGGATGGCGTGATCGGGGGCGGGCAGGAACTGCCCTTGCGCTGTTGGTAACCTTTGTCATATCCGGCATTTGGCATGGCGCAACCTGGGGCTTTGTCATCTGGGGGCTATTACACGGCATCTATTTGGCATCGTCCGTATACTACAAACCATACCAGAAAAAACTATACAAACTATTGAAAGTCGAAAAATCACGATGGCTGAAATGGTATCAGGTGTTTATTATCTTCAACTTAGTGAGCTTTTCATGGATATTTTTTAGATGCAGAAGCATCAGAGATGCCATGACAATGATTTCATCTTTTGTAAATACAAATCAATATTTTTCATTGGTCAAATTTTGGCCAGAAAACTCAGAATATATATTTGTAATAATATTTGCCATATGCTTATTACATCTGCACAAAATAGTGCATCGGTATAAAGTAGTAATGCATCAAAACAATTTACATATAAGATGTCTACTATTAAATTCAATTTCAGTATTTTTTACAAGTATTATGTTGTATCTTATGATGTTTTGTGGAGTAGCAGCCACAAGCTTCATCTATACCATTTTTTAACAATGGCATCATTACCATAGTTTGTTGATTCATATTAAATGGCTACATATGTATCATGAGGAAATTTATCGAGGGAAAGGACAGTGTCCGTGATTTGTTTGCAGAAATGGCGCGACATTTCTAAATCAAGTCCTAACTGGAAGCGTCTCGCAGGATTTGTGGTCTCAGCGGTCATCTTCTGCATGACCGTCGAGCTCTGCACTCGTATCGAACAATTTTTACGGTTTGACGCACCGCTCTTTGGAGAGTACTCCTCGAATATCCTGAGATTCAAAGGCCAAAATGTTCCAAACGCACAATTTGAAAAATGGCGAAACAACCACCTCGGTTTCCGCGGTCCAGACATCACCACGAGTAAACGGATTGGGATATCCCGAGTGGTCTGCATGGGGGCATCCGAGACGTATGGACTCTATGAAAGCCCGGGCAAAGAGTGGCCTGCGCAACTTAGGGGGCTTTTACCGGCGCGCTATGAAGTGATCAACTCTTCGGTGGTAGGCCTGCCTTTGAATGGTTATCCCACTTACTTGGACAGGCATGTATTCCCTTTAGCGCCAGATGTCGTTGTAGTGGTGGCAAGCCCCCTCCTTATGATTGCGCAACAGAAGAGGGACACCACGACGAAAACGAACAAACGGAAAACCACGGCGGCAGTTCAGGGCATCTCAATAAAAGAGCGGCTAACGCCTACGTTTCGCTGTCTCGCAAAAACCAAGCAAATTGCGAAACAAATGATGGCCGAACACGCTCCAGCCCTATTGAAAAAGTATCAAATTCTGAGTAATTCAAGGCAGGTGAACGAACTCGAGTCAAGCGAACTCAAGGGCAAAAAACCATTTGACACCGTTCCGGATACTGATTTGCAGAGATTCAGACACGACCTTGAGCATGTAATCGACATGATCATGGCTCATCACGCAAGGGTCATTGTCTGCACCTATCCTTACATGATCAGTGACGAGACAATTGCACAATATCCCGAGATAATGCTGGATAATCGTCGTTTCGCCATCAACTTTTCATTCAACGGCATGAAGGATGCCTTCAGCAAGGCCAATGAAGTAATAGTCAGCACATCTCGGGAAAAGGGCGCCACCGCGGTCGACATTGCCGCGAAACTTCCTAAATCAAAGGAATATTTTGGCGATAATGTGCATTATACCGACAAGGGGTCTCGATTGTTTGCAGAAATGATTGCTTCGCAGTTTGATCCGAAACCGGGCAGGACAATTGAAGGGCGTGTCAACAGATGACTGACAAATGTCAGGACATCGGTAACCCATGCCTAAGGGTAAAAAGTCTCAGGACATGGGTTACCCGATGGGCCTAAAATAACCAGACCTTCATGAGCAAATCTCTGGTGGCAGGCGGTATTCAAAGACCTTGACAAGCTCGTCACCGAGATACACCTGCAACGCATGGATTTCAGTTACTATCATGGCTCTTACATAGGAGTAGGTAAGATCACTGGAGACTTCGAATTTCTCGCCGAAAATATCGAGCTTTCTGTCGCTTCTGATAAACCGGGTCAGGGAGATGTTGCCATCAGGAATATGCCTGATCTTCGGCAGCTTGGTATTTGGCCCTAGCGTCAGGGGGCAAAACTAATGGGTGACACCGTATGCGGACCCTATCCGGGATCACGGCGATTTTGTTAACTTCAGTTTGTCTCATTTCAGGGACTGACACCTACTTCTTTGCCATTTGCACCCTAATCGATTTCCAAAGGAATATAGCATATAGAATAAAACTATCCATATAAAACCTATTAAGATTCCATACCAAACTGGCAAATAATTGTTGATCATTAGCGCGGCATCTTTAAGCACAATAACATAGTAAAATATATCAAAACAAATTATCCCAATAAAAGAGAATACACTACATAATATATGCAATTTTCTAGTTTTCCTCACAACATATCCAAAAATAATAGCTGGAATAAAGACTGATATAAATATAACAACCGATGTCACAACAAGATTTACAAAAGTGTAAATGATTGAACTAAACGCCTTTGGAAACCACATGATAACGTATTTTTCTATCCCAAATCTTACAATGAGATATGACAAATAACCGTAAGCAATAAAGAATACATATCTACAGATGCTACCAATAATCAATGCTATTCCTATTTTTTGAACGTTGTTTTTCATAGCATTAATTCTTTAGGCAGACTGAACAAGCATTTTTCAGTGGATAATAGCAAGCACCGAAATTGGGTGTGCCAACTGGACCATACATCTCACAAATTGCCTTTGTGCATTCAAAACATTTATCTATATCTCCGCATTCACAAGTTAACTTCCCATTTTTGAATAAATCTTTGCAGCTTTCGTAAATACTTTTCACTTTCTTAAATTCGTCATAATAGTCTTTCAATGACTTCAAACCGGTTGGATCAACCCTGTTTATTGGGTTATTCTCGGTATATGTGTAGACATTGATCCCGCCTTTGAAGCCAATCGGGTCTTTTTGAATAAACCTCCCCTCCATGGGATCATAGTAGC
>CAZYEF010000159.1:0-7059 GCA_964646375.1 uncultured Nitrospiraceae bacterium | reverse complement strand
ATTTTCCGAAAAAAATTCCAGATATGCACAATCCTGATTGACACCCTTTCACCTGAACAGTTACAATGCTTTCTGATGATAAACGAAAGGATTTCTTCAACATGACATATCATGAACTCGTAATCAGTATAGCAGCACCATTTCAAGAACAGCTTATCACATCCCTGACCGAAGCCGGCTGCCTCGGAGTAATCGAAAACAATGACAGCATCACCGCCTACTTTCCTGAAACCATTGATATTAAAACAATAAAAAGCCAGCTTTTGCTCTTCCAGGAACTGCACGAAAAAGCAGGACATGCGACCTCCTTAAGCTTTACACTTAAGGAGATTCAAGGCCAGGACTGGAACGAATCCTGGAAAAAAAGTTTCCAGCCTATTGATGTAGGAAAACGGTTTACCATTCTGCCGCCATGGGAAAAACCGAAAGACGACCGCATCAATCTTATAATCGATCCGGGAATGGCTTTTGGAACCGGCCATCACGAAACAACGCGGTCCTGCCTTGTGCTCATGGAAAAGTACGCGAAGGAAACAAACAAAAACTCGTTTCTTGATCTCGGCACCGGCACTGGGCTTCTTGCCATCGCCGCTTCAAAACTCGGATACCGAAACATTCTCGCGATTGACAATGATCCTCTTGCTGTTGAAGCAACACAGGAAAATTGCAAAACCAATGATACAACCGATATCGAGGTCATGTGCGGCACCCTTGCGGACACGCGCAATGAATACGATGTCATCGCAGCAAACCTCATCTCGGGACTTCTCATCGAACTCGCCCCTGCCCTCTTCGACCATGTAAAGAAAAATGGAATAGCATTCCTCTCTGGAATACTTGCGGAACAAAAAGATGAAGTAGTCGAAGCAATGGGAAAAGCGAGATTCAGAATTCTCGAGAAATATCCGGACGGGAAGTGGGTGTCGCTGGTTGTGGAAAAATAATGTGAACAGCCACGTCAGAAATCCAGCGGGCTTTTCAACTCTTTGATCGTTTTGCTCGGGACGCAGTGCGTGTAGTTCTAAAAAGAAACCCGGTTCTTTTTTATTTCTTATCTATTTTACTCGGCAAGCATGCTCTCGGTTGCTTTGCATCCCTTACCTTGTACACTTTCTTGCACTGTATTCATACCATTTTTTTTGCGATGATATACCCCTAAAGCCCAAATAGGAAAATAAAGGCTATAGCCATGGTAGCGCAGATAAAAAACCCGTGGAAATCCCGTACCTGTAAAATATGATTCTTCCCAACCAATATTAGGCGTAAAATGTTTGACAAGGTATTCTACACCTCGCTGCACTGACAAGCTATCAACCTCTCCTGCCGCCATGAGTGCCAATAATGCCCATGCAGTCTGAGAAGCCGTACTAGCACCCATGCCAGCCAATGAAGGATTGTCATAACTCGCGCAACTTTCTCCCCAACCGCCATCGGGATTCTGGTGATGCGCTAACCATGCGACTGACTTCCTAACGTAAAATTGTCGCATATCTTCGCCAGTTTGTTTAAGTCCTGACAATACCGACCACGTTCCGTAGATATAATTTACTCCCCAGCGACCAAACCAGCCGCCAAAATTTTCCTGATTTTTGCGAATAAACTTGATCCCGCGTGCAATAGGAGGAAAATCTTTGCTGTATCCCAACATACCCAGCATCTCGATACATCTTCCTGTCACATCCGAGGTACTTGGATCGAGGAGAGCCCCATGGTCTGCAAAAGGGATGTCGTTCAGATATAGCCGGTTGTTGTCTTTGTCAAAGGCACCCCAGCCACCATCAGAGTTCTGCATGCCAATTACCCATCTAACTGCACGATTGATCTTATCCTGATATTGTTCTTGATTGAGAGCGCCAGCCCGGAAAAGGCTCATCAATACTTTTGAAGTGTCGTCCAAATCTGGGTAACGTGTATTTTCATACTGGAAAGCCCATCCTCCACCCTCAAGCTTAGGAGAATATGTCGACCAGTCACCGTGAGCAGTAATTTGCCGGTCAAAAAGCCAGCGCATAGTCTTATCAGCAGAAAATGATTTTTGTCCATAATCTGATTCCATCAAAGCGGTAAGGCTCATACAGGTGTCCCATACTGGTGAAGAGCAGGGTTGACAGAGAGTTACTGCTTCATTACGCGCTGTTGTCGCGTTATTACGAGGAAATATTTCTGGTACTGCAGATGACCGATCAAAACAATATGTTTGCATCTCGCTGTTATAAAGGTTACTTTGTTTTGGGATGCGATGCATCAGCAAATCATCAATTGCCGCTATTCCACGCGTAAAATCAGAATCGTCATCCTGACAACCAAGAACTTTCAGTGCCATAACAGCATTGGCCATCGCAGGGAATATTGCACCAATACCACCATCGCCCTGCATACGTTCACGAGTCCAGCGTTCTGCTTTTTTCTTGGCTCTTCTATTAATAAACTCAGGTATGAGATGCACACTCCTTTTGAGAATCCGGTCGATGATAATAAAAAAATTTTTTCGCCAAGCACGTGGTCGAAATCTATCAAGGTTACAAAGGGTTTCTGGAGATATTATGAAAAGTTCAGTCATACATTCTTCAGGTCGCAGTTTGGAAACTGGTTGTTGAGCGTACAGTATTAAGAGAGGCGCTATTACTGTGCGCGACCAGTAGGATACCTTGTTGAGATGAAAAAAAAACCAACGTGGCAACAGAATGATCTCTACCGGCATAGCTGGTGGTGTATGCCACGGTATCTGTCCAAAAATTGCCAACGAGATTCTAGTAAAAACATTGCAGCGTTCAGCCCCTCCAAGAGCTAAAATTAGCTGTCGAGCTTTAATCATGTAAGATTCATTTTTATCATGTCCAAGAATTTTAAGAGCAAAATAAGCTTTCACCGATGTACTCAGGTTAGCATTACCATCAACTGCATAGAGCGGCCATCCTCCGTCTGGTAGCTGCCGTTCTAGTAAATATGCCGTTAGCCTATCACGTATCTCTCTCTCTATCGGACGTCCAAGAAAACGTTGCAACATAACATATTCTGCTGGAATTGTTACATCTGCTTCCAGTTCAAATACCCAATGTCCATCTTCTTTTTGCAGTGAGGACAACAGAGCACATGCTTTTTCAAGTGTTGTATCGCAGGGGATAAAGTTGAATTTCGTACTACTAATTTGATTGCTGGATTTTCCGCCAGTAATGACATATAGACGCCTATTTTTGTCACGCATAAACCAAACCTCAAAAAAATACTTTATTGTGATTGTGCAATAGCAAGCTATGCTTTATGACCTGCTAAGAGGCCATTCACCATTGTCTCTGCTAGGATATTGGAATCTGCCATGGGAAAATCTTTGGTAAGGATGATAGCAGTAACCAGACCGTGCACAGCAGACCAGAACACTTGGGTAAGCACATTGGGATCGCCACGAGCCAGAAAACCATTCTTTATGCATTCTGCTACTAATTCTTGCAAGCAGAGATATCCTCGCCGGCCCATCGTATCCTGCTTCATAAAGTCATCTGGTGTGCCATAGATTGAGGGGTTAGTAAAAAAAACTACTTTATAATGATCTGGTTTAGACAAACCGAAAGTAATATATTCATGCAGAACGATTCGAAGTGCCTCTCGCGGATTAGGTTCAGATTTGCGAATTTCGGTTATTGTATTCAGGAGCGACAAATAAAGATCTTCGCAGATATTATATAGCAAGTCATCTTTGTCACGAAAATAGAGATAAATAGTAGTAGGAGAATGGTCAATCATAGCAGACAGTTTACGCATAGAAAAGCCATAGTATCCTTCATGCGCAAATAATTCCCTCGCCGCTGTAAGTATTTCTTCTCGGAAAAGTTTTTTATGCTGAAGACGACGCTCTTTAATATCCATACTTAACGCGTTAATTTTAATTAACGCGTTACAGGATACAGTTCTTTAAATTTGATGTCAAGCCTATTTATCAACGGAGATTTTTTTCTTTCTAGAATCTATCTCAAAATTGATTTTTTCTTGTGAACTACAATAAATCTGTTATTATCGGGCATGGCATTGCGTCTCACAGATGAACAATGGGAACGAATCCGGGAACATTTCCCGGAAGAAAATATTCCCGATGGCCGTCCAGGTCGCAAGCCAATCTCCACGCGTCAAGTCCTCGAAGGTGTGCTCTGGATCCTGAACACAGGAGCGCAGTGGCACATGCTTCCGCAATGCTACCCGAACTACAAAACCGTTCATCGCCGATTTCAACACTGGTGCAGAAACGATGTGCTCCGTGATGTTCTCTGCCAGTTAGCAAACACCCTGCGCGAAGCGGGCATAATCGACGAGCGTGAAAGCTTTATTGATGCAACCTTCTCTCCTGCCAAGGGTGGCGGAGACGGTATCGGCCCTACAAAGCGCGGAAAAGGCTTGAAAATCATGGGAATTGTGGATCGCAATGGACTGCCGCTGGCGATTACCACGCATGCTGCCAATCACCATGAAGTGACGCTTGTTCAATTGACCTTTGACTTTTATATGATCGAAGCAAAGCCGGAGAAACTGATCGGCGACAAAGCCTATGACAGCGATCGCCTCGACGATGATCTGAAGAACGACGGCGTAGAGATGATCGCGCCGCATAAAAAGAATCGCGTTCTTCTGCCGACGCAAGACGGTAGAAAGCTTTGTCGATACAAGCGTCGCTGGATCGTTGAACGCTTCTGGTCGTGGCTTCATTGGCAACGTCGTCTTGTTGTTCGCTGGGAATACTATATGACAAATTTCCTCGGCTTTGTTCAACTGGCCTCCATTTGCATCTTGCTTAAACGATTTTGAGATAGGTTCTAATAGAATATCTTTTTTTATAAAAATCATGGGTACATCGTTGTTGTAACACCAGAATCTCTACTTTCAAACTGCCTACTTGACAGAGAGCTCACGGCAACGATTCCATCAAAGGCATCATATATCCGAGTGCAAGAAAGAAGAAAGGCAGGTCGTGTGTTCTATTCTTCGAAAATAAGGACTGTGCCCAAGACAACAAGACCCAATCTGGCAATGCTGTTAAGTGGCTGACGATGGTATCTTTGTCTGTTAAACACGTAAAAATGAAATAAGACTGTCTTGTCACCGATGAAATGCCATTAATAAAACGAGCAGATGATGATTCGAACATGAGGATCGAAAGGAACCGCTGAGAAGCGCGGTCTCTCATCACGCGTTAGTCAGGAGAATAAAATGACCCGCAAACTGATTAAGATCATCCTGTTCTTGGTTATACCTTTAACCTGCTCAGTTGCCCACGCAAAACAACCATCCGCTATTTTGGAAACTGATTTATTTATTCTAAATTTTCCGGAAGATATTAAACTACTTCAGATTAAATCTGAGAGAAATGAAATCGACTTCACTTATGCATACATTGAGCCAGACAAAGAGCGAAAAAAATCCATACTCCTAGTTATCACAGGCGAAGATAGTAAGATTATAACAAAGCATTACATGAAATCCGCTCTTTATGCCGCTACTAACGTCTTACGGGAAAGAAAAACAAGCTGTAACGGCAAGCCAACAGAAATTGTCGAAACGAGTATTGGAAATAACATGGCCTTGTATTTTGAAAAAAATAATAAGGACTGCATCCTAACTGTCGAAAAATACTGGTCTGTCGTAAGAGGAAGTAATTTTATTTTTTTTTACATTTCGAAACCTACGGATGGTAATAATGACGTTTTTGATAAAGTTCAAACTATGATCAGGCAAGTGAAATTTAAATGACAAACGACAGTAATTAACCTGCGCCTCGACTGCGACGCGCCAAAATCGGCGTGTGACCCGCGCGTTAGCCATAATAGCTGTAGGACCTGATAGCTATCGGCATTACCTAGGAAGGGATAAATGGAAACAAAAAAAGATTATCAACTCTTAACCTCTGTGAAAGATGACATCACTGAGATTGTCATCACAGGCGAAGTAACATCTAATGCTGTAAAAAAACTTCGGGATGAAGTACGCGATATCGCATGGTCACTGAATGCCAAGGCGCTATTGATTGATGTCCGTCCTTTGAAAGGACGTTTTGGCATTGCAGAAGCCTATTATGGGGTAAGAACTTATCCTCCCGGCAGGCCAAGAATAGCCACTGCCGTTGTGGATCTCCCAGAACATGAAGACTACCAGTCGTTTCTTGAAACGACGGGATATAATGTCGGACTAAGAATAAAAAGTTTTACCGATATCGATGCCGCTCGAGCCTGGCTTAAGAGCAAAGAATGAAACCTATGAAATACCTGTTTATTGTTTGCGCGCTGGTATTCACGGGGTGCGCAACAGAAAAAATAACTCAACAAAATATCATCACCTACGGTGCAAAACCCATTCAGTACGAAACGAAAATCAAGGAATATTTCAATAAAAACCTGCCCTCCCCGCATTCGATTCAGTATCAGAAAATTGATACACCAATCCAATGTCATGCTTCAAAAGATGGGACAGAATATACAGATGGCTGGTGTATTATCGCAACGATCAATGCACAAGGCAAAAATGGCCAGCATGCCGGTTGGCAGGATTATGGTTTTGTATTCAGAGGCGAAGAGCTTTTGTTTGTCGTATTGCGTGATTATAAAAAACCGACGAGACTGGAGCGTAGTAAATAGGCACTAACAGCAGGTCTGGTTTCGTTGAACTCTACCCTATCCGCCATTTGCTGAATAATGGAAATTGGATCAAAATTAACATGACTATCTGAGCAGTTTTATTCTCCAAGTGTTTGAGTAAAAATTTAACATTCAGAAAGGACGAAAATGAAACGAATTCTTGCTGGAATATTTGTGATGTTCATTACGGCATCCGTCACCTGCTTCGCGGCAGCGGCACAGAACCAAACCACTATTATCAAGATGGGGAATTACTGGGATGGCATAGCGAATGAACCGCTGGGGTACGCTGAAGCCGCTGTTGTAAACGGCAAAATAACCGAAATAGGTAAAAACATCTCCAAGCCGGAAGGCGCGACGATAATTGACCTGTCCACTCGCTTTGTAATGCCGGGTTTTATTGACAGCCATGTTCATCTAACCGGTGGTTCAAAGGTCATAG
>CAZYEF010000158.1:0-7066 GCA_964646375.1 uncultured Nitrospiraceae bacterium | reverse complement strand
TGCAGGGCATCGGGATGCTCTGCCATCCTGAAGAAACCTGCTGATCCGGGCGCACTTTACAGTGCTATCCAGCAAGCAACGGAATTGACGCCCCGAAGGCATATCCGACTGCGGACGCTGCTGCCCGTCAGGGTGGGTGGGGCGCCTGTCAACGGCACCATTGGAACGGAGTACATATCGGCTCTTTCAGAAGATGGAATTTTTGTGCGGACTCTGACTCCCCGGTCCGTCGGCTCTATACTGTCGGTCACCATTATGATTCATTCCATCCCTGTTAAATTGAAAGCAACTGTTTTACGCAGCATCGCCATGAATCCCGGGGTCTTCAAAGAACCAGGAATGGCCATGAAATTCGTTGATATATCCGCCACAGACAGGGAACTGCTCAGAAATTTCATTCTGGGCCAAATCATGAAAGACATCCCCTCACAATAAAAATCGTTTCCGCTGTACCTACGTCTGCTTCTGTACACGCGAGTCATATAATCAGCTGTTTTAGCCGCAGTTATTTTGAAATTACAAGACTCTTCTCCCCTAACTATCTAAAACATTTGATTTTTTCTGATTCTTTCGCCATAATAACAAAAATTAAGCTGTTTTTTTTTATCAATCACCATTTCTCGGTATGGACAATAGTACGTCATTGCAGTATAATAAACAGTCTTGTATAATAAAAGTGTTATACCTGTTTTCAACGTGTTGAAGGTTAGACGCGCAGACTGTCGGGACAACGATTATGAATAAAAAGATGTGACATCAATAACAACCAATTAATAATGGAAAAACTTTTTTTTTGCACTGATAAACAATTACGCATCTGTACATGGGAACAGGAAATTGCCGAGTTTACCGGGCAACCGGCAGCTTCTATTCTCGGCAACAAGTACTACGATGTCTTTCCGCGGATAACCATCAAGAATAAAGACGCGCTTTCCCGGGTCATCCGGGACGGAAAAGCACTTGCCCTTAAAAACTACTCTTTTCAATGCCTGTACGGCAGCCTGAAGGCGGACATAAGAATCAGGCCGCTGAAATCTCCTGCAAAAAAACTCACCCGGCTGAAAGTCATCATACAGCCCCATTCGACATGCGGCGTGGCAAAAAAACTGCGCCAGTCGAAAAAACTTATCGATATCGGGAAAATCGCCTCCACACTCGCTCATGGAGTACGGAATCCGTTAAACGCCATCAAGGGGGCAGTTGTTTACCTGCGGGAAAAGTACTCCGGGGAAGACACCCTGGTCGAATTCACCAAGATCATGGAAGAAGAGATATCGCGTCTTGAAATTTTTATCTCAAAATTTCTGAGTTCCTCCGTATCCGAAACAGAGGTCATCGAAACCGACATCAACTCGCTGCTGAAGAAGATAGAGATTTTTACCTCGCTGCAAATATATACCAAAAATATTCAATCAAGTTATGAGTTCGGCAATGTTCCCCCGATAACCATTAACTCGTTTCATCTGGAGCAGGCGATTCTGAATGTCATCAACAATGCAATCGAAGCGATGCAGGGAGGGGGGCGGCTTTCCATCAAAACATTCACGACGGAACGGAGCGGAAAATACTATGTCGTGATATCCATTGCCGATACCGGCCCCGGGATTTCCGGCAAGAAACTGGACGAACTCAATTCGGACGGCGCAAATACTGGAAAGGGGTTCGGCCTGTTTATCACCTATGAAATTCTCAGGCACTATGGCGGTCACATCGAGATAGACAGCAAGAAAGATGTCGGCACAATAATAACACTGTTTGTGCCGTGTCAGCATGTCGCAAGGGAACTGACGTGAAAGACTGCAATCAAGTGCTGATTGTCGATGATGAGCCGAACGCTGTCAGAGTCCTCTCCATGATTTTAAAAGAGGAAGGCTATCACGTCTTCGGCGCATCAGATGTGGACGGCGCAATAGCCATCATCCGCGGTCACGACGTGGACGCGGTTATTACCGATTTGAAAATGCCCTCCAAGGATGGATTTCAGCTTTTCGAGTACGTTTCCGCGCATTATCCCGATATGCCGGTGATGTTTCTTACCGCATACGGCACTGTTGAATCGGCAGTGGATGCCATGCGAAGCGGCGCCTATCATTATTTCATCAAACCTCCCGACTACGCTCAGCTCAAGAGCGTTCTCGCGCGTGCAGTGGAACAACACAAAGTAAAAAAGGAATTTGCGCTCCTCAAAAAAAACTCAGCACGAGAGGACAAAACATACTCCATCATCGGCAAAACGCCCGCCATTATCGAAATCACAAAAACTATTGATACGGTCAAGGATACGGAAAGCAGCGTTCTCATCCAGGGGGAGACCGGGACGGGAAAAGAAATGATAGCGGCCAATCTTCATTATCTCGGCAAACGAGCCCAGAAACCGTTTGTCGCCCTAAACTGCGCCGCCATCCCCAAGGATCTCATGGAATCAGAACTGTTCGGATTTGAGAAAGGGGCGTTTACAGGCGCCTCCATGGCCCGTGCCGGCAAATTTGAAGAGGCTGCGGAAGGAACGATTTTTCTCGATGAAATCGGCGAACTGGATCTTTCCGTTCAGGCAAAGCTATTACGAGTGCTGCAGGAGCGAGAGGTGGAGCGGCTTGGTGCAAACAAAAAATTCAAAGTCAATTTCAGGCTTATATCTTCGACAAACAGGGAGTTGAAGAAAGAAGTCAGGGAGGGGCGGTTCAGAGAGGACCTCTACTATAGAATCAACGTGATTCAAATTGAAGTACCGCCGCTTCGTGAACGGAAACAGGATATCCCTCTGCTGGCGGCGGAATTTCTGAACAGTTTTTCCCTGCGGGAAAACAGACCGTTTATGATCACTGATGACGTGAAAAAGGTCTTCCTGAATTATGATTGGCCGGGAAATGTGCGGCAGTTGAAAAACATCATTGAGAGGGCGGTTGTTCTGGCGCAAAGCGATCGCATAACACTACAGGAACTGCCGGAGGAATTTCTTGTCCATTGCGACAGGGAAAAGAGCATTGAAAAGGCAAAAACGCTCAAAGTTATCGAGCATCAGGCAATAAAAGACGCATTGCTCATGTGCAGCGGGAATATATCAAAAGCGGCCCGTCAACTCGGCATTTCGCGAAAAACTTTTTATAAAAGACTAAAGGAACTCCAGTGATCAATTAGTGAAACAGGGAGAAAAGCCGTGCGGTTCCATTCCGAACAGCGCACTTTCTTCCCGCAGCGGAGCAGGCCCAGGTGGAAAAAACAGATATTTACAAGAAAAAATTTTCTATTCTTCAGGATCTTTCCAGCGCCATTGTCATATCAGACAATATCAATACCATAGCGAACCTTCTGCTCGATTTCGCGCTCAACTATACCAGCGCTGAGAAGGGTTCCCTTCTGCTGGTGACCGAGCGCGAGGAACTGTCCATTTTGGCATCGCGCGGAATGGATGCATGGATTGATACCAGCAGCAGGATAAAAATCGGGTCCGGCATTGCAGGTTTAATTGCAAAAAACAGAACCCCTGTGCTGATTGAGGATATTGAGAAAGAAAACAAGTTCGTTCATTTTCGACGCAATCGCTACAAGACAAACTCCTTCATTTCCTGTCCCCTCGTCATCAACAACAAGCTGCTCGGCCTCCTGAACATCAATGATAAAAAAGACGGAACCCCGTTCAATATTGATGAATTCGACCTTCTCAAGACGCTCGCAAACCATGCGGCAATCGCCCTGGAAAACGTTTTTCTGCTGAATCAGCTGAAAGCAAAAGCAGCCGAGTTCGAAGAAATAAATAAAAAACTGGTTGCAACAGACATTTTAAAAACTGAATTTCTTACGCGCGTTTCACACGAGTTGAGGACCCCCCTGAACTCACTCAAAGGTGCCATTTATTTCCTGCAAAACAGCGGGACAATTGAGAAGAGCGAACAACAGGAATTTCACGAAATCATTTCCGGAGAAACGAACAAGCTCGTGTCCATTGTAGAAAACCTTTTAAACTTTCTCCGTCTGGAAGATGAAGCCAGAATAACCAGAAAAACAGTGTTGAATCTCGGTGATATCTTCAAGGAAGTACTCGAAACCAAATCACTGACGACCCTTCTCTCCCGCAAGGATATCAGCCTCACCATGGACATGCACGGCAACCGTATCGACCTCATAGGAGACAGAATAAAGGTAATCCAGTTCTTCACGAATCTGGTTGCCGGTGTCTGTCCGTATCTCGAGCGCGGCGACGCCGTCGAAATTATGGCGGCGGAAAACGGCCATGTCACCATTTCCATTTCCATGTCCCGTCAGCTGCCGAATGAGGTTCTTTCCATCCTCGGAGACCGGCGGTATGTTTTTCAGATTGAACACCCTGAAGACCGTCTGAAGCTCTATCTCGCCCGCAACATCATTGAAACGCACCGTTGGAACCTTTCGGCCGTCAACGCCGGGGCCCAATGCCAGATAACGCTTTCTATCCCCAAAAGCGTCCAGCAGACGATTGACATCTATGTTGATCAGAGCATGAACTCGTTTGTGGAGTTCATTTCCGAACTGCTGGACATCAATATCTGTTCTGTCATGCTCAGTGATAATCTGACCAATGAATTGACGGTAAAAAGCGCGGTCGGACTCGACGAAGATATCATCAAGAGCACCCGAATAAAATTGGGGGATAAAATCGCCGGCTGGGTGGCGCTCGAAGGAAAACCCCTGTTCATTGAAAATATCGAAAACGACACCCGTTTTGCGAAAACGAACATCGCGCAATATACCACGAAGTCACTGATGACGCTTCCCTTGAAAATAGGCGACCGGGTCATCGGAGTTCTGAACATGAACAATAAAAAAACAGCAGAGACCTTTTCAAAGCATGATTATGACCTTGCTTCCCAGCTGAGCGAGCAGATATCCCATTTCATCGAGTTGCTGCACTCAGACCACTACAGCGAGGATGACTTCAAAAAATTCATAGCATCACTCGAAAATCTTCTCAATTCCGATCAGTCCTTTGCAGAAAAAAAGGCATTCTTCAGCGAGTTCGCGAATAAAATCCTGAAAAGTTCCACACCGATCATCAAACTAAAAAAAACAAACCCGATTCCTTAAACCATCCTCGTGCATCTCCCTGATTTACGCGCTTCGAAAGATGGACAAAAAAAGGGCGTACAGTGTCAGTGTACGCCCTTGTGTGTTTTTTTCTTACCGTGTCCTTGAATTATGCCCGCACAACATTGCCGGAGTTCTTGATTTTGCTTGTAGCGTTTCTGCTATCTACAATCAGTGCGGCGTTCTGGATGATGAATTCATAGTCGTAAGACGAATGGTCCGTAGAAATCAGGACACAATCGTATTGTTTCAGTGATTCTTTCGTCAAGGGAACTGAACTCTTTTTGAGATCATACATGCGCATCTTGTGCGTCTGCGGCACATACGGATCGTTATAATCAACATCAGCGCCATGCTCCATAAGGAGCTCAATTAATTTCAAGGACGGCGATTCACGAACATCATCAATATCCTTCTTATAAGCAAGCCCCAGAATCAGAATCTTTGATGATTTGATGCTTTTGCCTCTCTCATTCAGAGCGTGAATGACTTTTTCAACGACATAATATGGCATGGACGTATTGATTTCGCCAGCAAGCTCGATAAATTTGGTGTTGAAATCATATTCACGCGCCTTCCAGGTGAGATAAAACGGGTCGATGGGAATGCAATGGCCGCCGAGTCCGGGTCCTGGGTAGAACGCCTGAAAACCGAACGGTTTTGTTTTTGCTGCTTCAATAACTTCACACACGTCGATTCCCATCCTGTCGAACAGGATTTTCAACTCGTTTACCAGCGCGATATTGACCGCCCGGTATATGTTTTCGAGCAGTTTAGCCGATTCCGCCACCTTGGTCGACGACACCGGCACGGTTTTTTCGACAATCGCGCTGTATAATGCGTTCGCGTACTTCAGGCAATCCGGGGTATATCCGCCGACCACCTTGGGTATCGTGCTGGTGGTAAAATCCTTGTTGTTCGGATCTTCACGCTCAGGTGAGAACGCAAGATAGAAGTCCTTCCCCGCCTTCAGGCCTGTTTCTTCGAGTATGGCCCGCATATCCTCGTCGGTCGTGCCTGGATAAGTCGTCGATTCGAGAGAAATAAGCTGTCCTTTTTGCAAATATTGCGCTATGGTTTTTGTCGTGTTGAACACATAGGAAAGATCCGGTTCTCGCTGCTTGTTCAGCGGCGTGGGAACGCAAATGATGATACAATCCACGTCACGGAGCACGGAAAAATCCGTTGTTGCGTTGAAACGGTTGTTTTTTCTCAAAGCTGCAGTATGTTCGGAAGGGATGTGCTTTATATAGGACCTGCCTTCGTTCAGCGACACCACTTTCTTTTCATCAAGATCAAATCCTATGACGGTAAAACCCTGCTTCTCGAACGCCATCACGAGAGGCAATCCTACATAGCCGAGACCGATGACTCCCACCTTTGCTGTTTTGTTTTCAATTTTTTTCCCTAAATCCATGGATGGTACTCCTTTCCTTGACATAATAATGATCCGGTTGCCGGCATGTTGTTTGCCGGATGAATGTATAATGCCTTTGTTCGACTAAACAATAATTTTCAGTTGATAATGCATCGTGAGGCGTTTTGGTGAGTCGCTACTGCAAACTGGAGACAATGAAGCGCACCTGCTGCTCCATCGCATTCTTAATGGATGCCAAAGCTTCGGGGTCGCCTGCTTCGAAACGCATGACCAGCACCGGCTGCGTGTTTGAAGCCCGGATCAAACCCCATCCTTTTTCGAAAACAGCCCGAACGCCGTCAACTGTAATAACATTTTTGGGTTTCAGGGGAATATTCCGTCCGTGGGAAAAGATGTCTTTTGCTTTTTCTACAACCTGGAATTTGATCGTGTCGGGGCAGTCAAACCGTATTTCCGCAGTATTATATGTTTTCGGCACGTCCGCTATGAGAGTGCTGAGTGATGCAGCATCACCTTCGGCGGATTTCAATTTTTTAACAATTTCCACCAGACGGCAGGCGGCATAAATGGCGTCATCGTAGCCGAAATACCGGTCGGCGAAAAAGAGATGGCCGCTCATTTCACCGG
>CAZYEF010000157.1:0-7172 GCA_964646375.1 uncultured Nitrospiraceae bacterium | reverse complement strand
TTGATGAAAATAATACATCGGCAGACGTCAACCCGACCGGACACGCAATATGATTCTCCGGCCTGCAGCTGCTCGGGAATGCGTATTTGACGCAGGGAGGAAACCATGAATACAAAAATACAGGAATTATTAAAAAAACTACGGGAGAGTGAAAGCACAAATAATGTGCTTCTGCAAAATCGGAATACGCTCATTATTCTGACCCAGCTACTGCTCTCCGCTTTTTCGTATGTCGCGGCGTATAACATACGCTTTGATTTCGCGATACCGGGCAAAGAGCTTGCGGTTTTCTATAAATGCCTGCCGCTCCTGCTTATTTCCAGGATTGTGACGTACTATTTTTTCAAAATTCACGCCGGTTCCTGGCGATTTGTGAGCATGCAGGACCTGATTGATACGTTTAAAGCAGTGCTTTCAGGGTCACTCCTTTTTCTCACCCTGATGGTGTTTGTTTACCGGATAGAAGAATTTCCGAGATCGATTTTCATCCTGGAAGGCATTATCAACTTGATGGTCATTGGTGGGAGCAGGTTCATCATCCGGTATTATTCCGAGCTCAAGAACACAAAGGCCACCAAAATTTTGAAATATGTATTGATCGTCGGCGCCGGCAAGGCGGGCGTCATGATCCTGAACGAGATTAAAAACAATTCCCAACTGGGAATTCACGCGGTCGGATTTGTGGATGATGATCCCTATAAGAAGGGAATTCATATCCAGGGGACTCCGATCCTTGGGAATACTTTGGACATCCCCCAGCTGGCAAAGAAGTTTTCGGTTGACGAAGTTTTTATAGCAATTCCCTCATCAAGCTACAAGGATATCGTCAGAATCACGAATATAGCGCAGGAGGCGCAGTTAAAAATCCGGGTATTACCCAACCTCGGGAAATTAATAGAAGGCAAAGCGATTACCAGTCAGTTGAAAGACGTTGCCTACGATGATCTCCTTGGCAGAAAAATCATAAAATTCTGCCGAGAATCCGATCGGAAGCACATGGAGTCGGAAATAAAGGGAAAAGCCGTGCTGGTAACCGGAGCGGGCGGCTCCATCGGTTCTGAGCTCTGCAGACAGGTGGCCGAATACAAACCTCGCACGTTGATCTTGTATGACCGCTACGAAAACACCCTGTATGACCTTGAACTTGATATCAGAAAAGAATTTCCGGGCCTTTCGATATTTCCTGTTATTGGCGACATCCTTGATGAGGAAAAAGTGAACGGCATTTTACAGCGGCATGCGGTGGAACTTATTTATCATGCAGCGGCATACAAACACGTTCCCCTTATGGAGCGGGAGCCGATCGAAGCTGTGCGGAACAATGTTCTCGGAACCATGAATCTGGCAAAACTTGCCGCTAAAAACAACGTTGGAAAATTTGTTTTGATATCCACCGACAAAGCCGTCAATCCGGCGAATGTCATGGGAACCACGAAACGCATCGCCGAACTGACGGTGCAGAGCATGAATGCTGAACAGACAAAATTTATTGCCGTGAGGTTTGGAAACGTCATCGGCAGCAACGGAAGCGTCATCCCTTTGTTCAAAAAACAGATTGCAAAAGGCGGCCCCATCACGGTTACCCATCCGGATGTTACACGCTATTTCATGGCCATTCCGGAGGCCGTGCAGTTGGTCATGACTGCCGGTGCAATGGGAAAGGGCGGAGAAATTTTCCTGCTGGATATGGGCGAGCCGATTAAAATTGTAGATCTTGCCCACGAGTTGGTACGACTTTCCGGACTCGAACCTGGAAAAGATATTGATATTGTATTTTCCGGGCTTCGGCCAGGAGAGAAACTCAGCGAAGACCTTTACTGGAAGGGTGAAGGAATTATTCCGACTCAGAACAAGAAAATAACCATGCTGAAGCAAAACGGAACCGGACCGCTGGATCTTATGGGCAAGATCAATCAGATGAACGCGTCAATTCAGAAAAATGATGCGAAAGAGATTTTGCGGCTGCTCAAGGATGTTGTTCCCGAGTCCACAATAAAGGAAGCCGCCATGATATCGCAGATTACCACTGACAACGTTTCGTAGGCAAGTACCTAGTGATTTTCCAGTCCGGTATCCCGTGCTGTGGGATGCCGGACTGGCATGGTTCTCGGCTATCGAACACTGACACCCGTTACCGTGGTGGGCTTGACGGTTGGGGTGGAAGTATTGGTGCAGGCGATCCCTACGGTCGTTACATTAGCGCCGGAGATGACGCCTGATCCATTCGATACCGTGCAGGTCTGGCCTGAAGGGTTGTTGGTGACGAGGACTGAATAGGAAGAGCCGTTTGTAAGGGCATGTGAAAATGTATATGTTCCGTTTGCGGCGCGGGCCAGCGTGTCAGTACCGTTGTTTTGAATCGTAACGGTGCCGCCACTCAAGCCGCTTATCGTACCGCCGACAGTATACGTACTTACACACGCAATCTGGACATTGGTGATGTTGGAACCGTTTATTGTGCCGGAACTATTCGATACTGTGCATGTCTGCCCCGAAGGCTGCGTGAGAATTGTCACCGAATACGTAGAGCCATTGCTCACGGCTGTGGGGAATGTAAATACGCCATTTGCGCTGAGGCTCAGCGTATCAGTTCCATTGTTTTGAATAGCGATTGTTCCGCTCAGACTGGTCAGCGAACCACCTACAGTATAAGTCGTTGTCGGTGGAGGAGTGGTGACGCTCCCGCTGGTTTCATAGGCGCCTATATCGTAAACGGAGTCTTGGGGACGCACGGCTCCATCATAATCGGCTGTCACCACGGAACTGACAGAGGATGTTCCGCTGTTGATTGCCGGACTGCCGGTTTGCAGGGTAAAACTACCGCTTGCCGGAGCGTAAAACAAGGGATTGCCTGTCACGGCGTTTGTCACGGTGATGCCGCTTCCCGACGGAAGGCTGCCGCCATTATAGAAGAGATCGTGATCTGAATTGAACTGTGCGCCTTTGCTTGCGCCGTCCCAGTAAAGATAGTTTATGGACGAAGAGTTTGAATAAAAGATGTTGTTGCGGGAGTACACCCTTGAGTTGAGAGGACCTCCTGTGTCAAAACCGGAGAGCAAAGCACCTGCCCCGGATCCGGTCTGATAGAACACGTTGTTATACAGGTAGACGTTGTTGGTGCCACCGGCGAAGGATATGGCGCCGCCGTTTGTATTCGTTCCGCCCTTAAAGATATTGTTGTAGATATAGACATCGCCAATATTGACGTTATCGCCGATATAAATGAATTCCATGTTTCCGTCGTGAAAATAGTTGTCATAGATGTAAATGTTGTTTGTGGTATATGAGCCTGCATCGCTGTTGCGGCTTATAAAGATTGCCCCTCCTCTGCTGTCGGTGCCGGCCACCGGATTATTGAATTCATTATATCCGATGTTTACATACTGAACGCTGCGGTCGCCGGTGTATCCGGCCTGCGCTTTAAGATAAATATTGTGTTTATAGGAATCATAGCCGATATGGTTGAAGTAATTGCCGTAAATGGATACTTGCTGAGAGGCGGTCGCCCATATGACGCCGGACCATGCTTCCGCAAGATACTCCTGCAGCGTGTTGCCGATGAATCTATTATAATCTCCCAGTGAATCAAATGCAGTTGTACCGCCATACCCTGATAATTTGGCAAAAGTGAAGTAAGAGTTTCTGCCATAAGGACTGTAATCAGCGTTCCAGTTTATACCAGCGGCGTTTGTCGTGGTCAATTGTGGTGTTTCCGCCGGATAACCGATTAATGCATGTCTGCTTGATGATGATCCGTAGGGTCCTCGCAAGGCGACAAAAGCATTCGGGTCATTCACACGGTCTGTTTTGGTATAGGTTCCACCCCGCACATAGATGATATATGAACCGGTGCTTCCCTGCGGATTGTAGCTCGGATTGAACATGTCAATATCCTTGAATGGCCCGTCGCTCCCCGTGTGGCCTGTGCGGGTTGAGTATGACCCGTTGTAGCTGTTGCTCCCGTCGGTCACGGAAATAAAGTATATTGTTCCGGTCATCACGGTAAACGCGAGTGAATTCGATGTAGCACCGCCCACAGTAACGGTAATTTGGCCATCGCCGTTTGAGGCGGTACTGGGGACCCAGAAGGTTATTCTCTCAAGGCCTCTTGCGGGTCCGGTTGCGCCCCACTCGGCATAGTCTGAAGCGCTCGTGAGTTGCGCTCCGTTTACGGTGACATAGCTGGAGCCCCGGCTGCTGCCGAGATTTTTCCCCCAGATGGTGACTGCAGCGCCTTTGGTTGCAGAACCTTCCCAGCCGGTTTTCGGGCCCCAGTTGAGATCAGAAAAAAGCAGGATCGGATCCGCCTGGGCTGAGCTGCATAGAAAAATGGCTGAAGTGAGGCTCAGAACCAATCCCAATAAGAAGCAATATACCGGTTTATTCTTTAAAATTGTTTTCATAGTGCTGTCTCCTCAAGTACGGTTATCAGGCTAGCGGACGGTTTTGCTTACTTCAGTCGATAACGAACTCTCGACATTTGATGTATCGTATACTACAATGGCGAAATAATAGGTGGCGCCTCGCGGAAGGGAGAGCGTATAGCTTGGTGAGTTTGGATTGCTCAGTGATGCGACCGGAATCTGTTTATATTGAGAATATGTTCCCGATGTCGTCCCGTAGTAGATTTTGTATCCGGCAGGTGTAAGAGCGGAACCGTCTGTGTACGTCGTCGCACGGCTCCAGGAGAGCGTCGCCGTTCCATAGCTGGCTGATGAGTATGTTGGCGAACCGCCTCCACCGCATCCAGACTGGACGATCATGAACAGAGTCAACAGTGAGAGTGAAACTATCATTTTTTTCAGCAT
Organism: uncultured Nitrospiraceae bacterium; assembly: GCA_964646375.1. Classification (GTDB taxonomy): domain Bacteria; phylum Nitrospirota; class UBA9217; order UBA9217; family UBA9217; genus JBAZLV01. The sequence goes on along the minus strand of CAZYEF010000157.1, from coordinate 2,364 downwards.
ACGTCAACCTCCTTGCCTTGACCAATATAAAAAGCCACCAGAAAATATCTCTGGTGGCTCGGCGGACATGAAAGCGTTTAATCTTAGTCCCGTTGCTCTGCGTCCCAAGGTTTCCCTTGGTTTGCTCTGAGCAGAGAAAAAAAGTTGTAAAAACTCATGACATAGAACAATGTACAAACTGCACGTTCAGTAATTAAACTATACCCGAAAAGCACAACAAAAACTGTGATTTTAGTCACCTCCATAAATTTTTTTTTGGCATTCAAAAGTGGTAGGGGAATTAATACAAATCTCTTATGACGGGTGAAACGTCACCATTGACAACAAGCAAAATAAAAGTACCAATCAGGCGAAATTCCCGATATAATTAGGAAGAATATTTCAGCCGAGAAATTCCAGAATCAAAATTTCGAACCGAAATTATTGGTTGGACCGGCAATTGCCCGTCTACAGGGTGCTCCGTGAAAAAACACGAAAGAATAGAATTTCTGAAAAAAAATCCACTTTTTTTCTCGATGACTGCCGAGGATTTCCAAGTAGTCCAGGAAAAAGTAACAGTCCGAAATTTCAAAAAGAACGAAATTATTTTGCGAGAAGAAAATACGAACGAATTCATGTATGTCATTCTCGACGGAGAAGGGAAGGCAATCCAGACGACGGAAAAAGGGAAAGAAATACTCGTCACGATGCATCAGCAGGGGGATTTCTTCGGGGAGTTGTCGTTGATTGATGGGAAAACCGCCCCCGCAACCGTATATGCAACAAAAAACTCCGTTGTTGCGCTGATTTCGAAGCGTGATTTTTACTCACTGCTTCATAGCAGATCTAGAGTCCTTGATAACCTTCTGAATATCCTGTGTGCACGGCTTCGCGAGTCGCTGAAAAAAATCCAGATGTTGAATTTTAATAACGCCTCGCAGCGAATCAAGATGCTTTTTCTCTTGCTGTCAGAAAATTATGGAGAACAGAGCGCGGGCGGTATCATTTTGAAAATTAAGCTTATCCACCAGGATATCGCTGATATGACCGGCCTTTCCCGCGAGACGGTAACCCGGGTGCTTGACAAATGGCAGCGGGGCGGTGAAATCCAGGTTCTGAAAGACAAACATATTCTGCTTAAATCGGAATTTGAATCAATCTCCTTCTAAGCCCATGCGACATCTTTTGCTGCAACGCATTGACTGATGCATGATCGTGTGGGATAATCCGCAATTCAGCCAAAAAATAAAAGGGACGGTTCGACCAATGTATGCAGTCATTATGGCAGGCGGTTCGGGAACACGATTCTGGCCTCTTTCCCGTGAAAAAACGCCGAAACAGCTTTTGAGGATCGGGGGGGAAGATTCGCTCATCCTCCAAACGGTAAGCCGCGTACTTCCGATGGTTCGTATTGAAGACGTTTTTATCGTAACAAATCACGCGCTCGCGGACTCGATCGGCCAGCAGCTTTCCGCAAAATTCACGCGTGTCTGGAATGGGAATTTTATCCTCGAGCCGGAAGCAAAAAACACAGCACCGGCGCTCGGCCTTGCAGCGCTTCACCTGGAACGCATAAATCCCAACGCCATCATGGTAGTTCTTGCTGCGGACCATATCATCCGCAGAGTGGATCTTTTTCTGAACCTGCTCGAAACAGCAGCTGAGGCGGCTAGACAAGACTTTCTGGTGACGCTTGGCATCAAACCTGACCGGCCGGAGACCGGGTACGGCTATATCAAAGCTGGAACCGGCTTGTCATTGGGATCATCCGAAAACCAGACCCCCCGCAATATCAGCAGGGTTGAGGCGTTTGTTGAAAAACCGGACATTGATACTGCCCGTGCGTATCTCAAAAGCGGTCGCTATTTCTGGAACAGCGGGATTTTCGTCTGGAAAGTCAGCACGCTTCTTAAAGAAATTGAAAAACACCAGAAGGATCTCCACCAGGGGTTAATGGAAATTAAGAGGAGCATCGGTTCCGAAAAAGAATCGGAAGTTATTTCTGAAGTGTTCAAAAAAGTAAACGCTATTTCCATTGATTATGCAGTCATGGAGAAAACAGACAGCGCAGCTGTCATTCCCGCGGATATCGGATGGTCGGACGTGGGGAGTTGGACGGCGCTCGATGATGTATCGGAAAGAGACAGTTCCGGAAATATTATAACCGGCAATGTGATTGATATCGGAAGCAGCGATTCGATTTTATACGCTGACAAACGGCTGGTGGCAACCATCGGTTTAAAGGATACTGTCGTTGTAGACACACCGGATGCGACGCTCGTGTGCAGTAAAGAAAAAGCGCAGGACGTCAAAAAAGTGGTGGATGAGCTTAGAAAACGCAAGGCGGATGAACATCTGACGCACCGGACCGTTCAGCGGCCGTGG
>CAZYEF010000156.1:0-7203 GCA_964646375.1 uncultured Nitrospiraceae bacterium | reverse complement strand
GCCGCCGAAGCCTATGCACGCATAGCAAAGGCTGAAGCGAAATTTTTCTCACGGGGTGATAATTCAGGCACGCACAAAAAAGAAATGGACGCCTGGAAAAAGGCGGGTATTGCGCCATCCGGCCCCTGGTACATTGTCACAAAGGATTTCATGATTGCAACCCTGAAGCGGGCGGACCTGGAAAAAGGATATTTCATGACCGACAGCAGCACCTGGGTAGCGGAAAAAAAGAATCTGCGGAACCTCGTGATCCTTTTCCAAGGGGACAAGTTTCTTGTAAACACCTACCATGCCCTCTCCGTACCAGCGGGACAGTCTGCTGGAGCGGAAACCGCGGCTAAATTTATTCGGTTTGTGGCCTCGGAACAGGGCCAGCGCATTATTCATGATTTTGGAAAGGAAACATTCGGTGAAGGGCTGTATAACGACGCCGCATACGCAAGAAAATATGATGATTAATCACTGGTACTAAAGGAGGATTGTTATGAAATTGATCAGGAAATGTACAATTGCTGTTTTCATGTTGGTTCTAATGTTCACTGGGATCGCAGCAACAGCTACCGCGGAAACGCGGATACGCTGCGCGTCCACAACCAGCACGCAGAATTCGGGGCTGTTTGACTATATTCTGCCGATATTCGAGAAAAAAACAGGAATTAAAGTTGATGTTGTCGCGGTCGGTACCGGCGCCTCCATCGAGATTGGAAAACGGGGAGACGCCGATGTTGTTTTTGTGCATGCGAAGGATCTTGAGCTTAAGGCCGTTCAAGAGGGTTTTTTTGTCAATCGTCATGATGTGATGTACAATGATTTTGTGGTTATCGGCCCGTCAAATGATCCGCAGAAAATTAGAGGTATAAAATCAGTCAATGATGCTTTCAAAAAGATCGCAGATGCAGGATCATTTTTCGTCTCCCGGGGGGACAAGTCCGGCACGCATACAAAAGAGCTGTCCATCTGGAAAGCGGTTTCTATCGCTCCCGCGGGGCAAAAATGGTATCTGGAAGCGGGTCAGGGGATGGAGCGAACGCAGAGAATCGCAAATGAAAAGCGCGCCTACACGCTGTCAGACCGGGGAACATGGCTGGCAACAAAAGACAAAGACAGACTGGACATGATTATTGTTCTTGAAGGTGATCCCGTCCTGTTCAATCAGTACGGCGTTATGGCGGTGAACCCGGACAAGCACAAGCATGTAAAATTCAAAGAAGCAATGATATTCGTCAACTGGATCATCTCGAAAGATGGACAGGATGTGATCGCTTCCTTCAAAGACAAGATGGGCAACCAACTCTTCATGCCAAACGCAAAATAGCATGTCAGAAATAATCTTCTGCGAAGGCTCGTTCCTCCCGCCGGTCTGCCGCAAAGGCGGGAGGAACGATTTCCAAATCCACTATTTACTGCGTAATTCCAGCCGATTTTCTTTTTTCGTTCCAACAACATTTGTTCCTTTTTGCGCTCCTGCGGTTGTTTATTCCTGGCTATTCACATAAGCTCTGTTTCAATAAGGTATACTTAGATCAACTATTGATATTGAAAGGAGGAAGCACCATGAAACTGAGTACCCGCAACCAGATTAAAGGGAAAGTTGTGAGCGTTAAAAAAGGAGCTGTTATGTCATTGGTAAAAATTGATATTGGTGGTGGCAATACCCTGACGGCCGCCATCACGGTTGATGCTGTTGATGATCTCGGATTGAAAGACGGTGATCCGGTAACCGCGCTTATCAAATCAAGCAGCATTATGGTCGGCAAATAACGGGAGGGGCGTTCCTGTATTCTGCAGGTGTTGCCCCGTCAGCATTTAAATATTCTCGCGGGACGCACCAAGAAGGGGGAAACCATAGCCTTCCAGAAAAATAAAAGGCATATGATTGAAACGGCGCAATTTCGCATGTCCGCGATGGTTTACGGAGCACGATATGCTGCACTCTCGCGTTGTTCAATCATATGCCCCAATTATTTTGCATAGTTACTTAGCTGCCGCTATTGAGCGCCATGCCGACTTCCGGATCAATGTTAATCCATGCACGCACAGTGTCGCCCTTGATTGTATAATGCGTATCAACAACATCCGGCATTCCGAATCTCTCGGGTTCATACAGCGATTTTACCTCGAATCCAAGGATTGCTCCGTCAGTACCCAGGATTTTCACCAGTTGAGTCTGCCCCGCATCAATGTTGTTCCCGAGAAACTTCTCAGCTTCTGCCAGCGCCGCCTCTGCTGAAAGGCCTTTTACGACTTTGTAATCGAGACCGCGCGCCGCAATCTCAAAAGAATGCCCGTCGCTTTCCGGTTTCAGAATGGCGACATTCTCAGGATCACTGGCACTGATGCCTCCATACAGCATGACGGTGAAGGTTCCCTGGACTTCAGATCTGTCTGCTATCCTGGTTTTCAGCCCTGCAGCCGATGCACCTGAAGCAAGACTCAAAACAAAAAGCATTGCGACAAGCATCACAAACAGACGTGTGAATGCTTGCCGATTGGTAAGTTTTGCATAGAGCGAATTCATGGTAGTGCTCCTTTCTTTCAGTTGCTAAGTTTCGATTGTTTGAAACAATTATAGCACACGTGTCAATCTCTCTGTCAAGGGCTTCCGTAAAAAAACCGCTATGCCGGTGAAAGCTGCTACTTTTTTGACAGAGCGCTGTTTTCCTCCGGCTTCCGGTCATGCCGCCGCTGAGGTGGATCTCCAGATACTGGTAATCTCCTTTACGAAGTCTTCAAACGAACGCGGACTATGGCCAAGAAGGTCCTGCTGTCTTTCCAGGTCGGCCGTACCGGCAACCATTCCACGATCAAGGAAAAATTGATACATTGTGAGGAGATTGTTTACTTGCCAGTCAGGGAGTATATTATGGACCGAGCGCTCCCAGACATTTAGATCATTGCCGCTGTATCGTATTTCCTTGTTCGCATAGGTGCTGTAAAACCGTGCAACGTCTTTGCCGGTAAGCCTGTCCGGCCCATGAATGTTATAAAGCTTTCCGTCATAGTCAGATTTCATGAGCGCATTTACCGCACAGTCGGCGATATCGCGGACATCTACACGATTCAGTCCGATCAAACCAAGCGGTACCGGGTATATACCATCCTGCATGATCGTTTCTTTCAACAGCATGTCGTTTTGAAAGAAGTTGTTCGGTCTCAGGATTGTAAAGGGGATTCCGGATTGACGGACGGCATTTTCAATCGGAATTTTACTGTTGAAGTGCGGTATCATCTCTGATCCTTCCGGCATATACACGGAAAGGTAGACAATTTTCCGGACATGCGCTGCCTTTGCCGCCTCAACAACGCCAATGCCCTGTTTTGTTTCCTGCAAGCCGGCCGGCACGAGCAGAAAGACAGCGTCTACTTTGCTCATGGCTTCCTCAATTGTCTCTGGTTTGTCAAAATCCGCAACGTATTCCCGCGTTCCGCACGGCAGGCCCCGTGCTTTCGCAGCAGAACGATTTCTTGTCATACACCGAACATTTACGCCCTGTCCGGCCAGACCGCGCATGACCTGATAGCCGACTTTTCCGGTGCATCCGGTAACGAGTATTTTCATGACGACTTCCTCCTATTCTCTGATAAAAGCAATCCAAGGGGCACAAGTCTCTTTTTGCCCTTGTTGCCTACTCCAGCTCAGCATTTCGCAGAAGACAGCTTGATTGCTCCATCTGACATAATTAAACCACTCCAGAAACAGCCTGTCAAATTTGGATGAAATGTATCCCGTTTAAAAACGCTGTAGCGCTTCGGAAACAATAAACCTGACGATTGTTCCAGCCGGTGCTTCACATTTCAGCATTCTCCGGTATGCTCTTAATCGGTGTCATGGTATAATCAAAAACATGCCGCTTATTCATACATCCACATACCGCGCCCCGTTTCTGTTCAGCAACGGGCATCTCCAGACTATTTTCCCCTCTTTTGTACGAAGATTAAACGGTGATTTCTATCAGCGGGAACGTATCGAAACACCGGACAGTGATTTTCTGGACGTTGACTGGGCCTGTGTCGGGAGCAGAAAGCTCGCGATTCTCTCCCATGGTCTTGAAGGGAGCTCACACCGCCCCTATGTGGTCGGTATGGCAACCATGCTGAACCGCAATGGATGGGATGCTGCGGCATGGAATTACCGGGGATGTTCGGGTGAGATCAACCGACAGTTGCGGATGTACCATAACGGTTCTATAGATGATTTGGATTGCGTCGTCCAGCATGCTCTGCAAACAGAACGGTATGATTCGCTCGCACTTATCGGATACAGTCTGGGGGGCAATCTGACCCTCCTGTATCTGGGGTGCAAGGGAAGTAATGTTGATTCAAAAGTTCGGAAATCGGTTGTCTTTTCCGTACCCTGTGATTTGGAGTCGAGTGCCCGGAAACTGTCAAGACTGGAAAACTGGCTTTATATGAAAAATTTTCTTGCTTCTCTGCATGAGAAAATCAAGGCGAAAATGCAGTTGTTCCCCGATCGGATTCACGACCACGGCTTCAATCAGATTAAAAACTTCAAGGATTTCGATGATCGGTATACGGCCCCCCTGCATGGATTTAGGGATGCCGAGGATTACTGGCATACCTGCAGCAGCTTGCAATACATAGCGGACATCAAAATACCCACCCTCATAGTGAATGCCTTAAATGATCCCTTTCTGGCGGGCGACTGTTATCCCCTCAACCAGGCATCGGTCAACAACCGGGTCTTTTTGGAAATACCGGCGCACGGCGGCCATGTCGGATTCATACAATTCAATAAGACTAAAGCCTACTGGTCCGAAGAGCGGGCGATGTCCTTTCTAAAGCAGGATGCCTGACAGCTTATGAATCACCAAAGGCGATTTGCAGTGTGGCATCTAAAATTGCGCTCTCCGCGGCTCCTGTGCAAACCCGAATGATTTGAATTTCAAAATTCCAATCTGCCGTCAAACATGTTATACTAACTCATACAAAGCGTTCGCGACAATCCATCTTATCAGGGAGGTTTCACAATGAAAAAAAGTGCTTTTTTCGGTTTGCTTCTGTGCACAGTTTTCATCGTTTTTTCTGGTTTCAATATTGCTGCTGCGGATGAAGTACGCTTGAACGGCGCAGCCACCGTTGCGGACCGCGTTGTCACTCCCCTTAAAAGCGCGGTAGAAAAAGCGACCGGCGATACGATTGTAGTCGTGGTGAATAATGCGGGCAAAGGGTTGATAGATCTTGCAGAGGGCAGATGTGATGCATCCATGTCTTCAGCAGCCCTGGAAACGACGGTCCAGGCCGCAAAAGCTGCCGGCAAGGATGTGGACATTTCCAAACTGAAAATGCATGTGATAAAAAGCGATGAAATTGCCTTTATCGTCAATCAGTCCAACGCCGTTACCAGTCTGACGCTGGAGCAGATCAAGGACATTCATACCGGAAAAATAAGGAATTGGAAAGAAGTGGGAGCAAAAGACCTTCCCATCGTTGTTGTTACTGATTCACTCACGAGCGCAACCCGGGGATTCATCAAGCAGGCGGTGCTGGGTGGATCGGAATATGTACAAAATGCCATGGTTCTCGATAACATCAATAAAATGAACGATGCTGTTGCAAACACAGCTGGCGGAATTGGCGGAATTGGCAAGGGATTTGTTGACGTGAATAAGGTGAAAATTGTTAAGTCCGGAACGGTGAACAGGCCTCTTGGACTGATAACGATGGGAGAACCATCAAAAAAGGTGCTGAGGGTCATTGACGCATATAAGGCCGCGGCCCAAAAATAAAAACGCGACGGGTATCAAGGAGGTCAGTGTGTCAGAGAAAAGAATTGCCCTTGTCACCGGTGACGGAGCAGGGCCGGAGATGATGGCTGCAGCATGCACTATTGCCATCAGAGCTGCAAAGATGGACGGTATGAATATTGTTTTCGAAGAAACTCCCATGGGGTGGAATGCCTATGAAAAATATGGAGACACGTTGCCTCCGCAGTTCTTTAAAAGAGCGGTAGAAATCGGTACCATATTTTTCGGAGGAGTGGGGGATCCTAAATTCGACACCACGCTCGGCGTGGAGAAGCCTGAGATGAGGCCGGAGGCCAGGGCATTGCTTGCAATTCGGAGCACCATGGGTCTGCTGTTGAATTTCCGTCCCATGATATACTACAAATCACTTGCCTCGCTGGCAAACGTGAAGCCTGAAGCGATACCGGAAGAGGGTATCCAGCAGATATGGATCCGCTATCTGCTCGAGGACAGTTATTTCGGAAATCAGGATTTTATCAACGATATTCCGGCCGATATAGCCGGCAAATTCGGAATAAAACTGAAAAAGACGGTGACGGGCAAGGAAGAGATCGTATCGGATGTAGCATATTTCCGCAGAAGCACGATAGAAAAGTATTTGCGATCGGCTTTCTCCTATGCGCGCAAGCTCAATATGCCGCTGATCTCCATTGACAAGTCGAATGTCATGGCACGGTATGATTTCTGGAGAAAAATCGCCACTCGCATCGGCAAGGAAGAGTTCCCTGACGTAACGCTCATTCACCAGCTTGTTGATTCGGCCAATGCCCTGCTTTTTACACCTGCAAAACTGCATGGCGTTATTGCCTGCGGGAACGAGCATGGGGATATCCTGTCAGATGGCGCAGCCTCGGCTCTCGGGAGCATGGGGATGATGTGCAGCTCCGCTGTCAATCCCGACACCGGTGCAGCGATGTTCGAAAGCGGGGCCGGGACGGCACCGACGCTTGCGGGACAGGACAAGGCAAATCCGCTGGGGCGCATTCTTACGGGAGCCATGATGCTTCGGCATCTCGGGGCGGAGAAGGGCGCTAAATCCATTGAAACCGCGGTAAACAGCGTCCTGCAGTCCGGTTATAGAACAGGTGACCTTTTCTCGAAAACTGATGATCCCAGGAAGCTTATCGGGACTTCGGCCATGGGAGAAAAAGTTCTTTCCTGCATGCAGTGATCAACGACAAAGGCGTTGCCCTTCCGGGTGACGCCTTCTTTGTTATCCTAACTCATACATCTAATACATCGATCATTTTCGTAATTCCCTTTCTTAGTCTTGACAAAAAAAAATCGAATTGGTATATATAGGCGGCTTTTTTGAATAATATGACAACGTACAGAGCAGGGATGTTTTCGCGCTGTGCGGAACCATAAGAATGAGGTGTTTGCATGACTGCGGAAAAAATAGAATTTAAGACAGAAGTAAAAGAGCTGCTGAATCTGA
>CAZYEF010000155.1:0-7213 GCA_964646375.1 uncultured Nitrospiraceae bacterium | reverse complement strand
GTTTTCGTTCCATCTTTTCTGCGACGCTGAAAATAGTATGTAAGGTATCAGCATCGAATTGCTGCGCTTCGATGACTCCGCCTAATTTTTTCATGAACAGCCTCCTAAAAAAATAGCTTAGAATGGTTAGGCAGCAGCATAAAAAAAATTATAACCCGACCAATTATAGCATATTTCAGGTTGTGTATAACAGAAAATCATGAGTTACAGATAAACTGGTAATAACAAATATTGCGGGAGGAACGAAAGTAGACTATAATAAAACAAATTCGTAGCAGACATTTTATAACACCACGCCGCATGCCAATTGTAACCAGAAATAAATAAGAGCTGTCAAGCATAGCCAGGAGATTAAAAGAAAGGTGGCCAGATGCTCAGTTCAAGCTTGCAGCGGCACGTTCTTTTTTTCATGGTTTTTTTTCTCTTCGGACTGTTTGCCGGAACAGTCCACGGCGAAGTAACCTCACCAGACGAAAAAATCATCATTATTGGTGGCAATCGAAACTACCCTCCGTACGAATTTCTTGATAGTGATGGCAATCCTGTCGGCTACAACGTGGATTTGACGCGGGCAATAGCGAACGTCATGGGACTGAAAGTGGACTTTAGGCTGGGGGCCTGGATAAATATACGAAGGGCTCTTGACGCAGGAACCGTGCATGTCATGCAAGGCATGTCTTATTCCGAAGGCAGGGCTGCGGTCGTTGATTTTTCAATCCCTCATACGGTAGTAAATCATTCGGTGTTTGGCCGGAAAGACTCTCCTCCGGTGCAGTCACTTGATAATCTGCAAAACAAGACATTGGCTTTTCACAACCGTGGTTTCATTCACGACTTTCTTGTTGAAAAAGGAATACACGCTAAGCTAACGCTGACCGACACTCAAGCAGATGCCTTACGGCAGGTTGCAGCTGGAAAGGTAGAATACGCTGTTGTAGCAAGCCTTCCGGCGGCATATATTATCAAAGAACACAGTCTCACGAATGTTGTTCCCGTGGCGAAAAGTATCGTGAGCGTAAAATATTGTTATGCTGTCAAGAAGGGCAATACCGAACTGCTGGCCAAGTTCAACGAAGGATTGGCGATTCTCAAGCAAACTGGGCAATATCAGAGCATTTATGACAAATGGCTTGGTGTGCTTGAACCTCGTGGCGTTGCGTGGAACAGGGTGATCAGGGTCGGTTCACTGATAGCCTCTGCGTTCTTTTTGGCGCTTGCTGCGATTCTCTTCTGGTCCCGGACACTCAAAAAGCAAGTGGCTGCCCGGACAGCTGCTCTCGAACGGGAAATCCAAGAGCGAAAACGCGCTGCCGAGGAACTTCGGCTTCGGCAGCAGCAACTGGTGCAGGCGGACAAGATGGCTTCGCTCGGGATTCTGGTGTCGGGAGTCGCCCACGAAATAAACAATCCTAATGCCCTGATTCTCCTGAATGCCCCTCTCGCCATCGATTACATAAGTGATACTCAACCTATTCTAGAAACCTATTACAAAAACAATGGTGATTTCTCAGTTGGCGGGTTGCCTTACTCACGGATGAGAACAAAAATTCCGGCTAAGCTAGTAGAAATTCAGGAGGGTGCTAAGAAAATTAAGCGCATTGTGGATGATCTGAAAAATTTTGCCCGTCGCGACGAAACCGGACACACCATGTTGCTGGATTTCAACACGACAGTCCAGACAGCGGTTCGACTTGTGGAAAACACCATTCATAAGTCTACCAACAAGTTCATTTCTACATACGCACAGGAGCTTCCCAAAATAAGAGGAAATGCTCAACGCATTGAGCAGGTTATTGTGAATTTGATTCTGAACGCGTGCCAGGCCCTTCGCACAGACGCAGAGGAAATCAAGCTTACGACGTGGTACGATCAAGATACAAAAGAAATTGTTCTGGAAATTTGCGACGAGGGGAAAGGGATCGCTCCAGAAGACCTGCAGCACCTGACAGATCCATTTTTTACGACGAAAAGGGAGCAGGGCGGCACAGGACTTGGCCTTTCAGTATCGGCCGGGATTGTCAAAGAGCATCGGGGAACGCTTGATTTCATTTCCAATGTTGGTTCTGGAACAACGGCGACACTTCGTCTGCCGGTAACTCAGGAGGGCGCAAACATATGAAGGAGCGGTTATACCCGGCGTTCGGTGTTTTGCTGGTTGATGATGAACCGAACTGGATGGATTCTCTGAGCCTCACTCTTGAGCGGGCGGGCGGGATCACGAATACAATACTCTGCCAGGACAGCCGGCAGGTTAAAGAGGTCTTAACCAGTCAGGAAATCGGGCTCGTGCTTCTTGATCTTACCATGCCGTATCTTTCAGGCCAGGAGGTGCTGCGTCTGATTACAGAGCAGCATCCGGACGTAATTGTGATAGTTCTTTCCGGCATGAATCAACTTGAAACCGCAGTTCACTGTATGAAACATGGAGCGTTCGATTATTATGTGAAGACCGAGGAAGAAGAACGCATTATTACGGGCGTACTCCATGCCATACGACTGATTGAACTGCGGCGTGAGAACAACGAAGTTGCCCAGCGTCTTCTTGCCGATACACTTAAATATCCGGAGGTATTTACAGAAATTATTTCAACTGCGAAGTCTGTACGCTCGGTGTTTCAATACAGTGAATCGATTGCGCAGAGCAGCCACCCAGTTTTGATTACAGGCGAGAGCGGTGTGGGAAAAGAACTGTTTGCAAAGGCAATTCACCGGCTAAGCGGCAAGCAAGGCGCGATGATCTGTGTAAATGCTGCGGGACTGGACGATAATATGTTTGCAGACACACTGTTTGGTCATATTAGGGGGGCCTTTACAGGAGGGGATGTGCCCCGGAACGGCATGATAGAAGAAGCTGCGCACGGAACCCTGTTTCTAGACGAAATTGGTGATTTGAGCCTCGCTTCACAAGTGAAGCTTCTGCGTCTTCTGCAGGAAGGGGAGTATTTCCCGATTGGCAGCGACAGGCCGAAACGGGTAGAGGCGCGGATCATCGGGGCCACAAATCAAGATCTGGCATTGAAGATGAATAATGGTAGCTTCAGAAAAGACCTGTATTATAGGCTTCAGACTCACAAGATTCATATACCTTCCCTTCGGGAGAGAAAAGAGGATCTGCCCTTCCTCATGAATCATTTTCTCGAAGAAGCAGCCCGAGAATTCGGCAGGAAAAAACCTACCGTCCCAAAAGAGCTCGCGCCGATTTTGGAAACGTATCATTTTCCCGGCAATGTTCGTGAGCTGAAATCGATGATTTACGACGCTGTAGCCCAGCATAAGTCAGGCATCCTTTCCTTAGACCCTTTTTTAAAAGCCATAGGGAAAGATGTACAATCTGTAACGATTAGCAACGGTCCGTTTTTTGGGCAAAGTAATATTTTTGCAAACCTCCATACGCTGCCGACGCCTGAACAGGCAAATGCGCTTTTGATCGAAGAGGCAATGAAGCGTTCGCAGGGGAATCAGTCTCAAGCGGCACGACTTCTGGGAATGACCCAGTCCGCCTTGAATAAGCGGATAAAACGGAAATTTAAAAAAAATTAAAGAAATTAAAGCCCATGCTTTTTGGCATATGTATGACATAGAGACTATTCTTAAAACTGGTTAAACTCGAACCTTTCTGACGGATACTTGTCTAGCCTATGATTTTTTTCATACAGATCCACATCGCTTAAAAAATAAACCTGTAAGATTTCTCATGTTATTCAATAGGTTCAAGCCATTTTGTCCGGTGGTACTTCTTTTGCTTTAACCTATACCATACAATTAAACCAAAAGATGTAGAAAGTATTGCTGTGCAGCATAAAATTGCGATAGCTTGCCGAAGAAGGTTTTTGCACATCTTTTTCTAATGCTTTAGACGTGCATTTGCATATTAGGCAATTCTTTTAGAGCACGTTACGGCTTTACTATTTATAATAAATCTAAGGAGGAGCCCATGCGAAGAGAATCAAAACCGCTCTACGAAATGAAAGGAGGTTCAGGTATGAAAAAACTTCTCGGCTTGGTTTGTATTGTTACTCTGATGCTGACTGTAGTGTTCAATGTCTCTGCGTTTGCAGGAAGCAAAATTGTGCTGAAACTCGGTCATATTGCAGAACCATCGAATCCCTACGGTATGGGGGCAGATTTTTTTGCTCAGCAGGTTGCAAAAAAATCCAAAGGTGAGATTGAGATCAAAGTTTTTCCTTCTTCGCAGCTTGGCGCGCAGAAAGAACTTATTGAAGGCCTGATCTACGGCACCCTCGATATGACTCTGACAGGCACTGCTGAACTTGGCACGTTCCAACCACAAATGGCGCTATTCGACATGCCGTTCCTGTTCAAGGACCGGAAGCACGCGTACAAGGCCTTGGACACAGTTGGGATGGATATGGGCAAGGTGCTCGAACCGAAAGGCCTTAAGCTGCTCGGCTATATGGAAAATGGTATTCGTCATGTGACTAATAACGTTCGCCCTGTAAAAACGCCGGCGGATATGAAAGGTCTTAAAATCCGTGTTATGAATAATAAGGTTTATATCGAAATGATAAAAGCGCTTGGCGCCTCACCTACCCCCATGGCTTTCAGCGAATTGTATTCTGCAATGCAGCAGGGCACAGTAGATGGTCAGGAAAACCCCAGCGCCCACATTTATACCAAGCGCTTTTACGAGGTCCAGAAATATGCTTCGTTGACTGCTCACGCGTATGCCCCTGAACCTATGCTCATCTCCATGAGCACGTGGAACAAACTAACCGATAAGCAGCGCGCTATTATCCAGGAAGCAGCCAAAGAATCTATTGACTGGCAGCGCAAACTTTCAGCAAAGGAAGACGAAGAATTCTGGAATAAAATCAGAGCGACTGGCAAAATACAGGTTATCAAGGTTGACCGGCAGCCGTTTATTGATGCCACGAAAGATGTCTATAAAAAACTTGCCAATACGATTGGACAGCAGAATCTTGACAAGGTAAGAGCTTTAGAGAAATAAACCACACGGTTCGACCGGGGCCCAACACGTTTTATTCTGGCCCCGGTCCGGAAGGGGCAATCATGCTGGACAAATTATTCAAAGGGCTGCGGTCGATTCTGTTCTGGTTCTCGTTCGTCTCAATGCTGCTTATGCTGTTTATTATTTTCGCGCAGGTTGTAAGCCGGTATTTTTTCGGATATACGCCTGAATGGTCGGAAGAACTAGCTAGATTTCTTTTCGTCTGGGTTGTTTTCCTGGGCTCAGCCCTCATCATGGGAGAATCCGGCCACCTGGCCGTGCAGTTCCTGCCCCTCCACTATAAAAATAAACCATTCGGGAAGGTACTGGAAATTATAATCAACCTGTCCAGCTACTTGTTTATTCTCATTCTGTTTGTTCAAGGTTCTCGAATGACCAAGATAATGACTTTTCAAATGTCTCCGGGGATGGATATTCCCATGAGCTATGTATATTTCGTGATTCCCTTAAGCTGCGCACTCATGCTGTTGTATGTGATTAAAGACTCGATAAGAATAATTAAAAGTTTCACCAGCGCAAAAAAGGAAGAGAGGTAGCCATGGAATATGTTTTGCTCGGTTTGTTTCTTCTGTTAACTGCAGTTGGAGTTCCGGTGGCTTTTTCGCTCTGCCTTTCCGCTGCCGCGATTTTATTTTTCTTCATGGACCGGCCTCTGGTCATGGTGTCGCAGATGATGTACTCAGGGATTGATTCCTTTTCCTTTATGGCGGTGCCGTTCTTTATGCTGGCCGGTGCTTTTATGTCCGCAGGAGGCGTGACTTCACGGTTGGTCAGTTTCTCGCAGTCTCTTGTCGGATCGTTTACAGGAGGGTTGGCACAGACGGTGTCTATGGCCGGCTGTTTTTTCGCAGCTATTACCGGCTCTTCAGCAGCGAACACGGCGGCTCTGGGCAGCACTATGATCAATGAATTGGAGAAGCGGGGATACGGCAGGGAGTGGGCGACAGGAATCGTGGCATCCAGCGGTGTTGTGGGTATTGTGATTCCGCCGTCAATCACCATGGTTGTTTATGGGGCCATTGCCGATACTTCAATTGGCGATTTGTTCGTCGGCGGCTTCATCCCCGGTATTATGATGGGCATATCCATGATGATCGTAAGCTGGTATCTTGCTAAAAAGCGTGGAATTCTATCCGAAGGCACGTTTTCGATTGTCAGTGTCGGCAAATCATTCAAAGATTCATTTTTTGCATTAATGACTCCGGTTATTATCATCGGGGGCATTTACGGAGGTGTATTCACTCCAACGGAAGCGGCGGCTGTTGCTGCGGTTTACGGAATAATTGTCGGTTTGTTCATTTACAAGGAACTGAAGCTCAAGGATTTTCCCGAAATCATTTTCCAGGCCGTGATCGGCACAACGTTTATTATGTTTCTGGTCGGAGCGGCCAATGTGTTCGGATGGCTGATCACGAACCTGCAGATTCCTCACAGAATTGCGGAATTCGTGGTATCAATAACAAAGTCTCCTCTCGTATTTCTGATGGCGGTGAATATTCTTCTGTTGATTGCCGGGACGCTGGTAAATGCATCAGCAGCTGTGGTCATTCTCACGCCGATTTTCTTGCCTGTAGCGCTGACATTAGGAATCGATCCGCTCTTTTTCGGGGTACTTATGGTGGTCAACCTGGCAATCGGCTGCATCACACCTCCGGTCGGCCTGGATCTCTTTGTTGCAAGCGCAATAGCTAAGGTCCCCATTGAACGGGTGTTCAAACACAGCATACCGTACCTCTGGGCTCTCCTGGTGGTGCTGGTTCTCTTGACAATAGTCCCGTGGTTTATTACAGTACTTCCGCGTATGCTGCGATGAGGTTACGTCGCTATGTCGAATCGACAAGTTAGCCATGAAGGGCTGGTCAAGAAAGCATACGGGATTGCCGGAGTTTTCAGGGGCACCAGATTATACGAAGGAGAGTGTATGAAAGCAAAAGATTTACTGATTCCGATCAGTGACTACCTGCGACCTAGTGCAACGCTCAGGGAAGCGGTGAATCTCCTGCGTACTGCCAGAAGGGGCAACGAGCAGGTAGGCGTAAAAGCCTTGCCGGTACTTGATGCAAAAGGAAAATTCATAGGCATTCTCTCCATGAGCGACATTCTGAAAGCTGTGCATCCGTCTTACCTGGATATGATGAATTTGGGTGATTTTACCTGGGACGGGATGCTGGAAGAGATGGCGAGAAAGGTTGCCGGCCGCACCGTGGGAGAAGTCATGAACCG
>CAZYEF010000154.1:0-7221 GCA_964646375.1 uncultured Nitrospiraceae bacterium | reverse complement strand
CGTATCTTACGAGGCAGTCTGAATCCGTCAAGCTCATTATTACCATTATCGTGACAATCGCGACAGGCATCATTGACTATCTCACCGGCATCGAGCTTTCGGTTCATTTGCTGTATCTCCTGCCGGTCTTTATCAGCACCTGGTTCCTCGGGATGGGAGCGGGAGCCGCGTTTTCTCTAGTCTGCACCATAATCTGGGCGTTTTCAGACGGAATTTTTTCCCGTGAATATAACTCTGCCATTGTCCCATACTGGAATTTTGCCATGTGTCTGGGGTTTCTGCTCGTTACCTGCGCTTTGCTGGGACTTCTTAAAACATCCCTTGAGCAGGAACGACAGGTAGCAAGGACCGATTTCCTGACTGGAGCGGTGAGCAGGAGGCACTTCCTCGAACTGGCAGAAGCTGAGATAAACAGAGCCCGCAGATATACTCATCCCTTTACCGCTGTTTATATTGATATTGATAATTTCAAGGCGGTCAATGATACCTTTGGACATGATATCGGTGACGAACTGCTCATCCATGTAGTTTCCCTGATCAAAGATCAGATACGGGCTTCAGATATTATTGCGCGTCTTGGCGGTGACGAATTCATGATTTTCTTTCCTGAAACCGCTGCTGAAACGGCGATGTCGGCGATTGACAAAGTGAGGAAAGTTCTTCTCCATGCCATGGTAAAGAACAACTGGCCCGTCACGTTCAGCTTCGGAATGGTAACGTTTACGACCCCTCCCTGGTCAGTCGACCATATGATCAAACTTACCGACGATCTTATGTATGAGGGAAAAAAGTCCGGCAAGGACTCCATAAAACATGAAGTGTATCGAGGCTGAATGGCAGGCGTGGCTGTTTGTCATGCCGGCTTTTGCATCCCGCACGTTGCATGCGTAAATATCTTGCCCGGATTCATAATGTTGTTCGGGTCAAGCGCATGCTTGATCCGCTGCATGGCGTTTATCGTCTCCACTCCGTACTCCATCGGCAAATAGACGGATTTTGAAATACCGACGCCGTGTTCACCGGTAATGCTCCCACCGAACCGCAATGTCGCTTCAAAAATTTCCTTCGCAGCTCTGTGTGCTCTCGGCAAATCCTTTTCTTCCGCCATGATATTCGTGTGAATATTTCCGTCACCCGCGTGCCCGAAATTCACAATAAGAAATCCATATCGTTCGGCAATACCCTCTATTTCGCGCAAGAGATCGGGAATCCTGCTGCGGGGCACAACGATATCCTCATTTACTTTTTTCAAATTCAGCGTTTTGAGCGCCGGAGAGAGGGCGCGCCGGACCTTCCAAAGATGCTCCCGCTCCTGTTCTGATCGTGCTTTGCTTACCCGCAAAGCGCCCAGGCCCGTTAAAATCTGTTCGAAACGGACGGATTCCCTCTCTGTGGCTTCTTCGGATCCATCCACTTCGACAAGCAGCATGGCCGCGGCACCTCCGGACACGTCCTCGCCAAGGTGGGTTTCGACGGCATTGAGTGATGCACGGTCAACAAATTCAAGGGCGCGCGGCATGATTCTGCTTTTCATAATCTCCAGGATAGCCCGTCCCGCGGTCTGAATGTCCGTGAAAAAAGCGGAAAGCGTCTTGACGGTTTCCGGAAGAGGCAGGAGTTTTACGGTAATCAGAGTGACAACACCGAGGGTTCCTTCAGAACCGACGATGAGTTTTGTCAGGTCATAGCCCGCCACGCTCTTCATCGTTCTCGCCCCCGTGGTAATAATCTCCCCTGTCGCCAGTACAACTTCGAGAGCAAGCACGTAGTCCTTGGTCACCCCGTATTTCACCGCGCGGAGCCCTCCGGCACACTCCGCGACGTTACCGCCGATGGTGCTTGTGTCATGACTGGCCGGGTCCGGAGGATAAAAAAGCCCCCGCGACTCCACCTCGTGCTGCAATGTCCCGGTTATTACTCCCGGCTCCACTACGGCGATAAAATTGTCTTCATCAATTTCCCTGATCCTGTTCATCCGTTCAAGTGACAGGACGATGCCGCCGCAGACAGGCACTGCTCCGCCGGACATACCTGTTCCTGCACCGCGCGGGACCACGGGAATTCGCTCCCGGTTGGCTAGCGCGAGAATTTCCGATACCTGCCGGGTAGTCACAGGCAGAACGACAACTCCCGGGGTTGATTCATGTTCCGTTGCATCGTGCGCGTATGGTTCCAGCTCCGCGTCTTTCGTGATGACACCGGAAGGAGTTACGATATTTTGTAATTCGCTGATAAGGGATTTTTTAAGCATATATTCGGTAGTCAATATCCGGAAATAAATTGTCCTGCTGCTCTATCTGTTCGAGCCAGCGCTGGTCAACACGACCCTCTCGTATATCCTGATACAGCATGGTAAAGCGAAGCAGGTGTTCCTTAATTCTGCGCGCCGCATACTCCACATGGCTGCCGGTCTTCAGAATAAAGGCCCAGTCTGAGCTCTGCGCCAGGAGCACCTCCCGCGCCGCCTGGTTCAACGCCCGCTTCTGCAAACCATCGCTTTGAGAAAAATTCCGCGCTAATTCCACCATCCGGTCAGCAGCTTTATGAAGATGCCGGTATATCCAGTCGTTTGATCCGTCAAGCCATACTTCGGCATATCCTTTATGTCCCCAGCTCGACAGGGAAGGCGTTGCAACCTGGCATTCCGGGTTTTCCTGCAGATATTCGGATGGGGTAATCAACCGCACCGTTTTCTGGTCGAATACGGTCTTTCGGATCAGATAATCAATCCAGTGGGGGCCTTCAAACCACCAGTGGCCAAACAATTCTGAATCATACGGAGCGACAATAACAGGTTTTCGTCCCTGAAAATGGTCGACAAGCCATTCCACCTGTTTTTTCCTGTTGAACAGAAAGTTGCCTGCATGATCCGCGGCCCGCTGCAGAGCCCAGTGGCGGATGTAGGGGTCCTTCCGGTCGGACGCCCCCGTAATCTTGTAATACTTGATGCCGAGATTGACCCGGATGCCGTCGGGATGAAGATATGGTTTGACATATTCATAATCCAAGTCAAAACCCACATCCCGATAAAAATCACGGTAGTTATAATCTCCAGGATACCCCTCGAGGGAACTCCAGACTTGCCTGGATGATTCGATATCTCTGCCGAAAGCCGCCACACCGGAAGGACAATAAACCGGCGCATAGACCCCGTATTTGGGGCGTGGTGATGCATTGAAAATTCCATGCGAGTCGGCAAAAAAATATCGTATGCCTGCATCTTTCAGAATTTCGTCGAGTCCTTCATAATAACCGCACTCCGGCAGCCAGATGCCCCCGGGTGCTCGTCCAAAATGTGCTTTGTAATGCTCCACGGCAACCATAATCTGGGCTCGGACCGCATTCCGGTTCTGCAGCAGCGGCAGAAACGGATGCGTTGCACCGCAGGTGATGATTTCCACCCTGCCAATATCCTGAAACCTGCGGAATGCGCGGACGAGGTTGCACCCGTACTTTTCTTCAAATATATACCGCGCATTTTTAAACAGATCTTCATACATCCGGGCCAGCGGATTGAACTCCGGTTGTCCGGAGGTCCGGACAACCTCCTTGCCGGCAAGTTCAATCAGCCTGTTGATATGCCGGACATACCGTTGTTGAAGCAGCGGATCAACAAGCATGGAAATAAGCGTGGGTGAAAGACTCAAGGTAATGCGGAAATCAACGTTGTCATTCACCAGCCCGTCAAAAACATTGATAAGCGGTATATACGTTTCCGTTATTGCTTCGTACAGCCAGTCTTCCTCAAGAAACCGGTCGTGTTCCGGATGCCTTACATAGGGCAAATGGCTGTGCAGCACCAAAGCCAGATAACCTTTTTCCATGCATCCTCCGGGGGAAGCTGACAGACCAAAAGAAAAGTCCATCCGCTTTGGATGGACTTTACAATAAAAGAACCTGCAGTACAAGGATATTTCACCGGAGTCTCGTGGAAAAAAGAAACGCGCCGGCAAGGTTCAGATGACTTATTTCCGTCTTACCCGCTGGCGGGAAAACATGCCCGGCGAAGTAATCCCCTGCAGGCGCCGGCGTTTCAGCATCTCCTGGCCCTGCGGGGACGACACTCCGGACGGTCCGTCATAAAGCTGCAAGAATTCCTCATCCAGAAGCATCCATTCATCGTCTAAGACTTCTGACACTCCGTCACGAGGCATGGTGACGTAATTCGACCGAACTAGGGTTAGAAACTTTCCATCGGGTGAAAGCAATCCAAGATCAGCGCAGAAGGAATGGGACGGCCTTCCAAAATCAAAATACCAGCTGCCGGTTTGTTCCGAAACCTCCTGATCGTAATACCCGATGGCATTCCGGCCGTCGAACTGGACGCCGGTTATATCATAAATCCGGATACAGAGTCCGCTGTCCCATCCAAACCAATTCCGTTCCTTCTGAATCCTGCCTGGCGCCACCTCCCAGTATGCGAACGCCACAAAAGGATCTCTCGACAAAAGAGTAATCTTGTCCTCTCCATACGAAGGGGGAAGGTCTCCGTGAACCGCAACCAGTGGCTGTCGTTCGGGACCGGTATAATACTTGGCCTCGGCCACCCGTTCCTGCGCTATAAACGGTTCCTCCGATTTCGGAGGAACTTTCCATTCAAGGTTCGGCATGCCTGTTTTCCCAACCTTTTTCGCTGAATCTTCCTGAATGGTTTTCTTCTTCTGCAGCTTTGAGCCTTCTGCGGCTCTTGTCACAGTTTTTTTCCCGCGCTTTCCCGTCACAGGCGAAAGCTGCACCGCGTTTTCGCTTATTGCCGGTTTCTGCGTATCCATTTCCCTTTTCAGAAGCGCGATAATGTCAGCCTTTTTTGCTCTTGCTGGCAGAGAAACACCCCTCTCTTTAGCCAGGGTTTTGAGTTCCGCCACGGTCATAACAGTCAAATCTGTTCTTTCCATCTCAAACCCCCTTTCCTATCGCTAAAGTCTGTTGACGAATAAACTATAGCATAAAACGTACTGTTGTCAAACTGTCCCTTTCCAACTGGCGAACTTCACATAAGAGAAAATCAGATACTCTTTTTGTGTTCGGCATAAGAATTGTGCTAATATAGGGCTATGCACGAAGGCGATCCGACCATACTGCGGGAACTTATTCTGCTGCTTGCAGTATCACTTCCCATAACCTATCTTTTCCATCGGGCAAAACTTCCCGCGCTTGTCGGTTTTCTCATCACCGGTGCGCTGATCGGCCCTTATGGAGCGGCAATCATCACCGAAACCAGCGTGGTGGAGCGGCTCGCCGATATCGGCGTTGTGCTGCTCCTGTTTTCAGTCGGGCTGGAATTCTCCATCGCGGATATTCTGAAATCAAGCCGCTCCTTCCTGATCGGTGGCAGCATGCAGGTGGCCCTGACCATCGCCGCAATTACCGGAATTTCCCTGCTGTTCAATTTTCCTCTTCCTCAATCCATATTCTTCGGGTTTCTTGCGGCCCTCAGTAGCACCGCCATCGTGCTTAAAATGTACACAGACCGGAATGAACTGGACACCGCGCACGGCAGAATTGTCACCGGAATACTCCTGTTTCAGGACATTGCCGTTGTACCCATGATGTTGATGCTGCCGATATTAATCAATGCAAGCACCGGCGAAATGGTAACTCCTCTGTCCGTCCTGGTCTCTCTGGGCAAGGCGGCGCTGGGTCTGATCATTATTTATTTTGCGGCCAGGCAAATCGTCCCCTTTCTCCTCTATCAGGTCATCAGGCTCAGAAACCGAGAAATTTTTTTCCTGCTGATTGTTCTCCTCTGCCTCGGCACAGCGTGGATCACCTATAATCTCGGTCTCTCGCTCGCTCTGGGAGCCTTCCTTGCGGGACTCATCATTTCGGAGTCTGAATACAGCCATCACATCGTGGCACAGATCATACCCTTTCGCGACTATTTTACGAGCATTTTCTTCATCTCGGTCGGCATGCTTCTTCACACATCCTACTTCCAACTCCACTGGCCGGTTCTGCTGCTGATCACTGTTTTCCTTATCCTGCTGAAAACCATCCTGGTACTTTTTACCGCAGCCGCGTTGCGTTACCCGCTGCGCACCTCGATCCTGACAGGCCTAGGCCTCGCCCAGATCGGCGAATTTTCTTTTCTGCTTGCACAACAGGGCAGTACTAACGGCCTTATGAGCCCGGACGTGTTCCAAATGTTTGTCAACGCCTCGATTCTCAGCATGCTTGCCGCGCCTTTCCTCATTCAGTTGTCCCCCTGGATCGCGGCGCGTATCACCGAGATTGCGCCTGAACCCGAGGGAAAAAGCAACGGATGTCCGCTGACCGGCCACACCATTATCGCAGGCTACGGTTTGAACGGCAGAAATCTTGCCAAGACACTCAAAGCGACAAAAATCCCCTATGTTGTACTGGAGGTGAACGCCGACGTTATCAGAAAGGCGCGCGAGGAAGGCGAGCCGCTTATCTATGGCGATATTACCAAGCATGATGTACTGCAACGCGCCGGCATCGAGTGCGCCAAAATAATCGTGTTTGCAATTTCTGACCACGCGGCAACACGCATTGCACTGCGGCTCGCGCGGCAGCTTAACCCCTCGATTTTCATTCTCATTCGCACACGGTATGCGGCGGATGTGGATGAGCTCTATAAACTCGGCGCCAACCAGGTCATTCCCGAGGAATTCGAGACTTCCATAGAAATTTTTTCACGCGTGCTCCGCGAATATCACATTCCGGCAAATATCATTGCGAACCAGATTCAGCTGGTACGCTTCAGCGGATACAAAATGCTGCGGGGAATTTCACTGGACCAGGAAAATCTCGGGCGCATCGCCGCCCTGTTCGCAGGAACCACGGTGGACAATATTCAAATCGAGCAGAATTCCAGCTCTTCCGGGAAATCTCTCCGCGAGCTCGATATCAGGAAAAATACAGGCGCAACAGTTGTTGCCGTAGCTCGAAACGGAGAGGCACTTACAAACCCCGAACCGGATTTCGTTCTGCGCAGCGGCGATATTGTGGTACTTCTCGGCGCGCACGCAGATTTGGACAAAGCAACAAATCTGCTTATCCAGAGTGACCTTCAGTCGGGAGAAAGCAGATTACCAACCTGATCAAATCATGTTAAATTATTGTTTTCATCACATTCAGTATCAGGTATAATATGGCTTCTTTATAATCCGTTTTGAGCTTAACCACCGCTACGGTTTTATGATAAGGGAGAGGTTACGGTGCTGGTGCCCGTCCCGGACTTCAAATCCGCTGTTTCCC
>CAZYEF010000153.1:3687-7246 GCA_964646375.1 uncultured Nitrospiraceae bacterium | reverse complement strand
ATATTCAGGTCTCTGAAACGCTCGGGATAGGCTTTCGCGGCCATCCATAACGCAATGGGGGCGAAGCTGGGAGACCAGGTCGTGATCCTGTGATCGAATTCGTAGACCCTCCGTTCCCTGACCGCCCTGATATGCCTCCACCGGGGGTTGTCCAGGATGTCGCTCAAGCGGTATGACCTGTAGTCGGCGACCGGGATAAAAATGACGTCGGGGTCCCATTTCATTATGGTTTCGAGAGAGACTTCCGAATTCTGCAGCGGGATCGCGGACGCCGGATTGTCGAGATGCGCAACTCCAAGCAGTTCGTGCTTCAGATCAAATCTGCACATGACCCTGGTGGGCGCGGTGCTTAGCCAGAGGCCTTTCTTTCTGGCGGCTTCAGGGATGGTCGAAGTCCTCTCCGAAACGATGCGGAGGATCCTCCTCATTTCGCGGATCGCCCTGTTCGCCCGTTCCTCCCTGCCGAACATGCGGCCGTGAATCCGCAGCATTTCATATAACTCAGCCAGGTTGCGGGGATTGAACGAGACTGTTTTGAAGCCGCGGCGCTCCAGGTACTCCGTCTCTTTTCTGACGCCTGGCCATGAGATGATGAGATCCGGCTTCAGCCTGACGACGCTCTCTATGTTCATGTTGGTCGTTTCGCTGCTGACCACGGGAAGAGCAACCCCGGCGGCTCTCAACACATCATTTTCGTTGCACCACTTCCCGACGCCGACAACCCTTGATTGAACGCCCAACACCGGAATCAATTCGCAGTTCACGTGAAATAACGCGCGGTTTACCGGGACAGCGATGGCAACGGCACTCCCGCCGGCATCCCTGAAGGTCAGGCTCCGGGCGGCGCACAGAGGAGAGGCCGCGACGACCATCAACAGAAACGAAAAAGCGGCGCAAAGAGCCGGGCCCGGTTTATGGTCCGTCCCTCTGTCGGAGGAACCATCTGATATGAGACAACCTGCCGTCATGTGGCGACTTCGATGATGTAGCTTGAAAACCTCCGCGGTACGCAAAGACTGTCATCGGACTGATCCCAGTAACCTCTCTCTTGCAAAAACGATTTAATCCGTGGAAGCATGTCTTGAGGCAGATCGAGGCTGTGTTTCCACAGATCCATAAGCAGCTCAAAACTGCGGTAACGGTACGGCTGTTCGACAGCAACCCAATAGATGCTATTATCGTTACAATCCATTTTACCCTTCGTATTTTGTATTGATAAATATTGGTTGAATGTTTTGCATTGATTTTATCAATAAATGGCGGCTCCAAACCAAATTCTTACTTACTGTGACGAACCACATTTATTTGTGTGCTGAAAGCGGATACGTCACTTCGTTCGGTTCGCCTTAGTAAGCAGATATTCTTGCCAGAACATTGCCGAAAGAATTGCCTCCAAATCGCGACTTTGCCTGCTCAAAAAATTGTGTCCTTCTTCAAGCGCAGTTGCAAACCAAACAGGACGCTTCATCTCGCGCATTTTCGCAACAATTTGTTCTGCCTCGTGAATAGGAACGCGTGTGTCCAGTTTGCCGTGCATGACAAAAAGAGCAGCATGAATCTTATCCACATGACGTAATGGAGAGATAGCGTCTAAAGTTTTACGAACCAATGGGTCACGCTCATCGCCATATTCAACTCTGCGCAGATTACGGCGGTATTCGGCGGTGTTTTCGAGAAAAGCAGTAATATCGGCAATGCCTGCTACATCAATACCGCAAGCAATGCGTCCCGGGTAATTTGTAAGCGAACTAAGCACCAGATAGCCTCCGTAAGATCCTCCAAATGCACCGATGTGTCCGGAGTCCATATCAGGTTGCCGGGCAATCCAATCAAGCAATGCGCCGATATCTCTAACGGCATCTCCCCGCTTTATATCGTTGTCGAGTTGATGGAACGAACGCCCATAACCGGTGCTGCCCCGTACATTGGGAGAGATTACGGTGATACCCAGTTCGTTTGCCCAGTACTGAAACTCACCGTTGAAAACAGGCTGATATTGGAATTCGGGGCCACCATGCGCATGAATTACAACCGGTCGTGGTCCCCGCCCACGACCACGAAAGATGAATGCAGAAATCATACGCGATTGGCCATCCTTCTGATCGAAAGTGGGATACCGTATCATCTCGGCGGTTACAAAATTATCAGGGTTCAATCCTCCAATTTCGCCTCGTGTCCACTGTCTGATTTCACCATTGGAAAAACCCACAGTATAGGCGTCAGGCGGAGACGTTGATCCGATGAGTGTAAATCCTAACTCATCACCACGTGAGGAGATTAGGCCACTGATTTTTACAACGTCTGCCGGCAATTTGATGGATTTGCGATTGGCCCCATCCAAATCTGCAAAATAGAGTCTGGAGATTCCGTCTTCGTTTGTGGTGAAAACAATACCTCTCCCCGCAGTATTCACCTTCACCTCTTCTACGTCCCACTCGATATCCGATGAGAGACATTGCCAAACATTGGTCTCCAAATTGACCTTATAAAGCTTACGAAATTCACCGTCACGGTCGCTAAGCAGGTAAATAGTTTTCCCATCTAGCCCCCATGCCCCACCACCGTAAAAGCACTGCGAAGGGTGGGGTGTAATCCTAGCAACTGTACCATTTGTAACACTGACTATAAAAAACTGCGTTTCTCGTTCTGAGACGTACTTCTGAACTAGGAGCTTTGTATTATCGGGGCTGAACTCTATAGGGATGAGCATCCCCTTTGCTTGAAGCAGCAGCTTTGTCGTTTTGGCGTTTGTAAGGTCGCATAGGTAGATATCGAAATCGCGTCCATTACGACCGGAACCACAAAAAGCCAGAAGCCGCCCGTCATGAGAAAGTACTGGCGATTCGTGTCGCGATTTGCCGTCAGTCAGTAAGGTGGTTCGGCCTGTTTTCAGATCTAAATGATAAAGTTGCCAATTTTCATAACCATCAGAGTCTTGTGAAAAAATTAAACAACGCCCTTTCGAGCCGGGTACGAAAGATGCTCCCAAAATCGGTTGATCAAAGAAGGTAATCTGCTGGCGCATGCCCATAGGCTGATTCACAATATGCAATTGCATTGTGTCGCCAAAACGAGTTGTGATCAAAATTGTTTCGGAGTCATCGGCCAAAGACTGAAGATATGTAGGACGTACAGAGAGGTAGTTTTTCATCTTGACTCGGAAAACACCTTCCCGGACAGGTATGTTTTCTAACAGTAATTGACCAATCTGCCGTTTATTAGTCAATTCGGCATGTGATGGCGTAACGCAAAAAAATACTAGTAACAGTAATATTCCGAGGATAGATAATTGTTTCATTTAGAGTTTGCGCACAATAAGAGGTATATAGATGTCTATTTCTAAAAAAATCTTTGGGCCTTATCCTGCATTATTTTAACACAATTCAATCTAGTACTCATAACAGGGAATGCTTATGTACTTTTATTTTGATATGCAAGAGGAGTAAAATTGGAAAGCCTATTTTTCTTGACGATTAGGAGCCATACAGAACCGCTCAGAAACAGCAAGCCCCCCGACAACAAAGTAAATTCCTTCGGAGAAACTGCAACCAGTCCCATA
>CAZYEF010000153.1:0-3587 GCA_964646375.1 uncultured Nitrospiraceae bacterium | reverse complement strand
CAAGCCCCCCGACAACAAAGTAAATTCCTTCGGAGAAACTGCAACCAGTCCCATACTACAGATGCCGATGCCGATACTCATGAAGGCGCAAGAACATACTCTATCAACCATAAAGACTTTCCCTCTAATTTCATTGGGAACCAGGCGCATCATCAGGCTGCTGTAAATTGTCGCCGCAACTCCTCTGGCGGTAAATGCCGCCGTTATTGTAACGAGCGACAAAGCAATAAAAGAGAACTGCCCCGATCCGAGATAAAAAACACCTTCGGCCACTACCATGGCCCCAAGTGTGAGAAAATAATCCTGCGGACGTATTCTTTCGGCCAGTTTCCCAGCGCATATGCCTCCAAACAAGGTACCTATCCCGAAACTTCCATAAAAGGCCCCGATTCCTGATACGCCATGCCGATAAACATATGCGCCAAAAACACCGAGAAGCGTGTAGATAACCCCGTAATTGAATAGCCTGATAAAGTTAAAAAGCATCAATATATATACGCTATGTGCAGAGCAAATGTACGATATTGTTTTTTTCATTGCTGCAAAGGATACGGTCTTTTCATCAGTTGTTAGAGAATAGCTACAGGATCTAATTCCGCATACCGTTAGTGCAGAGAAGACAAATGTCAGGGCATCGAAAATAAAAGCTGTATTTGTTTCAAGCCCAGACATGATGGTAGCAGCTAAAAAAGAGCCACCGGCAAGGCAAAAACCACTTGTTAATGTGAACAACGCATTGACTGTAATTAGCTGAAAGTCCGGTATTATTCTGCTAATCAAAACATTTCTTGACGCAAAGTGAATCTGATCCACAGTGGAAATTAATGCAATGAGGATATATGCCAGGTATAGCCCGTCGTGTGAATTAAGAAACGTGAATCCCAGTGTCAATAGTGCCCGCGTAATATCGCAGCCTGCCATGACTTTTCTTATGTCCAGCTTATCAATAAGCATTCCTGCAATAGGTCCGATCAGAACCAGAGGTATCAATTCAAGGATCAGCAAGAGGCCCATCTCGATACCAACACCCGAGATGCATATTACGAGGGCAACTATGCTTATATGCCGGAACCAATCTCCAAGAGAGCTGATAAAAGTACCTGCCCACAGCAGGAACAGCCGCCTGTTTAATCGCATGATTCCGAGGTAATTCGTCACCCGACTACTCCACCGTAGCCCTCGACTTTATGGAACACCTGATCGGAACCTCAGAGAGGTGGATATCTCCAAATTTCGACCAGGCATAAGCTGGACATCTTCCGATGCAATAGCCACGACATGAACAATTGGAACATTCCGAACAAATCTCTTCTACGTTTCTCCACTGATTCATTTCCTGGGAAGTGCGCCATAATTCCATCAGGGGTTTTTGAGTAACATTGCCAAAATTGAAGTCCGGCATCATCATCGCGCAGGGATAAAGATTTCCCAAATGGTCAATATGGATGCAACAGGTGCATGCTCGGCAAATAAGGGGGGAATCATCGAGCATGTCATTCCTGCTTCTACAGGCAGGCATTATACTGATTATTTTGGTTTTAGATCTTTTGCCGCTTAACAATTCCTTTTTCTTTTGAATTATTTGTGAAATGTACGCGATGTCACTGATACCCATATCCATACCAGCCTCAATAGATGCGCCAACATTAACTGATGGTGTAATTCTGACGAAATCAATCTCCTGTTCGAAGGCAAATTCGATTACGCCGTCAATTTCATCAAAATTGTGAAGCTTCTCGCTTTCTTTCCAGCAAACCATGTTTATGCCACAGTGCATATTGACGGATTGCGCAGCTCTAACTGCATTTTTGATGAGTTCATTTGTGTTCACTTCGGCTGGGGTGTTTCGAAAATATCTGTCAATTTCAGGAGATACGGAACTCAATGAAAACTGCACCGCATTTATGCCTGCTTCTCTGTATTGTTCGAAATATTCAAGAAATGAAGTGCCGTTTGTATCTAGAGCGACAAGGGGGGTTTCTTCGCTATGCTCTGCAGTATGACTAGTTATTCGCTCCGCGATGGCTTTGGTTTTCTGTGGAGTGAGGCCCGGTTCGCCGCCGACCAGGAACCATACGAGATTTCCGGCTGTTACCGAAGGGATAATAATTTTATCTTCAATTGTTTCCAGGGATAAACCGATATGCGGAGGTTGTTCTTGAATATCGACACAACACCATTTACATGCGTAATTGCACAACCTATTGATATCAATCGAAATACCCGGTGGATTCAGAATACCTTGCTCCGCATCGGTAGCTTTGGACAAAACAATGTCTATATCAAATTGACACTTGAGTGGGAGTTTCTCGCCAAGCACACTTTTCAGAAACTCGTTATCACTGAATTCGGCCCTAAGAAACTGATGATCACTTTCTGGCGATCCGAAACTTTCTTGTAGAAGATATTTTCTTATGTCATTGCCTGATTTTCTCCGTAATGCTTTTAGAATATTAAGGTACTTGACAAAACCATCATAATCCAGATTCCATATTCCAAGGTTACCGAGGGTATCACTAATGATAAATGTATCGTCTGCTTGTTTAATAATCATCATTGACTACAACCCGTCCCTTTCAATTCATACATCTAGCAGCTAATAGTTCTATAAGCACATCTCAAAAATTCAGCGTTGGCAGGTCAAATTCATTGAAACAGGTTAAACGCCGTGTGGTTCACAGGGAGGTGTCGCAGAACGTTTCGGTTTGCGTATGCGTTTGATCATAATTGTCACCTCCTTTCTCCATAATCTGGAATCATTATGTTTTTTGCCAACGCTGAATGCCTATTGCTATGTCACTATCTCGATGATGTAGCTTGAAAACCTCCGCGGTACGCAAAGACTGTCATCGGACTGATCCCAGTAACCTCTCTCTTGCAAAAACGATTTAATCCGTGGAAGCATGTCTTGAGGCAGATCGAGGCTGTGTTTCCACAGATCCAGAAGCAAATCAAAACTGCGGTAACGGTACGTTTGCTCCCCCCTGATCTTTTGCCAGCAGAAGCAGGTGGTAATGCCACGCAGGACCTCCATCGCCAGTTCGGTCAGATCCGGGGATGCTTCCGGCGCCGGCAGGCCTAACGCGGCTGTAACCTCGTTCAGCAGTGGCTGCTCGTCCTTTACCGTTACGAGAACGACTTTCCGGCGCGCCGATCGAATCATCTTTCGCAGGGCGCTCTCCAGGTCATGGAAGGCGTAGAGGACTCCCGCCGCGAACACCACATCATGCTCTTCCAGTTCAACATCCTGCCATGACGCCTCAATAATCTTCAAATTCCCGAGATGAGCCGTTTTCCGTTTCAGAAGAGAAACGTTGGCCGCTGAGGGTTCCACCGCCGTCACCCCGCCGCAATGACGCGCCAGCGGCAGGGTGAACACACCCGGTCCCGGTCCGACTTCAATCAGGTCGATTCCGGCCGGGATCACGCCTAGGAGACGCCCCATCACATCGCTGAAATGAAGACCTTCGGTCCTGTTCCGGTAGTACTCCTCGCCGAATTGTTCCCAGTAGCGCTCGTCCTCTCCCGAAATGAGCAACCGGTAGCCGGGTGATCTTTCGACGCCTTTTTTCCAGGCATGGTTCGCA
>CAZYEF010000152.1:0-7419 GCA_964646375.1 uncultured Nitrospiraceae bacterium | reverse complement strand
GATATCCTTTTTTGAACGGATTCGGGGCCTGATAGTCGTTTGTGATGACGGCCTTTCTCTGCCGCACGGCTTCTCCCCACAATCCGCAGGTCGTCAGCGGATATTCGACCGGCTTCGTAAGGAGACGACAATCCCGCATCGCAATGTTCGACCATGAATACATCGTCAGCACCGTTTCGTCAGCATTCATAAACGCCAGGTAGCCGACCATGCTTCTGGTCAGG
This sequence comes from uncultured Nitrospiraceae bacterium, assembly GCA_964646375.1. Classification (GTDB taxonomy): domain Bacteria; phylum Nitrospirota; class UBA9217; order UBA9217; family UBA9217; genus JBAZLV01. Next base: position 7,195 of record CAZYEF010000152.1, on the reverse strand, counting down.
ACGATGGCCCGTTCCAGGGCGAAGCTGGTCAGTTCCTTTTCGGATTTTGCGGACATTTCCGAAAGTTCAAGAAGGCTGGCCAGACGGAACTCGTTCAGCCGGAGCGAATCCTCGGCACGCTTTCTGTCGGTTATGTCATGGATGGTTGAATGCAGGATGGTTTTCCCGTGTACCTGGATCGGTCCGCTGTGGACCTCGACGTCCCGGATGGAACCGTCGGCCCGTCGATGTTTGAAAAGAAAATTGTTCCGGCTCTGCTCCCGGGCGGCTTTCAGCTCAGCGAGAATCTCATTGGGTGGCAGGGTGTTGATATCGCTGATACGCATGGACTTCAGCCGCTCACGGGACCATCCGTAGAATTTTGACGCGGCGGCGTTTGCTTCCACAATCTGGCCGGTTGCCGGATCAACAACCATAGCGGCAGTGTTGTCATCCTCAAAAAGCGACCTGAACTGATCCTCATTTTCGGCAGCCGTCAGCTTCATTTTCTGAAAGTAAATGATCAGGATGCCGATGGCCACTAGCAGCTCGATGACGGCCGAAAACAGATATCCCCAGGGTGCAAGCAGCGCGACCGGTTGAATGAACGGGTAGTCAATCTTATGGATGCCCCAGATGATAAAGGCCCATCCGACAATCCGGCCTTCCGTATTTTTGTATGCGCGCAATAACGCCACGCCGTTCCATATAAAGACTGCTCCGAGAAAAAGAAACTCCGGCAGGGTAATGACCAGAGAGGGAGCATCCAGGAGAACGGCTGCCAGAGTCCATGCACCGGTCGCTGCGGCGCCTCCCAGACATGCCTTGCTGAAGGGTTTCCCGAGAAAAAGTGAAGTCCCCCAGAGAAGGAGAACGCCGCTCGCCAGTGCGGAGAGATGATAGCCCGCGTTCAAGGTCAGCGTTTCTCCCGCCAGGATCATGATCAGCATAAATCCGTAGTGGAGGAGATAAGTGAACCAGCCGACGGTCCAGATCAGAATAAATTTCTGACGGTCCTGCGTGTAGAGGTAAAAATAAACAATGACTAAAACAAAGGTGCCGGCAAATGCGGCGATTACGGAAGGAAGCAGCCAGGGCATGCGTACACTCCAGTCGTTCCTGAAAGCGTGGTTCCGGAACGCTTACAAGAGAAATTTGCTGGTGTATCCTGTTGTATCAGCGGCTGGTTGCAGATGAGATATTAGTTGCACGTGAATACTATCATAGAACGCCGGGTTCGGCAATAAATTTCGCGGCAGAAATTGCTCCGGTACTCTTTGCATCGCGGGTCCCGTGGAATTAGCGCATGCCCATGCAGAGCCAAGGCTGATTGCAGAGGCCGAACGATCATTGCTTCCCGAGCTTTTTTTGCGTCGCCGCATCAAGAAAAGGCCTGTGGGAGGACTTTCTTATCCTAACCATACTCCGTACAGAACAATCAAGACGATCGCGGGAAGCATGTCGATGGTCTTGATGCTCTTGAGCTTCAGGAGGTTCAGACCGATGGCAAGGACAATAATGCCGCCCACGCCATCAATATTGTTCATCATGCGCTCTGTAGCGAGGAAGGTAAGAGCGCTGGAGAAGGCCGTTAACGACCCTTGTATGACCAGCACCGTAAGAGCGGAAAAAAACACCGAAGGCCCGTAGCGGGAGGCAAAAACGAAGGCAGCGAACCCGTCTAGGATGGACTTCGTTCTGATAAGCGTGCTGTCATTGTACAATCCATCCTTGAGTGATCCGATGATCATCATGGAGCCGACGCAGAAGAGCGTGCTGGCCACCAGAAATCCTTCAATATCGTATTTCCCGGAAAGATAGGATTCATTCAGGCGGTTCAACCGGCCATGCAGCCGGTCTTCAAGGCTTAATACGCTTCCCGCAAGGCATCCGAGGACCAGCGAAAAGACAATGGGGATGATGTCACTGCCGTTCAGACTCATCTTGATGCCGACAAAGGCGGTTACCATGCCGAGAACATTGAATACGGCATCCTTGACTGAGGAATGAATTTTTCTGCCTGCTAGGAGGCCGAGTATGCTTCCTCCTGCGACCAGAAGTGCGTTGAACAGAAATCCCTTCATGAACCGGATTATAATCGTTTTCCTGCAAAAAGAAAACAATCAAAAATAGAAACGCAAGGAAATATCTTGATTTTGCGGGAGGTTTTGTCTATTATGATGTCGCTGCATGGCAGACAGTCAAAAAAACGTTTTGCTGTTTTTAAGGAGGAATCACGTGATTAAAGTGGATCAGGAAGCGCTCAAGGAAAAAATCAAAAAGCTGAAGCAAAAGGCGTCGGAAAAAGCCACAAAAGCAGGCGAACAAAAAAGCGACCCCGAGGTCCGCAAGGCCCGCAAAAAAGTGAAACGTGCCCAGCGAAAGCTTCGCTCGGCAAAGGCGTACAAATCGGCCGGGAAAAAGGCTGCTGAGGCGAAACCGGCAGAAGAAAAAGCGTCTGCCTAGCCTGAAACCGGACAGCACGATATCGCATACGAGAAGAAGAGATTGACACAAATAAACCGCAGTGGACGCTGTGTGACCAGGGCGAAACTTCAGTCGTCGGATCGTCCTTACGCCACAGGTACCAGCGGTAAAATTTTCAGCGGCAGGTGTCCATGAAAATACAGGTCATAACAGGAACGATAGCAGGTTTGAAAACCGGTGGAGTGGTGATCCCCTGCTTTGATGATGAAGCGTCGGGAGATGCTGCCGCACGTGCGGACGCTGCGCTTGGCGGTATGATAGCTCGCCTTCTCAAGCGTGGTGATTTTAAACCGAAACCCGGTGCTGTCTCTCTCCTGTATCCTGACGGCAGGATGGCGGCCGAGCGGCTGGTGCTTGCCGGGTTGGGCAAGCGAGGAGAATTTACGCAGAACAGACTGCGGCAGGCAATAGGCAAGGCCGCGCCCGCTTTGCGGGCAGCCGGTGCAAAAGACATTGCGATTGCCGTCGACGGACTTGGTCTGAACGCGGAAGAGCTTGCCCAGGCCGTGGTAGAAGGGGGCAGGCTCGGGCTCTACCGGTTCCTGCACTACAAGACCAGTGATGAAAACGGCCTTAAAAAAGAGATCGGAACGTTTACGATCGTGACGGAAAATCCGGTTCTGATCAATGAACTGCGGCGGGGAGTGGCGGCCGGCAGCATAATCTCGGATGCAACCATCATGGCACGGGACATGGTGAGCGCGCCGCCTGCCGAAATGACTCCTGCAGCCATTGCCGCGAAGGCGGGGGAACTCGCGAAGGAATTCGGCTTGAAACTTCAGGTGTTCGAGCGAAAACAGATGCAGCGGTTGGGCATGGGTGCTCTCCTGGGAGTGGCGTCCGGCAGCGCACAGCCTCCCAAGTTCATTGTGCTCGAATACCGGCGCGGCGGGAAAAAATCGTTCATCGCGCTGGTGGGCAAGACTATTACGTTCGATTCGGGCGGCATTTCGATTAAACCCGCGGAAAACATGGACCGGATGAAGGACGACATGTCCGGGGGGGCGGCCGTGCTGGGTGCGTTGCGTACCGCCGCGGCGCTGAAACTTCCCCTGAACGTTGTCGGTTTGCTGCCCGCCACCGAAAATATGCCGAGCGGCAGCGCGTACAAACCGGGTGATGTGCTGCAGACGATGTCGGGACAGACGATCGAGATTATCAATACCGACGCGGAGGGAAGACTTATCCTTTCCGACGCCCTCTCCTATGCCTGTCGGTACAAGCCGGCCGTGATCGTGGATATTGCAACACTCACCGGCGCCTGTTCCATTGCGCTGGGGCATGAAGCAACCGGCATGCTTGGCACCGGCGATGCGTTGAAGGCCCGAATACGTTCGGCCGGAGAAAAAACCGGAGAGCGTGTATGGGAACTGCCGCTCTGGGAAGAGTATTACGAACTAATAAAAAGTGACATCGCAGATATGAAGAATGCCGGCGGCCGCGCAGGCGGTGTTATTTCCGCAGCAGCGCTCTTATCCAAATTCGTTCAGAAGCATCCGTGGGTGCACCTTGACATAGCCGCAATGGCCTGGACGGAAAAAGAGCGGCCGTACACGCCGAAAGGCGCCACGGGCATCGGGGTGCGGTTGTTGACGCAGTTTTTACGAGACTACGAGAAAAAAGAACAAAAAGGAACGCAAGACGGTGCATGCTGATCCAAGGCGTTTTCCGCTTCGGTTTCTTCATCTGTGTGCGATTCGCTCTTCGTTGTTTGCATGGATTTACATCATATCGAGATATTCTATTACCTGGTAAGGCTCCGCAGTTTTTCCAAGGCCGCGAAGATGCTCCGGCTTTCCCAGCCGACGGTCAGCGGACATATTAAAAATCTGGAAGCCGAGCTGGGGGTGCAACTCATAGACCGGATCGGCAAACGGGTGGTTCCCACGGAAGCGGGGGACGTCCTGTACCGCGCAGGGCAGAAGTTTCTTGCGCTCCGTGACCAGACCCGGCAGGAAATCGAAGGCGTTCTCGGGAACGTTACCGGCAGCCTGAGGATTGGCGCCACCTCCATTCCCGGAGGATATGTTCTTCCTTCCATCATCAAGGCATTCAAACAGGAACATCCCTCGACGTTCATTCGACTTGAAATCGCCAACAGCGCGCGGGTGACCGATGCCGTGCTGGCGGGCGATCTGCATATCGGTGTTGTGGGCCTGCGATCGACGGATCCGCGTCTGGAAATCCATCCGTTCATGAAAGACGAACTGGTTGTTGCCGTTCCTGCGGACCATGCCTGGGCGCGGAAGAAAGACGTCACCGTGGAGGAGCTGGCGAATGAACCGTTGATCGTGCGGGAGAAAGGTCCGAATTCCCGGCATGTCATGGAAGAACGTCTTGAAGAGGCCGGGATGTCTTTTGCAGAGCTGAACCCGGTTGTTATTGCCGGCAACAGCGACGCAGTTCGGCAGGCAGTCAAGGCCGGGTTGGGGATAGCGATTCTTTCGCACAGGGCAATTCAAAACGATATTGCGGTAAATCATCTTGCGGCAGTGCGGATCAAAGGCCTCCCCCTGGTGAGCAACTTTGTCATTGTTTTGCTCAAGGGCAAAAGCCGAATGCCCTTGTGCAGGGCGTTTCTCGAAAAACTGTTCAAGGAAAAAATCCGCTGATCAGTTGAAAACTGGGGGCGCAGAAACATTCTGCTCTCCGGGTTCTCGGCGCACGCGGCAGGTTACTTCTATGGATTTGCATCACATCGAGATATTCTGTTCTCTCATGAAACTCCGCAGCTTTTCCCGGACGGCGGAAGCGCTGTATCTCACCCAGCCGACGGTGAGCGCTCACATCAAGAACCTTGAAGCGGAACTGGGCGTAAAACTGTTGGACCGCATCGGCAAGCGGGTAATTCCGACAGAAGCGGGCGAGACGCTCTTCCGTTCAGGACAGGACCTCCTCGCGCTTCGCGACCGGATTCAGGAAGAAATAAAAAGCCTTTCCGGAAGCGTTGCCGGTATTTTGCGAATCGGTGCCAGCACCATCCCCGGATCGTATGTGCTTCCCGTCTATATCAGCATGTTCAAAAAAAAATATCCGGACGCAACGCTCCGCCTGGACATCGGAGACACGGCAAGCGTGACGGAGTCCGTTCTTGCGAATGATGTACACATCGGTTTTGTAGGCGCCCGTCCCGCTGATCCGCATCTGGAAGCGCATCCGCTGTTCAAGGACGAACTGGTGCTGGCTGTTGCCCCGCAGCATCCCTGGGCGCGGAAGGGGAGCATGCCCGTTGACGCTCTGACGGGGGAACCTTTTGTGCTGCGCGAGAAGGGGTCCGGCACCCGGCGCATCATGGAGGAGCGGCTGGGGAAAGCAGGACTGGCTCTCAGCGGCCTGAACGTCGTAGCGGTTGCGGGGAACAATGACGCCGTGCGCCAGTCGGTAAAGGCGGGAATCGGAGTCTCCATCCTGTCCATCCACGCTCTGCGCGACGATCTGGAAGAAGGCCGCATTGCGGCGGTCCGGATCAAAGGCGTGCCGCTGGAACGACATTTTTACGCGGTCCTGTTAAAAGGAAAAAGTCACTCCCTCCTCTGTCGAGAATTTCTGAACATCCTGATGCGCGACAGTAAATCCGGAAAAGTACGCTGATCTGCCGTTTGCGTGCGTGTCCGGCCTCCATCCGCCTGCATTGACACCGCTGGTTATAAAAGGTAATATTCCGACATGCCGCCCTTTAAAATTAAGTCTGACTTCAAGCCGACCGGCGATCAGCCCCAGGCCATTGAGAAACTGTCTGAAGGCATCAGCAAAGGGTTGCCGCACCAGGTTCTGCTCGGAGTTACCGGTTCGGGAAAGACATTTACAATTGCGAACGTGGTGGAAAAGGTGCAGAAACCGTCGCTGGTGATTGCCCACAACAAAACACTTGCGGCCCAGCTGTACAATGAATTCAAGGATCTCTTTCCGGAAAACGCCGTAGAGTATTTTGTTTCCTACTACGATTATTATCAGCCCGAAGCATACCTGCCCACCACGGACACGTACATCGAAAAGGACTCCTCCATCAACGAGCAGATCGACCGCATGCGTCATGCCGCCACCACGGCGTTGTTCGAACGGCGTGATGTTATCATTGTCGCGTCTGTCTCCTGCATTTACGGTCTGGGATCGCCCGAGGCGTACCACGGCATGCTGCTTTTTCTGGAACAGGGGCAGCACATTGAACGAAATGAGATGCTTCGGAAGCTCGTTGACATCCAGTATGAGCGGAACGATTTTGATTTTCAGCGTGGAACGTTCCGGGTGCGCGGTGATGTGGTAGAAATTTTCCCCGCTTCGTACGAAAGCACGGCGGTCCGCATCGAGATGTTCGGCGATGAAATAGATTCGATTGCAGTGTTCGATCCGCTTCTGGGAACGGCGATCCGGAAGCTGGATAAAATCGCCGTGTATCCGAGCAGCCATTATGTGATCCCGGAAACGCGCATGAAGGCCGCCCTTGACGGAATCCACGACGAGCTGAGAGAGCGGCTCCAGTATTTCCGAAAGATGAACAAGCTGCTCGAGGCGCAGCGGATCGAGCAGAGGACGATGTTTGATCTTGAAATGATTCAGGAGATGGGCTACTGCCACGGCATAGAAAACTATTCACGCCATCTTTCAGGCAGGGCCCCCGGCGAACCTCCTCCCACGCTGCTTGACTACTTTCCAAAAGACTATTTGCTGTTCGTTGACGAGTCCCATGCCACCATTCCCCAGATCGGTGGCATGTACAACGGCGATCGGG
>CAZYEF010000151.1:0-7489 GCA_964646375.1 uncultured Nitrospiraceae bacterium | reverse complement strand
TCGGAATCCCTGCGGATGAAACCATATATTCGGTCGTTGCTCTCGGCCATCCCGACGAAACCTATCACAGCGTTATCCGCCGCAAAAAAGCCGACCTCCGCTATTTTGAATAAAACAATTCCCTATTTATTATCGCAAGAGGAGACGTCAAGCAAGAAGAGTTTCAGGAAGCCTCGGCTTTGGCCATGAGACGGCCTCTGACAAAGGCTATATGTCCCCGCAGCACGTAAAACTGCTCGGCGAAGGAGACCGGCACTTTCATGGCGTTGACCGCCTGTTCAATACGGTCAAGCCGATCAAACAGCTCTTTTCGTTTTTCAAGGTCTATATTCGATAACAAGTCTTTCTCCAGAGCAAGCAATGCGCGATACCACCGATAAATACCGAGGTTGATTCTCCACCGATAGACTGCCGGAATGATTTTCAACCCCGGAATCAGCAGGACTACCAGCGGTACGAACACCAGAAGAAACCGGTTGACCAAACTTGCCAATTGAAAAGGAAGATAGCGGTAAAGCAGGGTTTTCCCCGATTTGTAGAACCTGCTTGCGTCCTCGCTTATTCGGTATTCGTGTTCAAGCGGGGCCGGGAATTCCCCCTGACGCCTGAGCAGGGTGGCGCTGCCATGGATCTCACGGGCGGCCTCGAGCAGCAAATCCGACAAGGCAGGATGCAGGTCATTCCGAGCTATAATCTCCGCTGTGGGGCCGATCAAATAAACATCCTGGCTGGGAATATTTTTTCCAAAATCGATGGACCCTTTTGGAAGCTCCAGCTTGCTGAGATAGTTGATACGACGAACGTAGCCGTCCGCCTGAATAAAACTAAATAAATGGATCGTCGGCGTGCGCATGAGCGTGCGCATGACCTGGGTCGAGGCGGAATCTCCCATCATGAAGACGGCATCGACCGTGCCCGCGAGCAGGGCTTTTGCTGCATCGTCTGAATCATCTTCATTCATTGCAGTGCCTTCACCGGGTTTTATGCCGTTCAGGTCGAGCAGTGCTAATGCCAAAGTTCGCGTCCCGCTGCCTTCGGGACCGATGGCCAGCCGTTTTCCCTTCAGCTGAGACAGCAGCTCTATCGGCTTGGGACTGCGGTAAAAAATCATAAGCGGTTCATAAAATACGCTCCCGAGCGACACCAGTTTGTCGATAGTTTCCCCCTTGGCAACTCCTCCCTGGACAAATCCAATATCAACCTTAAACTTCGGATCAATTAATCTCTTCAGGTTCTCCTGGGACCCTTCGGAAGGAAAAATATTTAATTTTATGCCGCTTCGCGCCAATATCTTGGCATACCGCGCGGCATTCTTTTGGAACGCGCTGCCATCCGGACCGCTGGTAATCGTTATGGTATGTGGAGGGGCGGAATAGAAAAACCAGAAAACAGCACCCAGAACAATACAGCACACAAACAGAATGGTGCTGATCGTAACCGCGCGGCCAAGTCCGAAAAACTCCGAAAAAACCACCTGCAAGTTAGCGAATCCGGTTTTGATAGTTTCTTTCATAAATTATGCACCTCATTCATAGCGAAGAAAGAATGGGCTGTTCTTGATTAATGCAGGCCAAAAAAAGTTACTTCATCGTCAAAACAACGCAAAAGCCGGTCGCAACCGGCTGCTCTAGGGGATATAGTCCTGTCGCACCGGAGAGAATACCTCTATTGCTGTGGAGTTTTCATGGGCTTTCGCGTTGTGGGGAACATCACTGTGAATGCTCCAGCTGTCTCCTGGCGCAACTTCATATGTTTCATCACCAATCGTCAGACTTATTCTTCCCGACACAAGATACCCTGTCTGTTCATGGGGATGGCTATGCCTCGGCAGTACTGCTCCTTTTTCGAGTTTGAATTCGGCAAGAAGGGTCTTTTCGCCATACGCGAGAGTTTTGAAGGTTATCTTTTCAAGGGGTGCTTTATATCCATTGACATCACTTTTTTTAAACATCACAGCCTCCCGTGCTTCAGCCATTGAACAACTTGATTATATAGAAGTCGTTAAAAAATGACAATGAGGAAGTCCGGAACGGTATTATGGCTGAAAAGCACGTGATTTAAAGATGAATTATGCTGGTCCAGGTCACCAAAGAATGGCACAGGCAGCAAGCGTGCCATAAAAGTGTTTTTCACGATACACTGAAAATGCTGCCAATGAATTTAGAAAAGTAGCACCAGATGTGGTCGGCAGGTTTGATTATTAAAAGCACCATCAGGAGCGGTTTCCGGAAGCCAGTTCACTGCCCAAACGCCGTGCTTTTTTTCTTACAGATTCTCCTGGTTTTTGATGCTGTTTTGTTGCAGCCAGTCCCACGGAAAGAACACTAACCACCCTGGCGCCAAGAAGCCCTGCAACTTTCTTAAAATGGCTTACAAGCTGCGTTCCCAGACGTGCGACAAATGCAGGCGCTGCTGATGAAGTGACTATTACGGCTCGCTTTTGCTTTCCGGCGATTCGTGGCTTCGGTGCCGTCATTCCCCAGGGCCAATAGGCAAGGCAGACCAGCCGTTCGATGAATCGTTTCATTACCGCCGTAACCGTCCAGAAATTCATGGGCGAAGCAAGCACGATCACATCCGAGCGGTCAATTTCCTGCAGAATGCCGGTCATATCATCGTTAAAAATGCATGTACCGCTCGTCTCCCCGGTCTGCTGCGTGCAAGACCGGCAGTTTGTGCAGAATTCAATATGTTTATCGATGAGATAAATCTTTGACGTTTCTGCACCCGCGGCTTCGGCCGCCGCAAGTATTTCATCGATGGTTGCGTCTATCATGCCGCCTTTGCGGTAGCTGCCGATGATGGCAAGGAGTTTAATTGGAGTATTCATAAGAGCCAACCTGCATTGTGTACTCCTTCATGAAACATCTAGGACAGATACGCATCGTTATTTTTTTTCATATACCGATATATATTGATTGCCAGCTGCGTGACCTGCTATAAAGTACTTTGCATCAGGACTAAAAGCTGCGGAACTCAGGCTGCAATCGCTATACAGCATTTTTAACGGTTTTCCGGTGGTTACATCCCAGAAAATATTTTTGCATCCGCCAAAAATATCCCGCACAGCAACACCAAACAACCCTTTGTGCGAAATGTGATCGCTCGATACCAGAAGATTGCTTTTAGGACTAAAGAGTAATGATCTGATTTTGTTTTTATGACCTGGAAGCGGGTCGACAACTTCCCCGGTTTTGGCATCCCACAACAATACCAGATTGTCATCACCACCCGATGCAAGGTATTTGCCATCATAGCTGTATGTAACAGCCATAACATCATTTATGTGCCCGGCGAGTTCTTTTACTTTTTTTGCAGTGACTGCGTCCCATATTATGACCTTATTGTTACGATCTCCGGTTGCCAGTCTCGTTCCGTCCGGGCTAAATGCTACTGCTTTAATAGCGTTGTCGCAGGTTATAGTTTTTTCAGAAATAGTATTTTGAGAGATATTCCAGAGCAGAAGTTTTTCGACCTCAGTTGCGACAGCCAGGAGGCTGTCATCCGAACTGAATGAAAATGATTTGGCGGGCTGAGAAGTCTTGATTTGCATCATCATTGTCCAGGATGCCGTATCCCAGAGAGTAACGCCGTTACGATGGTTTCCCGATGCAAGTATTTTTCCATTGTGACTGAACGCCAAAACAGACGCATCACCATCTTTTTCAGCAAGCGTGGCTAGTATTTTCCAGTTCGACACGTCCCAAAGTATAATCTTTTCTTTTGTCATCCCGGTTGCCATTATTTTTCCGTTCGGGCTGAATGCAATGGACAGCACGTTTCCCGAATATCCGGATAGAGTTTTTACTTTCTGATAATCAGCCAGTGATGAAAAATCCGGTTCCGAAAGCGCGAAAGAAGTGCCGAAAAAAAACGAGATCAAACAGATGAATATGGAGATTCTTCCCATATTATCCTCCCAATTTTGGAATTGCAGCTACTTCCTTTCAAATATCGTGATAAAGCGGCCGCCTGATAGATGACCGGCAATTAAATACTTTGCATCCGGGCTGAACGCTATGCAGGTAAGTCCGCAGTCACTGTCCCTCGTATGCAATGGCTTTGCTTTTTCGAGATCCCAGAAAATGGTTTTGCAACCACTCACTGATTTACGTCCAGGCACGGCAAACATTCCGGAAAGCCTCATTGCATCTGCTGATAACAAGATGTTTGTAGCGGGAACATACATTAGGGCACAAATCCTCTCCGAATGTCCATTGAGAAGTGTAATGATTTTTCCTGTTTTCGCATTCCAAACCATGATCATATTGCTGTTATCACCCGAAATTAAATAGTTCCCGTCAGGGCTATACGTAAGAACTTCTACATTATTGGCGTGTCCCCTGCGCTCACCGACTTTCTCTCCGCTGGCTGAATTCCATATAATTACATTATTATCACTGCCTCCGGTAGCCAGCTCTTTTCCATCTGGATTGAATGCCACCGTTTTTACATCTCCGAGGTGGCCTGTCAGATTTTTGTGTAATTTGTTATTTTTCAGGTCCCAAAGTAAGGCTTTTTTGTTGTCGCAAGCTACCGCCAACAAACTGTTGTCCGGATTAAGAGCAATCGCATTCACGTTTTCTAGCGCCTTGATCTTGGCAACAATTTGCCATGTATTTGTATCCCATAGATACACCCATTCACGTTTGTTTCCGGCTGCAAGGATGTTTCCGTCACTGCTGAATGCCAAGGAGACAACATCATTATCTGCCTTCAAAACAGTACTTGACTGCCACGTTGATACATCCCAGATAAGAATATTATTTGCTGACATGCCTGTTGCCATTATCTTCCCGTTTGGGCTGAACGCGACTGATAGTATATCTCCATTATAACCGAGAAGTGTTTTTATCTTTTTATAGTTTCCCACTCCTGAGATGCTCGATTCGGAATATGCAAAAGAACCGCAAAGAAAAAATAGCAGAAGTCCGCCAAACAGCAGCATTTTTTTCATATTTGCTCCCGTCAAGAAATCGTCTATCCGTATTGTCTAAAAATTACTTTACTAAATATTGCATAAATAGCTTATTTACGTTCATAAATTGTGATGAATTGGCCATCGTGAGTTGCGGTACCCACGGCAAAATATCTGGCATCAGAACTGAACACGGAGGAACTAAGGCTGCAATCAGTATCAATAGATTTTATGGGTTTTGCCGATTCAATATCCCAAAACACAAGATTACATCCGCTTCCGGCAACATGGGTTTTGATAAAAAAGGGCCCGAGAAATATCTTACAATTTCCCGCCATCAGTATGTTCGTATTCGGCACAAACGACACGGAGCAAATTGTATTGGAACTGCCTGTGAGAATGTTTTCCCTTTTTCCTGTTTTTGCGTCCCAAATAATAGTCAAATTATCGGCACCTCCCGTGGCTAAATGTTTCCCATCAGGGCTGTACGCGACTGTCTGCACGTTGTTCGAATGACCGTACAATGTCGTTATGAGATTTCCCGAAGCGACATCCCAAAGGATAACAGTGTTGTCTCTGCTGCCGGTTGCCACTCTGGTTCCGTCTGGGCTGAATGTGATTGTATTTGCATCTCCCTTGTGTCCAGTCAGTTTTTTATATACTGATTTGTTCTTTATGTTCCACAACAGTGCAGTTTTATCATCACACGCGATAGCCAGCAGGCTTGCATCTTGATTGAATGCTAGCGTCTCTACCCCCTCATTTGCTTTAATCGTATCAATGACCTTCCAGGTTGTCGTATCCCATAAATAAATTTTATTATCCCTGTCTCCTGACGCCAGTATTTTGCTGTCGGGGCTGAACGCAACTGCCATGACCCGGGCAGTATTTTTTTCAAGTATTGACAGTATCTGCCACGTTGACACATCCCAGATAACAACTTTCTTATCAGAGGTTCCGATAGCCAATATTTTTCCATCGGGGCTGAAAGCGATAGACAGAACTTCTCCCGGATAGCCTAGCAGTATTTCTTTTTTCTCATAGTTCACAAATGCAGAATTTTTTTGTTCAGAAAAAGACGAAACGGCCGATAATACTAAAGAAAAAAAGCACAATACCAAAAGTATACGTTTCATGGTTTCTCCTTTGTCGTGTAATTGCCGCAGCAGTTTTAATCTCATAAATTTGCACGCACGTTGATATTAGAGGTTAAAAAGTTTATTTTTTCAGCTGTAAATTTAATACGGTGAGTCTCAAGAATATTTCAGAAAGCCTACTATAATAATATGAAAATTGCAAGACGGTTTTTATCAGCGGAAGGGTTAGAAGTGCAAAATTGTGCACTAAATAAAGTCTGGATATAAACCCAAGAGTCAGGTGGGTGACGGTAGGATACTTTTCCCAAAAAGCATGTTACAAGAATATTCCATTCCGCAAATGTATGGGTATGAATTTAATTTTTACAAGGAATACCTCAAAATTTTCCGCCCAGTGCATTTTTAATCTTTTCCGCGCTCTGCTTTAGTTTTGCGCGTTCATCGGCGGTCATATCCGGTTCCAGAACGCGCTTTACTCCGTAGCGGTGGAGGACGCTCGGCAGCGACAGGGTTACGCCGTATTCTTTGTTATAAGACCCCACGGGAATTACCGCATGTTCATCGTTAAGGATTATTTCCGCGATCCGCGCGCACGTCATTCCAATCCCGTACTGGCTGGCGTTATTTCCCTCAATAATGCTGATATTGGCATATCGCACCTCATTTTCCACCTCCGCATAAAATGCCTCCGGGGCGGCATCGCACTGGTCCAGCAGTTCACAGAAAGGCGCACCGCTCACGCGAGCCGACGACCAGAGAAAAACCTGGGAGGTTCCGTGCTCGCCCACAACATACGCATCTATGCACGCGGCGCTCACGGAGAGCTTTCTGGCGAGATGCACCCGAAACCGAAGGCTGTCCAGATACGTACCGGTGCTGACTACCCGGTCATGCCCTGCAAGGTTTCTCGTGATATCCGCCAACGGATCAGGAGGATCAGTCACAACCATGATGACGGCATCCGGGGCAGCATTCACAACCTTAGGCACGATTTCCTTGTAGACTTCCGTATTCGTACCCAGCAGTCGCAGGCGGCCGGCAGGATCGCCGCGGTCAACAGCTCCTCCTGTCTTTTCATTGACCCCCGCGGTGATCATAACCAGGGCTGAACCTGGTAAATCGGAATAATCCCCGTCGCGCACGTCCAGGGTGGGAGAAAGCGGCAGGCCGTACCGCATGTCCGTTGCCACAGCTTTCGCACGGGCCCTGACTTTGTCCACCAGCACGATTTCCCGTGCGCATCCCCGCATAATGGCTGATAATGTGCATGCTGCACCAACGGCACCGGTCCCGACAATTCCGATTTTCATTAGAATTCCTCCACATGAAAGTCTTTGATCCAGCACATGGCAAAAAGTGCTTTTGTTAAGCATAGCACAAGTATCGGTTTTGTGAAGGGAACAATAAAAAACGAATGGAGCAATAGAAGAGTACAATACGGCAGGCGTTCCGTGCCTGGAATGGCCCTGAGAGA
>CAZYEF010000150.1:0-7587 GCA_964646375.1 uncultured Nitrospiraceae bacterium | reverse complement strand
CATTTTTTTGCATTGTATCTGAAACTTCTCTCAGCAACTTTAGAATTGCCTCGGCCTGTTCTGGGGAGAGGCTGCCCATGCCGCATGACGGAGTTATAAGACATTGCCGGAGCAAGGTTTTCCGTTCAATGCCTTCTTTTTCCAGCCGTTTCATGCCGGCCTCAAGGTCTGCTAGAAGGGAGTCCGTCGTTTCAGTGCCCGTATAGGCACCTGTTGGCACGATTCCCCAGGCCAGTGATCCGCCACGATCGTAAAACTTCTTGATATTGTCCGGATAAAGAAGTACTTTGTCCATATATCCGAAGGCGTCAAAATTCACAATATCAATCCGGGTATTATACAGCATCGGCCAGTCCGCATTGCCGCAGCAATGGATGCCGGCAATGCCGCCCATTTCATGGATGACATCAATGATTTCGTTCAGCTTTTCTCCTACCGTTTCAGATGAAACTGCCGAGAAGGCTGAACCCAGGGATTCCATGGCGGGTTCATCGATAAAGATGATGACAGGTTTGTTAAATTGTTTCAACTCCTGAATTTGCCATGCTGCCTTCATGGCGAGTCCTTTGACGACGGCATCATAAATCATTTCATGATGGATGATATCCTTGCCGGTTTCATCCTTAAAGGACATACCCGCAGTAAGCGGGCCGGTGATATGTCCTTTGATAAAGCGTACGGTGGAAGGCACGCTTTTTTTCAAGGCGTTCACCAGGCCATAGAACCCCGCGGCATATTCTTCCGTGATTTTAAAGTAGCTGTAATCCTTTTCAAGGTATCGTTCAAAGAATTTTTCAAAATCCGGGGTAAGGTCCTGTGTTGTGTCAAAAAAGAACCGCTGTTTTGCTTCGTCCAGTCTCAGGCCCGGTAATGACTCGCTGTACTGCCCGCCCATGTGCTCACGAAAACCACGTTGCGGCAGTTGAGGCCAAATAGGCGCCTCTGTCAGATAGCGGAGCGACAGAGCGGCGGCTTTGTCCGGATTGGAAAGCGGCAGACTGCCGATACCGGTGGCGATACAGTTGAACGCAAGTGCCATAAGAATGTCCTTTTTACTGATAGAATAGAATTGCGGATTAAATTAATTTTATGAATTATAGCCACAAGAGATAGAAAACACAACTGAAATTACTTTGTCATATGCAGATAGTACAACTCTGGCATGAAAAAATAACCGTTTCTGATTAAAAAATTGCCACAGGTTGCCGGGTCCTGGAGAGCTCATTGTTTCTCATGCCCGTCTGCTTGATTTGACTCTCTTGACTTAATTTGTTATTCTCAAAAAAACCGATTTTCATCTCTTATATTGTGTAGAGGTCATTTATGGATTTTCGCGAAGAATTATTCATTACCCATGAAACCCTTAAGAGCATTAAAGACCGGCGAAGCATCAGGACTTTTACGAAAGACGACATACCTGACGAGAAGATTACCATGCTGCTTCAGGCGGCAAATGAAGCGCCATCAGCCCACAACCAACAATCCTGGCGTTTTATTGTGCTCAGAGGCAAAAAAAAACAGGGTCTTGCCGATCTGGTTAGCCATGGCGCGTTGAGATTCCCAAGGCCGGCCCAGGCCCTCCTCAGGATGTCGGCCCGGAGCATCGCCAGTGCACCGGTTGTCATCGCAGTGGCAAATACGGGCGATTTAATAAATCATGGGACCGAACTTTTCGAAGTCGAAAAAGAAATGGCGCATGATTTTTTCAGAACGATGGAAATCCAAAGCTCCGCCGCTGCAGTGGAAAATCTTTTACTGGCGGCGACATCTCTGGGGCTTGCCACTGTTTGGCTGGGCATAATGTTTCTTATGAAAAACGAGGTCCTTGAATATCTTGGCGAACCTCTTGGAGAATTTATGGCAGTAGTGCCTGTTGGCTATGCGTCCCGTGAGGCAGGCAGCGGTCCTAAAAAACAACCTCTCGAAATGAAAGTAAAGTATCTTGACTAGTGGTTTTTGAAATTTGCCGCTCTGATTGCTCATTTGCTTCTACTTTCGTCTTTACAGGCCGTCTGAAAGCGGGTAATATAAAAAAATGAAATATGGTGCGAAAGCAATAAAACAGGCAAAACTCGAATTGTGGCCGAATCCAAATCCCGACCGGGACTATGTTATCGACATATCGTTTTCCGAATTTACTTGCCTCTGTCCGCGATCAGGCTACCCTGATTTTGCCACCATACGCATAACCTATACTCCTGACAAAAGAGTGGTGGAACTGAAGAGTCTAAAATTATATTTAAATAGTTTTCGGGACCAGTCTGTTTCACATGAAGGGGTGACAAACAGCATTTTTGACGAATTGAAAAAAAATCTGAAACCCCGTCATCTGGAAGTAATTGGTGATTTTAATGTTCGTGGCAATGTAAAAACTGTTGTTCGAGTTTCTCTCTGATTCTCAAATCCTTCCGCATTCGCAGCCAAATTTCGACTTGTCATGACAGTATCAGGGTGTAATATCCTTTAGCATTAAGAAACGACCATATTTTATAGAAAGGACATTATGAAAAAAATTCTGATTCTTCTTGCAATAGGCGTGATCGTTCTTCTTGTTAATCACGCTTCTGCAGAAACAAAGCGCATTACGGTTCCCTTGGAGGGGTCGCCTTCATTCGGGCCGCAAAATGCTCCTGTTACTCTCGTGGAATTTATTGACTATCAGTGACCACATTGCGTTGCGGCCGGTCCGGCCGTGGAAAGAATTGTAAAAGACTACTCAGATTCCGTAAAACTGGTGATAAAATTTTACCCCTATAAATACCGCGATTACGCCCGCATATCTGCTGAGGCAGCGCTGGCGGCCTTAGATCAGGGAAAGTTCAGGGAAATGCATCTACTACTGCTCAAAAAATCTCCGGATTTAAACCGTAACGACCTCCTCGGTTATGCAAAAGAAATAGGACTTGACGTAAACAAGTTCGTGTCGGCCCTTGATACTCATAAAAACACGGCGATCATCGATCGGGATGTCAAACTGGCACACGATCTTGATCTTTACAATACCCCTACGTTTTTTATAAACGGTCGCAAGATTGTGGGCAATGTGCCTTTTGCCTACCTCAAAAAGATCATTGAAGAGGAACTTCGTGCTCAGAAAAAGTGACTTGATTGTCTGCTCACTATTTGTTGTCATGCTTGCGGTTGTTACGCCTGTCCGCGCAGGTAATTTGGAACCGCTGACGCGCGTTCCTGACTCAATAAGCAACCCTGCGACAGCTGAAAAAATAGAACTTGGGAAAGCGCTTTTTTTCGACAGGAGGCTTTCAGGGGACGGCACAATGAGCTGCGCCACATGTCACGTCCCTGATATGGTTTTTACTGACGGGCAGGAAACTTCTCTCAGCTATCCTACAACAAAAAACTGGAGAAATTCCCCGACATTGATGAATGTTGCTTTTTTTAAAAGCCTCTTTTATGACGGACGAGCGGCTACTCTGGAAGAGCAGGCGCTGTTTCCCATGATGTCCTCCTTTGAAATGAATCTTAATCTTGATTACTTGGAGGAGAAAATCAGGATAGTGCCTGAATATAAAGACGCATTCCAACGTGTATTTCACGATGATATATCCAGAGAGCGGATTGCGATGGCAATCGCGGCATTTGAACGGACGCTTGTATCGAAGAACGCTCCTGTCGATGCCTATCTTAGAGGAAAAAAGTCGGCACTTTCTGTGCAAACCAGAAAAGGATATGCCATTTTTACCGGCAAAGGAAAGTGCGCTGACTGCCACCATGGAGTTCATCTCTCTGATGATAAGTTCCACGCTTTGAACGTGCCCGAGAACCCCGAACACGAAAATGATCCGCGCATAACAGCCACGCGACGATTTGTTGCCAAGGTCTATCATTATGATGATTACAAAAATCTGACACAGGATTTGGGACGGTATCTTATTACCAAGGATAAAAAAGACTGGAGAGCCTTTAGAACGCCTTCATTACGTGAAATTGCAAAGACTGCACCATACATGCACAATGGTATCCTCTCCACGATCGATGAGGTTATAGATTTTTTTAACGACGGGGGCGGTAAGGGAAATACTGCAATAAAACCGCTCGGTCTGAACAGTGAAGAAAAGCAGGAGCTCAAAGCCTTTCTTGTTGAGGCGTTGAGCGGTGAGGATGTAGTAGTTAAATATCCTGTTATTCCCTAAAATTGCGTTGCATTTGCCCTGTTCCTTAATTAATAAATAATAAACTTTTGTCTTTTTTTTCAGCCGATTAAATTTTTTATTAATTTCCCAACTGCGTTTTTTCGATAAGAGTTATTATGGTATATTATTTTTGTTATAGTATTTTAATATATTGAAAATAAAACACTTTTTAAATAAAAAATAAATTTATTATAATTTTCATTATAAAATAACGCACTTTAGCGGAAATAGTTCGTTTGCATATTATTGAAAAATAATACTATTTGATGATGGTATGTTTATTGCTTAATCTTATCTATTAATGATAAATATATTTATTTTTCAGATGATTCCACTAAACAACGTTTTTTAACCGTAACACTTAAGATAAACTAATTTTAAATTTTACCAAGCCATTTTTAAAGGGCTTTTTTTTTGCTCAACCATTATGTCAATATAGACATAAAGAAAAATAGTTTTCTATTCAGACTGACATCTGGATTACTTTTCTGTATCACGTTTTAGAGGTGAAGAGTGAAGCGAATTGCCGCAACTATTGCAGTATTGGGTATAATTTTTATTCCCTTCTTATCGTCTGCAGAGGACAGATTGCATCTTGCTGTAGCAGCGAATTTTATGCAGCCCATGCAAAAAATAACAGTTCTTTTTGAGAAAAAAACAAAGATAAAAATTGAAACAACGTTCGCTTCAACGGGCAAACTCTACAGCCAGATCGTTAACGGAGCTCCCTATGATGTGTTTCTTTCGGCAGATGAAGAAAGGCCGAATCTTCTGTATCAAGCAGGAATAACGGAGAAACCGTTTATCTATGCGAGCGGGCAGGTCATTCTCTGGAGTGTTCACAAGGAGTTTTGCAAGAATGAAAACTGGCAAGAAGCAGTGCGAAACAAAAAAATCAGGAAAATTTCCATTGCCAATGTGAAAACGGCTCCTTACGGCACGATGTCAATGATGGCCTTGCAGAAAGCGGGCCTCTGGGAATCTCTCCAGTCTAAAATGGTCTTTGCTCAGGATGTTGCCCAGTCATTCCAGTATGCGTCTACCGAGAGCGTGGATCTGGGGTTTTGCGCGTTTTCGGCTGCATTTTCTGATGACGGTAAAAAGGGGTGTTTTCTTGTAGTTTATGATGCACCGATGGTTTTGCAGGCAGCCTGTGTCGTGAAACAATCCAAGAACATCGCCGCAGCGAAGCAGTTTGCTGATTTTCTCAGTTCTTCAGAGGTGGCTGCTGTAAAAAAAATGTTCGGATATCAATAAACATGGATTTTCTTCCTCTCTATCTTTCGTTCAAGCTTGCATGCGTAAGCACCGTTGTGCTGATCATGATTACAATGCCTCTCGCGTATTGACTGGCGTATGTGCATTTCCCGGGAAAGTCTTTCCTGGAAGCTTTGCTCAACCTGCCGATTGCTCTGCCGCCCACCGTTGTGGGATTTTACCTTCTTATAGTCCTGGGGCCGAAAGGAACCGTAGGCGGTCTCTGGGAGGCAGCTACGGGTTCACCCCTGTTGTTCACTTTTTTAGGGATTGCCATTGCTTCTGTTGTTTACAGTCTTCCATTTGCGATCCAGCCTATGAAGGCTGCTTTCCAAAAGATAGACCGCCGTCTTCTCGAAAGCGCCTACATTCTTGGCCTTTCACGTTTTTCCACCTTCGTCAGGGTTATCATACCAAACAGTTTTTCCGGAATTGCTGCGTCGGCAATTCTTGTTTTTATTCATAGCATGGGAGCCTTCGGCGTCATTCTTATGCTAGGTGGCAGTATTCCGGGCGAGACAAAAGTGGCTTCCATCGCCATCTATGAAGCTGTTGAATCGCTGAATTATCGGGAAGCCGGACTGATGTCTCTGTGTCTCGTGCCGATTAGCTTCATCTTTCTTCTTTTTGTCAATTATCTTAACAAGGTCAAAAAATATGGAGCTTAGCATAGATATCCAAAAAAAAATGCCGCATTTTGACCTTCATGTTTCCTTTGTTTGTCCCGATAGAAAAATGCTTGTTCTTATCGGACCATCCGGAAGTGGAAAAACAAGCACGCTTCGGATGATAGCCGGTCTTGAAAAACCGGACAAAGGAACAATTGTGCATAATGGAGAAACCTGGCTGGATGTGGAGCATTCCATTTTCGTTTCACCTCAGAAGCGTTGTCTGGGATATGTATTTCAGGAATATACGCTGTTTCCACACCTGAATGTCTACGCGAATGCAGCTTTTTCCGCGCATGACAGAAAGGAAGCGGAAGACTTGTTGAAACTTTTCGGCATCTGGCATCTTCGCTACCGCAAACCGTATGAAATATCGGGTGGAGAGCGTCAGCGGTGCGCCATATGCCAGGCATTGGCAAGACGGCCTCAGGTCCTTCTTCTCGATGAACCTTTTTCCGCTCTTGACGTGATGACCAGAACCAGGCTTCGAGATGAGTTGAAAGCACTGAAAAAAAATCTCAGCCTCCCTATTGTGTATGTTACCCATGATGTGCATGAAGCCTTATTTTTTGCCGACGATATCGTGTCACTCGTTGATGGGAAAATAGACAAAAACTGGTTGCGACAGGCTCTTGCCGCGTCTACCGCACCAAAACAAAGCGTCAAGGATGAGAGCGGGGAAACTGCCTTTTCTTTTTTGTAAGGATATGCTTTCATCAAAAATTTACGATGTTACCTGACGTCGGCATCTACAGGACGATATGATTAATCTGTGGTTTGGAGGTTATTGTGCGAAACGTAACAATCGGTCGTTATTCTTACGATGAATACCTGAACTTGGTGAAATCTTTTCACGGGAATACAGCGCCAGGCCTGATTATCGGCGGATTTATGGTGGATCACGCGCTGCGTCATCTCCCGGAAGGGGAGTTTTTCGACGCTATCTGCGAAACAAAAGCATGTTTACCCGACGCTTTGCAATTATTGACACCCTGCACCATAGGTAATGGCTGGCTCAAGATACTGAACCAGGGGAGATTTGCACTGACGCTGTACGAAAAATACGGCGGCAAAGGTATTCGTGTCTATGTCGATATTCATAAATTCGGTCCATGGCCCAACATCAAAAATTGGTTCCTGAAATTGCTGCCGAAACAGCAACAGGACATCAATGTTTTGCTGGAGGAGATCAGCAAGGCCCGCACGTCTATTCTGAGTATGAGTGAAGTGAATGTCAAACCCGGGAACCTGAACAAAAAAAAGAAGACAATTATTGCAATCTGCCCTGTCTGCGGTGAAGCATATCGTGCGATGTCTCCGGGAATCTGTAAGGCGTGCAGCGGAGAACTGGCGTACTTGGATTCCGAAAAACATATTCAGAAAAGTGAAAATAACAAAGGCCGGTGTCAGTGCTCCGCCGTGCCTTTGGAAAGAGCGGTCGGCCGCCGTCTGCTGCATGACATGACACGCATCATTCCCGGACAGGAGAAGGGAGCAGCTTTTCAGCG
>CAZYEF010000149.1:0-7621 GCA_964646375.1 uncultured Nitrospiraceae bacterium | reverse complement strand
TTTATTCGCTGACAATGTAGCAGGTAAAAAAACAAGGTCAAATATTGATAAAACAAATAAATACCTACAACAACTTTATTCTTTTGACAGAAATGATGCTGCTTTTCGAGGATTCAAATACTTTTGGGAACTTGCTGGTGGAGATCAGAAAGCAATCCTTGCCTTATTATTCGCAGTGAACCGCGATTACTTATTATCAGAGAGTGTTGAGATTATTGAAAAAACCCAACCGGGAGAGAAAGTAAGCGTTGAAATATTCGAAAATAACCTTGATCGTTATCATCCAGGAAGATATACATCCAAAACTAAACGTTCAGTTGCACAAAACCTTGCAAGTTCATGGAAAAAGGCAGGTTTCATCGAAGGAAAGATTAAGAATATCAGACGAATACCGAAAATTGGATTTTTACATGTAGCTTTTGCTATGTTTCTTTCATACATTAATGGAGATCGGGGAGAATTTGTAATGCAGAGCCTTCCCATCAAAGCTTTAGCTTCGACAGAAAGAAAGATCAGGGATATGGCTTTTGAAGCTGCCAAGCGAGATCTCCTGGAATATCAATATTCAGGAGAATTGACCTCCATTTCTTTCAATAAACTTCTAAAAAAATTGAAAATCGATGCCATCTAAAGTCGACTTGTTATTGACTGCATTTGAAGGGGTTATAAATGAGCCCTGGACTACATCCCTATCGGGACAGGAACGTGTTTGGTTTTTGGTTTTTGACCCGGCCGAGCAAAGAAAAGTGGACTTCCGGATCGACGATTTCGAAATGGCCACACGAAAAGCAGGTAAACGCTGGCAGTGTATTTCACTTAAGAGCGTATTTCCTTCATGGATGGCTACCCATGAATATAAAGAGGAGTATTTTCTGGACCCTGGATCTTTGATCGATCAACTCGAATCGGATTTTAAACGATATGCGATGGATTTCATTTCTAGTGAGCTTAATAAATCAGAATTTGATGAAAATACTCTAGTCGCGATAAAAGATGTTACAGCACTTTTTGGATTTTGCAGACTTTCAGAAGTCATTAACGGATGCGCCCCCAGCCTGAAGGGACGAATGCTAATCTTTTTCCCCGGTGAATATCAAAAAAATCAATACCGGTTGCTTGATGCAAGGGACGGCTGGAGCTACCTCGCCCGTCCGATAACAATCTAACCAAAATGAATATGAAGAATAAAGATCTTTTCAATCTCAATCCAGTTGAGAAAAACCTGATTAACGACGGTGTCGTTGAGATCAACACTTCCCGAATCGACGAAAAAGGTCTCCAAATATTAAACCATGAACTTAGAACCTTCATTTGTGAAGGAGAATACCAGCGTGGTCTATATAGGATATTGGATACCTACCTGAAAAATTTCGACCAAGCCCGCCAGCCTGCAGTATGGGTCAGTGGTTTCTTTGGTAGCGGTAAATCTCACTTGGTAAAGATCTTGAGTTATTTATGGGAAGATTTCAAATTTCCGAATGGCAATTCAGCAAGAAACTTGACTACATTATCCACGGATGTCAAAGAACAACTTGTTGAATTGGACCGCAAGCAAAAGATTAGCGGAAAGTTGGCAGTAATAGGGACATTGAAAGATTTCCCTTCGGCAGATATTCGCTACTCCTTCCTTCAACTATTTTTAAACGCACTGGGGTTGCCACCTCAGTTTCATCACTTCAAGTTTATCTATTGGCTGAAGCAAGAAGGTATTTATGACGAATTAAAAGCCATCATTGAATCACAAGGCAGATCATTCAAGTCCGAATATGAAAACCTCTTCGTCTCTACCATCCTGGCAAAAGCTGTGCTGCAACTTAAACCAGAATTTGCAGAGAATGAGGCCAAGGTTAAAGAAAATTTTAAGGCAAATTTTCAGCGCGTTGACAGTATTAGCCGTGAGCAAATGATGTCAACCATTAAAAATGATTTGCTTCCCATGCTTTTTGGGTCCAAGATTCCTGCAACTATTATTGTGCTAGATGAAGTACAACAATTCATTGGTACTAACGGCGATAAAAGCATCGACGTCCAGAACCTCGCCCAGGATATTTGCAGCGGCTTTGAAGGAAAATTCCTCCTTATCGGCACAGGGCAGCAGTCCTTGTCGGAAACAAGCCTTCTACAAAGGCTCCAAGACAGGTTCAACGTTAAAGTTATTCTTTCAGATACCGATGTGGAAACGGTTACCCGCAAGACTATACTTCAAAAAAAACCGTCGGCATCTCCTGCTATTGAAAAGAAACTCGATGCCGCTCTTGGTGAGATTTCGAGAAACCTGGCCGGGACCGATTTCGGCTACAGGACCGATGACAACAATTGGCTTGCGGCGGACTATCCGATCCTCCCCTCAACACGCAAATTCTGGAAAAAAGTATTGCAGGTCATAGACACTGCAGGAACTTCAGGACAGCTTCGAAGCCAACTCAGGATCGTTGACGACAGCTTGAAATTTGTTGCAGAAAATGATCTTGGATGTATTGTTCCGGCCGATTTTATTTTTGAACAGAAGAAGCAGCAATTGATGCAAAATGCTTTGCTTCTTAATGAAACCAATAACATCATTGAAGGCAGAAAGGCTAAAGGAGCAACAGGGATTCTTGAAGCCCGTATTTTAAGCGCAGTCTTTTTAATCGATCAACTCCCTGATGATCTGCCTGGCGGCAAAGTTAAATCGGATGAGAATACGATTGCCGATCTTTTAATAGATAACTTGAACCAACCTTCTGATCAATTTCGGAATAAGATAAAAGAGTTGATCGATGGCCTACTAAGTGAAAAATTGCTGATGCCAGTCAAAGATGAGTTTAAATTGCAGACTAAAGTAGGATCAGAATGGGAACAGGAATTTACTGCACAAGTGGTAAAACTGAACAATCATGGCGAGGACCAGGTAAACACACTACGCAAGGAAAAGATCACCGCTTTCATCAGGGAACAAACGAAGACAATCAATATCTTGCAAGGTGTATCTAAGGAAAAGCGAGTCTTCGAGATATGGGATAAACTTAGTAGGCCGACTATCGAAAATAAGTTAAACCTGTGGATCAGGAACGGATGGGATGAAAACAAGACGACCTTTATGGATGAGGTTCGTGCAGAAGGTGCCGATGGGCCCTTGGCATACTTATTTGTTTCAAAATTGCGTGATCAGGAAATTCGGGCGGAGGTCACAAAGTACATTGCTACCGACCTTACTTTGCAGATCAAAGGATTTCCTGCTTCAGAAGAAGGCAAGCAAGCCAGGAAAAGCATGGAAACCCGAAAATCGAATGCCGAGAACGAAATAAGCGACCTGATTGAGAAAATTTGCCAGGAAGCTACCGTTTACCTTGCTGGAGGCAACCCAGTTGAAACCGGCAAGTTGAGAGAGAATATCGATGCAGCCCTGAATAGTTTAGCCGACAGACAATTTCCGGAGTTCAGGAAGGCGGATTATAAGGACTGGGACAAGGCACTGAACAGCGCTTTCAACGGCAGCCCTGATGCTCTGAAGAAAACAGGCTGGGATCGTGATATCAAGGATCATCCGGTAGCTATTGATATTCTGCGATTTCTTGGCAGCAGTTCAAAACAGGGGAAAGATATCCGTAACAACTTTACTAAAACACCCTATGGTTGGAGCCAGGATGCAATAGACTCAATGATCATCCTTTTGAAAAACAATGAACTCATATCCTCGACCGAACCGTCATTGACCCAAGCAAAAATTGGTGGTGCAAGTTTTAAAAAGGAGGTCCATACCCTTACAGCACAGGATAAACTTAAACTCAAAAAGCTATATTTGGATGCAGGAATCTCCTGCAAGCCGGGTGAAGAATTTTTACACTCGAATACCTTTCTCGGCAAACTCAGGGAATTAGCCGAGCAGATTAGTGGCGATGCACCAAAGCCGGAACCTTTTGATCTAAATTTCATTCGCGAATTAGAAAATCTCGACGGGAATGAAAGGTTGCTCATGATCGTTGAGGAACAATCCAATTTGAAGGATACGTTCGATGAATGGACCAAAAAAACGAGACTGGCCCACGAACGACAGCCAAAGTGGGTTCTTCTGTCGGAACTTGTGCACCATGTTCCCGCGAAAACCGATATGGAAACTCTGCTTATGGAAATCGATGCAATTCGTGAGAACAGATTGCTGCTCCAGGAGCCCGATCCGATCCAATCCAAGCTTACGGAACTCACTGAAAAACTCGGGGACGAACTTGACAAATTGAAGCAGGCATATCTAAGGATTTACGACGAAAAGATGATGGAACTGCATAACAATGATTATTTTGGTAAACTGTCTAAACAACAGGCCGAGACTATTCTTGTCACCCATCAGTTATTGGCGAAACCGGAGGTGAAAGCGTTGGATTCATCAGGATTGTTGAATGAGTTGAAAAACGCCTCCCTATATTCATGGGAAACAAAAATTGCCGCCCTCCCCGGGCAGTTTCAATCGGCGCTTGAAGAGGCCATCAGGTTCCTGAACCCAAAGGCTGCTACGTATATTTTACCAAAGTCAACCATTAATTCGGTTGCCGAAATAGAAAGCTATATCCATAGTCTGAAAGCAAAATTGGAAGAGCTACTTAAAAATGCCTCATCCGTAATTCTGAAATAATAACCACTTCAATGACATTTCTTACCGCCCAGCAAAGATCCGTGCTTGAAAGCACAATTATAAAAGCAAGAAAAGCAGCAGAAGCTGGCGCAAGAAATGCCCTGCATAATCTGGCTGTTGACCATCCGGAACCTTATGCACATATGGAACCTGTTGATAGGACTCTGCGTAACCGTTTACGCAGCAAGGCGAGGTTACTAGGCGATGATTTACCATCGGGAGGGAAACAGCAAATTGACAAATTGTCCTATGAACTGGCTTATGAATACTGGCACCGGATGCTATTTGCCAGATTTCTCGAAAGCAATGATCTGCTTATGCACCCTGACGGTGTTGCGGTGACGCTGGAAGATTGTGAAGAACTTGCCCCCGCTGAAGGGCTCATTAACAAATGGTCAGCTGCAGGCTACTACGCTTCCCGAATGTTACCCGTTCTGTTCCGACCTGAAGACCCCTTGATGAAAATCCGATATGCCATCGAAGACCAGGTAAAACTGGAGGGACTACTCGACAGCATTGAAGATCACATTTTTAAGGCGGAAGATGCGTTGGGTTGGGTTTATCAATTCTGGCAAAGTGAGGCCAAGGATACCATCAACAAAAGCGGAGACAAGATCGACGGGGAAAAACTGCCTGCTGTCACTCAGTTGTTCACAGAACCTTACATGGTTCATTTTCTCATCGACAATACACTAGGCGCCTGGTGGGTATGCCGCAATCCAAAATTGATGCCACCGGTGAAATTTAAATATTTGCGCTTCAATGAGGATGGCACACCAGCCGCCGGAAAGTTTGACGATTGGCCTGATAAAACAGCTGAGGTAACTTCTTTAGACCCCTGCATGGGCTCGGGACATTTTGTGACCTCCCTGTTTTCCGTCTTTGCTGCCCTGCGCATGCACGAAGAAGGCTTAAATAAAGAAGAAGTCACCGATAAAGTGATAACTGAAAACCTGTACGGACTGGAACTGGATGCCCGTTGCACACAGATAGCCGCCTTTAACCTGGCTCTTACTGCCTGGAAGTTTATCGGACACTATAAGCAATTGCCCGAAATGAACTTAGCTTGTAGTGGTATTGCACCACAAGGG
The DNA here is from genome assembly GCA_964646375.1 of uncultured Nitrospiraceae bacterium. Classification (GTDB taxonomy): domain Bacteria; phylum Nitrospirota; class UBA9217; order UBA9217; family UBA9217; genus JBAZLV01. The sequence continues at coordinate 1,921 of CAZYEF010000149.1, read as the reverse complement.
AAAATTGAAGATTGGGTGAAGCTGGTTTCCAAGGAATCAGATGTAAATACTCGGTTTCGTATGGAGAACGGTATGCGTCAACTGTACAAACATTTTCAGTTAGCTCCAGAGTTAGGTAGCTTATTAGACCCAACAACTATAAAAGCAAATTTGGAAACCGCAAGTTTTCAAGAACTTCAACCTGTGCTAAAAAAAGCATTATCGAATGAGAATGATTCAGAGCAATTAGAACGCGGTGTAATGGCTGCAGGCATTGCAAAAGCTGGCCAGTTACTCACAAAAAAATACACGCTGCAAATTACTAATGTGCCTTATTTAGGCAAAGGCAAGTTTGATAAAGTACTATCAGACTATGTTATTAAATATTATCCTGAGGGAAAAGCTGATTTAGCGACTGTGTTTTTTGATAGATTGCTTAAAACAGCAATGCCAAATGGCAATGTGGCGATCGTTATTCCTCACAATTGGCTTTTTCTTACTCCGTATAAAAAGTACCGTGAGAAACTTTTGAAAAATGAGGCTTGGAGTTTTGTAGCCCGTTTAGGTGCCGGGGCATTTAGTCAGATAACAGGAGAAGTAGTAAAAGCAATTCTCATCTCTCTCTCCCACAAAAAACCGTCTCCTGATCAACTTATGTTCGGTATAGATGTCAGTGAATCACCTAATGTCCTGGCAAAAGACGAATCATTAAAGTTTGCTGAATTTAAATCTGTAAAGCAGATAGTTCAATTTGGTAATCCAGATTATAGAATCGTCTTTGATTCAACATCTGAGCTTAGCCTACTAAGCAAATTCTCTAATCATAATTTGGGTATTTGTACCGGTGATTCTATAAGGTTTTATAGAAAATTTTGGGAGTTAATTAGTTTCAAGGGCACATGGGATTATATACAGGGAACCGTTGAAAATACATGCGATTTCGGAGGATTAGATAGTTTAGTGAAATGGGAAGATGGGAATGGGGAACTATACAAATTTGTGGAAGCTAAGTTAGGCGAAGACAAGGTTGGTTCTTGGCTACGAGGTCGAAACGCATGGGGGAATAGGGGTGTACTTGTCAATGCTATGAATCAATTTACTGGTCAATATTTAGGTGGCTTTTTCGATGAAAATACAATTGTGATAATCCCTTCATCTGAAGAATATTTGTTACCAATTTGGAGTTTTTGTAGTGAAGAAATTTTTAAGACAGAAGTTCGTAAAACTAACCAGGCAATAAAAGTTAGAGGAGACATAGTTAAGATTCCGTTTGAATTGGAACACTGGCAAAAAGTCGCTTCTGAAAAATACGCCAACGGCCTGCTTAAACCATATAGTGATGACCCCACACAGTGGTTGTTTCACGGGCATCCAATCAAGACTGATAGCCCGATGCAGGTGGCGATAGCTAGGGTGCTTGGCTACCGCTGGCCAGCAGAAAGCGATACCTCAATGGAACTTGCAACTGAAGCCTGCCAACTGATCAAGGAAATCCGACAATTCGATGAGTTTACTGATGAAGATGGTATCATGTGTATCCCTTCCGTCAATGGGGAATTAGCAGGGGCCGAAAGATTGCGTTCCTATTTTCAGAAAGTATGGGGCGATGAATATTCCAACAATACCATTCATGAGCTGCTTATAAAAGAAGGTGCAAAAAAAACCAACCTTGACGATTGGCTTCGAGATGAGCTCTTTGAGCAACATTGCAAAATATTCCAAAACAGGCCCTTTATATGGCATATCTGGGATGGCCGGAAAGATGGTTTCAGTGCGTTGGTAAATTACCATAAACTCACTAACGAAAACTTGAAAAAGTTGATATTCACCTACCTGGGCGACTGGATTAGGATGTGTGAAGCCAAAATAAATGCTGGAGAAAGCGGAGCAGACGGACTTTTATCGGCTCCGTTGAAGCTCAAACAAAAACTAGAATTGATAC
>CAZYEF010000148.1:0-7627 GCA_964646375.1 uncultured Nitrospiraceae bacterium | reverse complement strand
GTCTGAGTATATCACAATATGTTGTGTTGTCAAGATATTTAAACACCATATCTAGATTGACTTGACAAGGGTTTTTAGAATGAAGGGCCATCAAAGACGCATGAAATCAGGACAAAAACGCTGAAAAAAAAATAGGGCCAAAAAAAACCGCAACAGACGCGGCAAAAATGATTATCAGGAGCAATAAGGTCTGAATATCCGGGCAGAGAAAGCGGCGCATGAGCGGAAAGACGCCGAACACGATGCGATGAGTTCAGAGATAACTCCCATGCGCCCTAGGGGGTTTTGTTCTCTTTTTCTCCGCAATAACCTGCAGGATACCGGGCATAGTATGCTTCGAGCTTTTTCTGTATCTGCTGCAGTTCCTTGTTCGTAAGCGGCTCATATCCTCTCCCATATTCCCACCCATATCCCCAGCGATACCACGTTGGAAATGCGGGATGCCCGCCGGCCCGCACCCCATTATACATCAGATTTGCCAGAACCCTGCTCTTTGTGCGGGCGAGTACGCACTGCCGGAGTTCCAGGTCCGCCTGTTTTCGCTCCTCTTCCGTGCCTCCGCGCCAATACGCGATATCATGGGCAAAGCAGCAGTCACACCAGAGTGTTCGGTCAGAGATGCTGCCGTTCAGAAAAAGGCTGCATCCATCGCTCGTGAAATCCCTGGGAGGCGACGCAGACGCACATCCACTGATCAGAATCGCGGCAACCAGGACATGCAGTATCAGCTTCTTGCCCTTTTTTTTCATCGCAGACTCCATTCTTGAGGATCGAAAAAAAACGGCGCAGACCGGTTGATCCGCGCCGCATCACATTCACATACCTGATGCTGACATCCTCAGCATACATGGTTCGCCGTGTTTTTCATGAACTTCTCAAAACCCGCGCGGTCCCGGGACGCAACCGCCAGGCAGTGCACTCCCTCTTCAAGAACCTCCAGATCAGATGCAGAAGACAGACGCAGGAAATGTTGCCCCTCGGCACCGATCCTGCCGAAGGAATTCCGGTCCATCGTCGCGACGTGGTGCTCATACAGGAGAAACATCTGGAAGAGGCCTGACGGTGATGTCCGCGCTTTCATGTCGGCGGGAAGCCCGTCATACGCCGCAATGGCACCGATATTTTCGCAAACACCTGCGACATTCGGGAAGAGATAGAATGCCCCTCCCGGAGTTTTGCAGCGGATGCCGTCAATTTCGTTCAGTTGCTTTACGATGATGTCACGACGTTTCTGGAAGGTCTGGACCATGCGCGCGATGACCGCCTTGCTGTCCGGATGCTCCAGGGCGATCCGCGCCCCCTCCTGGTTGAACGGTGGAACACACGAAAAATAATTTATATTGATGTTTTTGAATATGTTTGCCTCGTCTTCGGTCGGGAAAACGGCATAGCCGATGCGCCCGCCTGTCCACGCGAACGACTTGGAGAACCCGCTGCTGATAATGGTCCGCTCCTTCATGCCGGGGATGGAGGCTATGGAAACATGCTTGTGCCCGTCGAAAATTATGTTCTCATATATTTCATCCGAATACACGCGCACATCCGGAGCGCATTTTATTTTGATAACTTCAGCAATGCCGGCAAGCTGCTCAATCGTGGCAACGCCTCCGGTTGGGTTCGAGGGGAAATTCAGGATGATCAGCCTGGTCCGCTCGGTAATCAGGTCGCCGAGATGCTCTGCCGTGAATGTAAAATTGGATTCTTCCGAAACGTGCAGTGGAATCGGAACCGCCCCCAGATAACGGGGAAACGATTCATAAATGGGGAAACCGGGACTGGGGTAGATTACTTCGTCACCCGGGTTGCAGTAAACCTCCTGCGTAAAACCGATGGAAGGCTTGCCTCCCGGAAATATCACGACCTGCTCCGGCGAGACATCCAGCCCGCGCGTTTCTTTTATCTGATTTGCAATGGCCTTGCGCAGCGAAAGGATCCCCTTCGGGTCGCAATAGTGCGTGTTTCCAAGATCAAGCTGCTTCTTTACCTCGTCCCGTATAAAGGGCGGGATATCAAAATCAGGCTCCCCGATATTCAATCGTACAACCTTGTGCCCTTCGCCTTCAAGGAAGGCAATATGCGGTCCGATTTTAAAGGCGTTTTCCGTCCCCAGCTCGTACACCCGATCGGCATACAGTTTTGTTCGTGCTTTTGCAGCGCTCATACGTTCTTCCCCCCTGAAAATATAGTGCGGTATCGTATCATTCCTTGAGAAAAAATCCAATCAATTTCTGTGCCGCAATATTGTTTTTTCTGATATTCGCTTTTACCGTATTTCCATTTCAGACATAATACAAGTGTGCCTTGTCTGAGACTTGATATGATTTTCGGCCAGTTCACAGCGTTTTTTGCGTTATCTACAAGGTGGAGGGTGGGCTACTTCGTCCAGCATGCGCATTTTCCTCTCAGAAAAGAGCTGCAAGAAGAACAAAACCGCGTGTCAACACGTTAATAAATAATGAAACTTTCCCTTGTCGGGATATCGCTTCTATTAAAGTTTTTTGCGGAAAAACCGATAAGTTCGACTAAGGATTCCTTTGACTGTGTTGTTAAGCAAAAATAATTCCCTTTACCAATTTAGGATATTCGAACGCTGCACGGCTGAAAGCATGCTGTTTCAGGACAACTATCAGAAAATGCAAAGCATATTCTGAGCAAGGAAGCTTGATGAATCCGAAAATATTCGGCATAAAACGTCTCACTCTCGCCGCGAAATTCTGTCTGGGGGCCATCGTATTAACGCTCATCACTTCGATCGGGATTTGCCTTTTCTTTGTGAATATGGACACGAAAGAAGAGTATGAAAATCTGATAAGCCACGGCATGACCATTGCCGCGATAACCGCAAAAAACTGCGCGCTGGGAGCGGAGCAGGCGAATGAGGCATTGCTGCTCTCTGTCCTGGAGCATCTGTCCGTGGATGCCGAAGTGGTCTATGCATCAGTCGTTGACCGGAAGTCCTCCGTGCTTGCTTCCCGGATTTTCAGGGGGCCCGGCGAACTCCAGGCGCATTCCATTCCGGAAGCCGATGCCGTTGTCAAACCATTCCATCGCAACGTTGTTGATAAATACAACAACCAGCATTATATCGAGTTCCTCTGGCCGATTTCCCGACCGGCAGGCAAAGGCGCAGTCCACAGCCTGAATGCCGCCGAACACGGTCCGAAGATTGTCGGTTACGTCCGGCTGGGGCTTACCCAGGAAGAGTATCTGGAGAGAAACCGGCGAAAGTTGCTGTCTATTTCGTTGTTCACTTCGTTCCTTCTCCTGGGAGGGATCGGCGTTACGATTCTGCTCTCGCGCGGAATCGTGTCTCCGCTGAAGCGTCTGACGAAAGCATCGCATGATATTGCCGAAGGAAAATTCGACCTTCCGATAGACACCAGCCGTAGCAATGATGAAATTGCCGACCTTGCAGTGTCGTTCAACCACATGCAGAAACGTCTGCGCGCCTTCCGGGAGTTGGTCGAAAGACAGGCAGCCGAAATGACTGCATCCAACAACAGCCTGGTCCAGGAAATCAATGCGCGCAAAATGGTAGAACAGCAGATCCTGCACGATGCGTTTCATGACTCCGTCACCGGCCTTCCGAACAGGGCATTGCTCACAGACCGTTTGTCACACGCAATCATGGTTTCCAAACGGCGCAGGGACTATCTGTACGGAGTGCTTTTCATGGACATTGACCGTTTTAAAGTCATCAATGACAGCGTCGGACATGCGGTCGGCGATGAACTTCTTCAGGCCTTCGGTCAACGTATTCAGGCATCGCTGCGCCCTCATGATACGATCGCCCGCTTCGGCGGGGACGCGTTTGCCGTCCTGCTTGAGGACATCAGAACACCTTCGAATGCCACCTACATCGCGGAACGAATCTGCTCCGATTTCGCAACGCCCTTGACACTGAGCAGAGGCGAGATTTTCGTCTCGGCGAGCATCGGAATCGCTTTTGGCAAGGGGGGGGAGGAGCATCCTGACCAGATCCTGCGGGACGCGGAGGTCGCCATGTACAGGGCGAAACAGAACACTGGAACAAAATACGTGGTGTTCGAGACCGGCATGCACGCCCACGCGGTCGAGCGCATGAAATTGGAAACAGATCTCCGCACCGCGCTGGAACGCAGGGAATTCCTGGTGTATTACCAGCCTATCATATCCTCCCAAACAGGCCAGATTGCGGGATTTGAAGCGCTGGTGCGCTGGCAGCACCCGGAGCGCGGCATGGTCAGCCCTGGCGAATTCGTACCGATCGCTGAAGAAACCGGTTTTATTGTCTCCATAGACCGCATGGTGCTCAAAACAGCCTGTGCCCAGATGCGGGCGTGGCAGCAACGCATTCCGGACAATCCGCTTCAATTCATCAGCGTGAATGTTTCGAATGAACAGATGGCCCAGCCCGACATGGTCAGCCAGATCGAACGGATCCTGGAGGAAACCGGCCTCAAACCGGAATATTTGAAACTCGAAATCACTGAAAATGTCATCGTAAAAAATTCTGAATCAATACCGGACAGGCTGCACCGGCTGCGCACCATCGGCGTCCAGCTGTACATTGATGATTTCGGCACGGGATATTCATCCCTCAGCTATCTTCACCGGCTGCCGATAAACGGCTTCAAAATAGATCGTTCCTTCATCAAACGGCTGGGGACCAACGGCGAAAACCAGGAAATTGTTAAGACGATCATGCTGCTCGCGAAGGACATGCGTGTGGAAGTCGTCGCGGAAGGCGTTGAAACAGAGCATCAACTTGCCCAGATCAGTTCATTGCAGTGCGATTTCTGGCAGGGCTACCTGTCCTCAAAACCCGTGTCGGACAAGCAGGCCGAAGAACTGATAGTGAGGGAATTGCAAAAAAGCATCCCGCAGCGGGAAGCTGCGCCTTCCGCTCACTGATAACTAAGATCACATCCGCCGTCGAAAAACCGCAAGCTGGCAATTGTTTACATTCCGTCTGTTTTTGGTGCAGTGCAGGTTCTACGGCAGGATGTGAGTATTCCTTTAACGCTTTTAGTAAATAACAACACAGGAGAACCATACAAGGTCATGCGCGCTTTTCCGATGAAATTCTCGCTCCTGATTTTGCTCATGCTGGCGGTTTTTCCGCCGGTAAGCGCCGCGCAATCCGGCGCGGAAGATGCGGCACTTGCCGATTCCGAAGAGGACCTTGTCTTCCAGGAAATTTCTTCCGTGTACGGAGCGTCGAAATACAAGCAGAAACTGACTGAAGCACCTTCATCCGTCAGCATAGTCACGGCCGCTGACATTAAAAAATACGGCTACCGGACTCTCGCGGATATTTTGAACAGCGTCAGAGGTTTTTATGTCACGTATGACCGCAACTACATGTACGCGGGTGTACGCGGATTCGGTCGACCCAGTGACTATAACAACCGCATCCAGATACTCATTGACGACCACCGCACAAACGATTCGATTTACGGCGCAGCCGCGATCGGGACGGATTTTATTCTTGATGTGGACCTGATTGACCAGGTGGAAATCATTCGGGGTCCGGGATCTTCCCTGTACGGCAGCAACGCGGTTTTCGCAGTCGTGAATATCATCACGCGGCGCGGCAGGATTTTAAAAGGCGCTGAATTTTCCGGGGAAGCCGGCAGCTATGACGCGTACAAGGGCCGCGTCACCTACGGCAACCGTTACGGAAACGGCCTAGAAGTGATGGCCTCAGGTTCTTTCTATACCAGCAGGGGTCAGCGCTTATACTACAGCGAGTACGACCCCGCAAATCCACAGGCAGATCCCGGCGCCGCAAACGGGGGATTTTCGAGCAACACGGACTACGACCGCTCCCGCAGTTTCTTCAGCAAAATCGCATTTCAGAATTTCACACTGTCCGGGGCCTATTCATCAAGAACCAAGGGCATTCCCACCGGAGCGTTCAGCACGGATTTCAGCGATCCAGGCAGCAAAACAACCGATGATTACGCGTATCTGGATCTGCGGTATGACAGCACCCTCGGACCGCGGGCGGACATTACCGCCAGACTCTATTATGACTACTACGGCTACAACGGAAACTACGTCAGTGCCGGGGTTCAGAACAAAGACCAGGCGTATGGCCAGTCCTGGGGAGCGGAGATCAAGTTTAATTCCCGGTTCTTCGATGCGCACCGCATCGTTGCGGGGGCCGAATATACCGGCAGTGTGCAACAGGACCAAAAAACCTACGACGTGAATCCCTACTATCTCTGGCTGGACGACAGGAGAAGTTCACGGATATGGGCTGCCTATCTTCAGGATGAGTTTACGATCGTAAAAAATCTGCTGCTCCTGAACGCGGGCGTGCGATATGACAATTACAGCACATTCGGAGACACCATAAATCCGAGGGCAGCATTGCTGTACACCCCCCTGCCGAAAAGCGTCGTCAAGCTGCTGTTCGGCACGGCCTTCAGGGCACCGACACCGTTCGAATTATACTATGCGAGTTCAACAAACGTGCCCAACCCTGATCTGAGGCCGGAAAAAATCCAAACATATGAGCTGGTTTTTGAACAGTATTTTGGAGACCATTTCCGCGCGACCGCCTCGGGTTTTTATTACAACGCTCAGAACCTCATCAACCAGGTTGATGACGGGACCGGCAAGGCATTGTTCCAGAATCTGGCCAAGGTGCGCTCCTTCGGCGTCGAGTTTGAGCTGGAAAACAAATGGGCAAACGGCATTGAAGGAAGAATCAACTACACCCTCCAGAAAACGGTAAACGCGCATACAAACGAGACCCTTTCCAACTCTCCCCAGCACCTGGCAAAGCTGAACATCATTTTTCCGCTCATTCAAAACAGGATTTTCGCCGGGCTGGAACAGCGGTATACAAGCAAAAGAAAAACGGAGTTCGGCGATTACACGCGGGATTTTTACCTTACGAACATCACTCTCTACACCCGTCAATTCCTCAAGGGATTCGAGCTGTCGGCGAGTGTTTACAATCTCTTCGATACCAGATACAGCGATCCGGTATCAACAGACTTTGTGCAGCATGCCATCATGCAGGACGGCAGAAGCTTCAGGCTGAAAATGACGTATGCGTTTTAAAAAAAATCATATTTTTATAGTGCCAATTAAAATTTTTCTGACGGCCCTTCTCCTCACGACCGCCCTGCTGTCCGCGCTTGCGCCCTCTTCGGAGGCCGGCCCCCGGATAGCCGTGCTCATCACGTCGACGGATTCATCCTTTCAGGAGGGGCTCGCGGGATTTCAGCAGTACCTGGCGGGGCAGCATGTTGCCGCGGAATATGAAATCTATCCGATTTCGCACAAGGCGGCACGGACAGACACCGCGAAAGCCATGGACAGAATAAAACAGGGCGGCTTCCATGCGGTCCTGACGCTGGGCTCCGGCGGGGCGGAAGCCATGGCCAGGAGCGCCCTTGACGTGCCGCATATTGCCTGCATGGTTTTGCGGCAGGATAATTTCTCCAAAATGCCCGGCGCCACCGGGGTCTGGATTGAGTTCCCTCTGGAAATCCAGTTCCGCTGGATCTCAACGTTTCTCCCCGAAGCGAAAACGGTCGGGGTCATATACTCCCCCTCGGAAAATGCAGCACGCATAGAAAAAGCCAGACGCATCGCACACGATCAGGGGTTGCGCCTTCAGGCGGTGGAG
>CAZYEF010000147.1:0-7635 GCA_964646375.1 uncultured Nitrospiraceae bacterium | reverse complement strand
CCACATCATGCAGATACCCATGAATTATTTCGGTGCAATGGCCCTGCATTTTCTCCATGCACACAAAGGCTTTAAGGGAGTGGTTGTAAAGTCCGTGGGAACAAGCAATTTTGCCAACGCCATAGCGGAAAAACTAGGGATACCCGTGCATGAAACCATGGTGGGATTTAAAAATTTCCGGCCGTATATGCTGCCCGGCTCCGCAGAACGAGCCATCGTGGCATTTGAAGAATCAGACGGGATATCAGGTTTTAATCACACACTCGAAAAAGACGCCCTGTTCGGACTTCTTCTGGCAATAGAAATGGTTGCAACCACCGGCAAGAATCTTCATGAATATCTTGAAGATTTAATGAAGGAGTTCGGGTATTTTTATCCTGACCGTTCGGGAATCGAGGTTGCCCGTGAACTTACAGGCGAACCTCTCAAGAAAAAGATCAGGTCCATTCAAGATAAATATCCGGCAGGCAGCTCCATAAAAATCGGTGATAAATCGCTTACTGTCAAAAAACTGATTACAACAGACGGCACCAAGATTGTGCTGGCTGACGGATCATGGTTGATGATAAGACCGTCTGGAACCGAACCTAAAGTGCGATTTTATGTTGAAGCAAGAAGCCCTCAGGAAATAAAAGAAATTTTCACAGCTGCAGAAAAATTGACTGCATCTGCAATTGCAGAAAAATGATACACGGGGCTAAAGAATGAGAATAGGTCTGGATGTTGGAGGAACCCATACCGATGCGGTGCTGGTTGGGAAGAAAGGAATCATCGCCACTGCAAAGGTCAAGACAGATCATGAACAACTTCTGAACTCAGTGCTTCCAGCTTTAAAAGAGGTGCTCGGGGAAGCCGACCGGAAGAATATTGAAAATATAACTCTGAGCACGACCCTGACGACCAACGCACTCCTCGAAAACAAAACCGACCAGGTCGGTGTTATCGTCTCATCCGGTCCGGGGATAGATCCGCAGCATTACCGCATTGGTGACGCGTATTTTATCATTGATGGTTCCATAGACCACCGCGGCCTGGAAAAAAGATCCCTCGACAAAAAACAGCTTGAACAGGCAGTCAATGACTGCAGGGATCGCGGGATCAAAGCATACGCAGTAGCGACAAAATTTTCAACCCGCAATCCGGACCATGAACTCCTCATGGAATCCGCCATCGGAAGAGACGCCTCCGTCATTACTGCAGGACACCGCCTTTCCGGCGGATTGAACTTCCCGCGGCGCATAACAACCGCTTACTTCAACTCGGCCGTGTCGCGACAGTTTAATGAGTTCGCCCGTGCCGTGGAAACCGGTATTGCCGGACTCGGCATCACCGCTCCAACCACGGTACTCAAGGCGGACGGCGGCACCATGTCGCTTGCGGCCTCACGCATTGCTCCGGTGCAGTCAATTCTTTCAGGGCCTGCGGCAAGCATTATGGGCATCGCCGCATTATGCTCCATTTCCCATGACGCCGTCATTCTCGATATCGGCGGCACTTCAACGGATATTGCGGTCTTTGCAAAAGGATCTCCCCTGCTCGAACAGGAGGGCATCTCCCTCCGAGGAAATCCCACGCTTGTTCGTTCACTCAAAACAATCTCGATAGCCATGGGCGGCGATTCAACGATCCGCATTGCTGACGGCCGGCTGACAGTCGGTCCTGATCGCTCCGGCCCCTGCATGGCGGCAGGCGGTGCCCAACCTGCCCTTATCGATGCTTTGAATGTCAGCGAAGAGGCGGTTTTTGGTGACACTGCTGCGTCTCACCGCGGCATCACGGAACTTGCCCTGCGCGCCGGAACCAGCCCCGAGGCGGTAGCCAACGAAGCCATTGACATCGCCATCGCGACGATAACAAAAGCCGTGCAACGCATGATCAAGGAAATACAGGAGCAACCCGTTTATACCATCCACGATCTGCTGCACGCTGAACGCATCGCCCCGACACAGGCGTATATTGTCGGCGGCCCTGCAAAAGCCTTTGCCGACCGGCTATCATCCTCACTCGGCATGCAGACGGTTGTACCGCAACTCCACTCCGTGGCAAACGCGATAGGTGCAGCAGTCACGCGGACGACTATGGAGCTTGAACTTTTTGCCGATACTGAACGGCAGGTTCTGCTCGTTCCCCGCCTCTCGGTGCAGAAAAATATTTCCGCGAATTACTCCCTGGATCAGGCCCGTAAAGACGCCGTCCAATATCTGCGAGCATCGCTTGATACTACCCGGCAAGCCGACGACGAAATTCCGGTACAGATTCTGGAAGCCTCTTCATTCAACATGATCCAGGGTTCCCGTATGGTTGGCAAGAATATGCGGGTCCGATGTCAGATCAGGCCAGGACATAGTGAGGAATATCTCGATGGTGTGAGGTCGTCATGCTGAAAGCCAACAACAGATTAGGAATAATTTTTTTCCCGGCGTATGACTGGGCAATAAGCCCCACGCACCCTGAGCGAGAGGAGCGCCTTCTCTACACCCAGGACCAGCTTCGGGAAGAAGGCATTTTTGATATTGAAGGCGTTTCTGAATATAAACCGGATGTGGCATCGCCGGAGGACGTTTCACGGGTGCATTTTTGTATTCCTGATGTCCGCGCCGTCACGACCGAGTCTCACCTTATTTCAGCCGGTGGAGCCATCAAAGCCGCGCGGCTCGTGATGGAAGGAGCCGCTGACAAGGCCTTCGCGCTGGTACGGCCGCCCGGACACCACGCCATGAAGGTGGTGCACGGCAACCGCGGATTCTGCAATATCAATATCGAAGCCATTATGATCGAATATATCCGCGAACACTACGGGCAAAAGCGCGTTGCTATCGTCGACACCGATTGCCACCACGGCGACGGCACGCAGGACATTTACTGGCATGATCCCAATACACTCTTTATCTCACTCCATCAGGACGGAAGAACGTTGTATCCCGGCTCAGGCTTTATAGAAGAGAACGGCGGTCCGAATGCACGCAACAGAACCATCAATATTCCCCTGCCTCCCGAAACGTGCGATGAAGGGTTTCTGCATGTCATCGATAATATTGTGCTGCCGATTCTCGCTGACTTCAAACCCGATCTTGTTGTCAACTCTGCGGGCCAGGATAACCACTATTCAGACCCCATTACTAATATGAAATTCTCGGCACAAGGCTATGCTCTTTTGAACCGGGAGCTGAATCCTCACATCGCCGTGCTTGAAGGCGGGTATTCCATTCAGGGCGCCCTGCCCTATGTGAATTGCGGAATCGCCCTCGCCATGGCGGGTCTCGACTTCAATACTCTTCGAGAGCCCGATTACAACTCAATACAGCTTAAACAAAACAACCGTATCACAGAGTACATAAAACAGCTCAGCGATACGGTCCTCGACAAATACTTCAGCCCCGCGGCACCCCGTAAATTCGAGCCGGGAACATTCGTGACCCGCGAAAAGAATATTTTTTACGACACTGATATGATCCAGGAAAACCAGCGCGAATCCATCATGGTATGCGAAGACTGCGCCGGAGTTGTCGTGATCGAAAGCTCGTCCTCCGTCAATGCGCTGTCGGTATGCGTGGATATTCCTCTTGGCGCGTGTAACCGCTGCAGAGATGAAGGCATGCGCGTCCTTGAAGAAGCGCGCCGAAGCGGCAACTATCGATATACAAAGCTGATCAACCGGAAGGATAAAATCTACCAATCGTAATCGCTGCCCTGTGCTAGCGGTTTTGTTCTGGTGCTGCCTCACCCTTGATTTTCATATTGAATTTTTTATGGCAGTCAAGACATATTACCGTTGAAGCAGTATGTCCTTTGTGGCAGACAACGCAGTTGATATCCCCCAAGTGGGATTTGTGTGGATTTCGGTCCACAAAATCTTTCGGTTCCGTCTTTTTTGCAAGACCTTCCAGGCTACCGTGGCACTCCAGACAAACCCCGTTTTCCACCGTTGTGTCCGGTTGTGGGATGATGCGTCCATGACATTGTGAGCAAACAACATTTGCCTTGCCGTGCATGGCGTCCAGATAAGGACCGCCCGACCATGAAGCAAATATTGATTGTTCCAGTTTCATGTCATCGGATGACAGAACGCCAAGCGATTTGCTGCTCCCCGGTACTGAAAATCTGGATCCGGGTTTCCAGGAATGACAAACGACACAATCCACAGAAGTATTTGCGTTCGTGTGGGCACGATGCAATTTTGCGGAGTATGGATTGTTTTTCTGGTTTTCGTTTTTCGAATATTTATGACACGGCACGCACACAGTGATGGAGCTCACTTTTATCGGTGGATGGGCTGCGGGAAGAACCGATTTGAAATCCGCATGGCACGAGGCGCACGTCTGGCGCGATGCCTTTGCGCTGCTCCCCTTCTTTTTCCCGTCCATTGTTGTTTCCGCACCGGAAACCGATTGAATATAAACAGCTGAAATCAGAACCCCGGCTAACAGAAAAAACCACTTTTTTCGTATCATGTCGTGCAATCCCTTTCTTTATAAATGAGGATGCCCCATGGTTTACACCATGGGGCATCCGACTACACCTGTCTAGGCTTTTGCTTTTGCGGCGTTTGTTCCCGCAATCCTACCGAAAACAACGCAATCTGGTATCGCATTGCTGCCGAGCCGGTTTGAACCATGCACACCGCCGGTCGCTTCACCCGCTGCGTACATTCGTGGAATAACGTTGCCGAAAATATCAATCACTTCCGCATTGGTATTGATGCGCAGCCCGCCCATGGTATGGTGTACAGCCGGCCATTGCGCTACACCATAGAAAGGCGGATTGACGATTTGGACCATTGATTTAGGAATGGGCTTGTTGAATTCAGGATCTTTGCCGTCAGCAATGTACTTATTGTGCTTCTCAATTGTTTCGACAAGAGCATCAGAAGGCAACCCCATATTATTAGCCAGCTCAGCAATGGTATTACCCTTTTTAAAGCGGCCTTTTTTCAAACCAGTTTCTATTTCCTCGGGTGATCCGCCGAACTTTTTTACCATCTCATCGCTGAAAATTGAGTAGGTGGGCTTTCCTGTCTGGCCAAGTCTGAGCTGAGCAAAAGATACGACATCGCGACGATCAAGTTCATTCACAAAGCGTTTTCCCTGTTTAGTAACATAAACAATGCCCGTACCGGGGCCATTGAAAGGATACAAAGCAGGTGTATCAAGAATCCCTGTTTCCGGATCGCAAAAAGGATAGAGCTGAATAAAGTTCAACTGCAGCGTATCGGCACCTACCGCCTGCGCATAACGGATCATTTCGCCCGTGGCGCCTTTATGGTTGCTGCAGTTGAAATCCGGAGTCAAAAATGGATAATGTGCCTGACGCATCTTCAGGTCACGGCTGAATCCGCCGGAACCCAGGACAAGACCATTTTTAATACGGATATTAGATACCTTGCGGCCTCTCTTCACCTCAACGCCGAGAATGGGACTCTTGGGATCAGCATTTTCCCGCCAGATCCAGGATACTTCAGTGCCCAGTTGGATCCTGGCACCTCGTTTTTCGGCAATTCTTTTCAATGCATCCACGTATTCGCGCCCTACACCAATCTTTGCCGCATGAGTCCGTGCTGCGGTATGTCCGCCGGTGCGAAACACCGTAGGTCGTATTTCTGCTCCGCCTTCATTGAGCATCCAATTCAAGGCATCCGTAGCATTGTCTGCAAGAACTTTTACCAACTCGGGAATGTTATAATAATCTCCGCCTTTCAACGTGTCCTGCATATGAAGTTTCGGGCTGTCATCACCCAGATTCAATTTTTCCCTGTAATGAAATTTGTCATCAGAGGACGCGTAAACTCCACCATTGATGATTGAGTTGCCGCCGTATGTGGGCATCTTCTCAAGGACGACAGTCTTGGCCCCGGCGCCGGCAGCTTCAGCCGCGGCCGCTAACCCGGCAAAACCTGAACCAATGACAACGACATCATAAGTTTCATCCCATTTTTTGGGCAATTTTTTTACGGCTGCTTCTGCAGTTCCTGCGGCCGCCAAATTCAACGCAACTCCACCGCCAACCGCAAGCGCACCAATGGCAGCACCTTTTAACAAATCGCGACGGCTGATGCCTTCCTTGTTAAGTTCGTCTTCACGCATACTTTTTTTCATGATCCAGCCTCCTCAAAAGTTAATGTACCAAGTGCCCTAGTTTTGACAACATGTTTTTCATGCACGATAATTCCGTGGAATGTCGCTTTACCCCTCCTTTCAATTAAGATAAGATGAACAAATAACGCTTTAGTCGCACTGTACATCTTGATTCTATTCTGAATAGGTGCTCGACATTCTTTTTTACTATATCATATTATCATTCGTGAGAAAGAGAGCTTCAAGCTAAACCGCTCATGTCCGCATAAAATTATGTTTTCTTTAAGAAAACAATAAATAACGGCCAAAGTGTACAATCAGTAAAAAAAAAGAACAAATACTTCTTTGTGTTGATTTTCATCATTTTTTGTGATACCGTAAATTATGGAATTTAATGAACTGAGAATCTTCAAGATGGTTGCGGAGGTCGGCAGTGTGACGCGGGCTGCAGAGCGTCTCAATTGTGTTCAGTCGAATGTGACCGCCCGTATCCATCAGCTTGAAGACCGTCTGAATGTCCCTCTTTTCTACCGCAAAAGCAGGGGAGTAGTTCTCACACCGGTCGGACACATTTTTCTTGATTATGCCAAGCGCATTCTCAGCCTTCACGAAGAGGCTGTCAGAACCGTGCAGGAGCAGGAATCACCGAGCGGGAGACTGACCGTCGGAGCCTTGGAATGCGCTGCCGCGCTTCATATGCCTTGGATCTTTTCCGAGTTCCGTAACCAGAACCCCAAAGTTGAGGTACAGCTGCTTACCGGTACTTCAGCGCAGATGATTTCTGCTCTTCTTGAGTATCGCATTGACGCCGCCTTTGTCGGCGGCACAATTGACCATCCTGACTTGATAGGTGAAGTGCTCTTCAAGGAGGAGTTTGTGCTCGCCTGCCCAAAAGGAACAACTCCTCAAATCAAGAAAAAAGACCAAGACATTCTCGTTTTCCCTAAAGGCTGTTCCTTCAGGCCGTCAATGGAGAACTGGCTGCGAAAAAATGATATCAGTTCCTATCGCCTGATGGAATTCAATTCAGTCGAAATGATACTGGCCTGCCTTTTTAACGGCATGGGCATTTCCTTTCTGCCGCGCGCCGTCTTCGCTCATGGCAATTATGATGAAAAAGTCACCGCGTATACACTGCCTCCCGACATCGCGATGCTGCCGATTAATTTCGTTCGGCGGAAATCAGTGTCTGAATCAAAGGCATTAACGGCTTTTGGTGTGTCACTTAAACAATGGGTCCGATCAAACAGATTAGAAAATGCCAATCTAACCGTCCCCCGGCCCACAAAAAAAAATAATCCGAGACTCTTCCGCGTCAATAAAAAAATGACTCCGTCTCAGCGACTCAACGCATCGTAATCCTACCTTTGCATTTTAATGGATAAAGCTATTTTGCTATGAGTCAGTTCCGTTTTTCTCAGCCACAATTACCCACTGCAAATGAATTAATTGCCTTTCCTTCTATCAAACTTCACATAGTATAAAATCCAATTCTCGTTTCTTCTTATTTTCCTTTTTTCATTTAATTCTTAAGTTTTTAGAGATAATGCCGATAGAATGAGCA
>CAZYEF010000146.1:0-7644 GCA_964646375.1 uncultured Nitrospiraceae bacterium | reverse complement strand
AGGACTTCATCCCGTCGTCCATGGGCAAGATCAGCGCGCTCCGGAAGCTGATTGATGAGCAGGTGTTTGCCGCCGCGATTGAAGTTGACGGTGGAGTGAAATCCGGAAATGCCGCGGAAATCATTCGTGCGGGCGCTGATATTCTTGTTGCCGGTTCAGCCGTTTTCGACGCACGAGATTATGCATCTGCGGTTCGCGCCATTCGGGGAGCATAACCGTCAGGGACCCGGCGCGATGCGCCGATTGGATATTGTTACCAGTTTGCGGTTTGCCTAAAATTTGGAGGATTTCATGGCCATTAAACAACGAGCAGAAAAGAGACGGATTGAGCTCAAAGATGTCAAGGAGCCCGTCTTATTCAGAGATATGTTTCCCTACACAAGCATTCCCCGCGTAGTGCTTGAAGACCGCCTCATCCAGACCAAGATCCCGAAAGACATCTGGATAACGGACACGACATTCCGCGACGGGCAGCAGTCGCGGCCGCCGTATAAACCGAAGCAGATCGCCGACATTTTTGATTTTCTGCACCGCATGAGCGGACCGAAAGGCGTGATCCGCCAGTCGGAGTTTTTTCTCTATTCGGAAAAAGACCGCGAAGCGGTGCGGCTCTGCATGGAGAAAGGTTACCGCTATCCCGAGATAACCGGCTGGATCCGGGCGAACAAGAATGATTTTAAACTGTTAAAGGACGTCGGAATCACCGAAACCGGGATTCTGACCTCCTGTTCGGACTACCATATTTTTCTCAAGCTCAACCTCTCTCGCAAAGAAGCGCTCAAGGCGTACCTTGACATTGTGAAAACCGCGATCGAGCACGGCATCAGGCCGCGGTGCCATCTTGAGGACATCACGCGCGCGGACTTCCATGGATTCGTCATCCCCTTTGCGCAGGAGCTTATGAAAATATCCGAGGACTCAAAGGTTCCGGTCAAGATCAGGGCCTGCGACACCATGGGCTACGGCATTCCCTTTCCCGGAACAGCGCTTCCGCGCAGCGTGCCGGAAATTTTTTATGCGCTCAACCGAGAAGCAGGAGTTCCTTCGGAGCAGCTTGAGTGGCATGGGCACAACGATTTTCACAAGGGTCTGATCAACGGCGTCGCCGCCTGGATGTACGGCTGCTCCTCCGTGAACGGCGCGCTGCTCGGATTCGGAGAACGCACCGGCAACACTCCGGTCGAGGCGCTGCTGATCGAATACATCAGCCTGACCGGCGAGGCAACGGGGATTGACACGGCGACGATTACCGAGATGGCGGCATATTTTCGGCAGGAGATGGACTTTCCGATCCCGGCAAACTATCCGTTTGTCGGCGCTGAATTCAACTCCACGAGCGCCGGCATCCACGCGGACGGCATGATGAAAAACGAGGAGATATACAATATCTTCGACACGTCGAAAATTCTGAACCGCCCCATGGGCGTGATTGTGACCGACAAGACGGGAATCGCAGGCATCGCGCACTGGGTGAACAACCACCTGAATCAGAATGCAGACATGAAGATCGACAAGCGCCATCCCGGACTTGCCAAAATATATAAATGGGTCATGGACCAGTACAATCAGGGCCGGACGACGAGCATTTCGCACAACGAGCTTATTGAACATGCAAAAAAATATCTGCCCGAGTACTTTGTGTCCGATCTCGACAAGCTGAAGATCAAGGCGCGTGAGATCGCACTGCACCTTGTCGAAGGCATCGTTCAGCGTCCGGATTTCCGGGCCATGAATCATGCAAAGCAGGAAGCAATCATGCAGAAGCTGCTTGACGAGCACCCGTTCATCCAGTTTGCGTACGTGGTGAACCCGGAGGGGAAGAAGACCACCAGGAACATCACCCAAATACAGTTCAAGGCGCAGCTTGAGCACGCGGACCTGGGCGACAACTTTTCCGACCGGTCATGGTTCATCCGGCCCATGTCCGATGGAAAGAGCTTTGTCTCTGATTTTTACACGTCCAAGATTACCGGCGCGCTTTGCATTACCGTGTCCGCGCCGATCAGCTCCGAACAGGGCGGCATCGAGGGAGTGTTCGGGGTGGATATCCGCTTTGAGGACCTCGTAAAGTCCGAATAGCAGGGGTGGATTTCGCAGTCTGGCAAGCCGCTCACCGTTTCCGGTGCGCGGCTTTTTTCATTCGTCCTGGTGTATGCAGCAGCGCCGAACCATTGAAAATATCGGCTTGTAAAAACCGGCTGAGCGACGAGCATCCAAAAAATGATTTCTGCTTTCTGCGGAGATAAAAAACTACGGTATTTGCTTTGCGCCGCAGCGTCAAGCATAGTATAATTCCATCATGTCTCAGACACTCAGGCAAAAAACCGCAGCACTGCTGGCGGCTGAACGCGGAACCGTGTACAAGGCGCGGGGCGCAGAGGTGGAGATTGCTCTGGCATATCCGAACACCTATCATGTGGGCATGTCGAATCTCGGCTTGCATCAGATCTATTCCGTTCTGAATGGCCGTCCGGACACCGTCTGCGAACGGGTTTTTCTTCCTGACCACGGAGACCGGGAGGAATACCGGAGGACCGGCACCCGGCTGTTCACCCTTGAAACCGTCCGTCCGGTGCGTGAATTTGACATTCTTGCGTTTTCAGTCTCCTTTGAACAGGATTACCTGAACATTCTTGACATGCTGAATCTCGCCGGCATCCCCGCCGAAAAAAAAGAGCGGACTGCTGAGGATCCGCTCGTGGTCTTCGGAGGCATCTGCTCCTTTTTCAATCCCGAACCGCTTGCGGATTTTTTTGATGCAGTGATCGTCGGCGAAGGGGAGGATGTTTCCGGAGAATTTGTCGAAGCCTACAAAAAAAATCGGACAAAAGACAGGTTGGAGCTGCTCCGGGCCTTAAGCGCCGTCCCGGGCGTGTACGTGCCGGAATTTTACGAAGAAGTATACAATGCGGACGGGACGCTGGGCAAAAGGAAAAAGCTGGACTACTCCGCTCCGGACCGCGTGATCAAACGCACGGTACAGACCATCAACAACGCTCCTGCTGCAACGGCGATCTTTACGCCGCATACCGAGTTCAGTGATATGTATCTCGCGGAAATAACCCGGGGCTGTGGCAGGCATTGCCGGTTCTGCATGGCCGGGTATATTTATCTTCCGCCGCGCCGGCTCGCGGTAGACAACGCGAAGCGGCAGTCCGAACGGGCAGACTCGCTGTGCGGAAAAATCGGGCTGGTAGGAGCGGCCATTTCCGACTATCCGGAAATTGACGAACTCTGCGCCGCGATACAGGGGCGGCTTTCTGTTTCCTCGTTGCGCGCGGATTCACTGGATGAAACGCTCGTGAGGCGCCTCGCGGAAAGCGGCCAGAAGACCGTCTCCATTGCTCCCGAAGCGGGTTCGGAGCGGCTTCGCAGCGTTATTAACAAGAATATTACCGAGGCAGACCTCGTCCGCGCGGCCCACGCGGTATTCAGCGCCGGCATTCCGAACCTGAAGCTGTATTTTATTATCGGCCTTCCTACGGAGGGGCCGGAAGACATCGACGCGATCATCTCTCTGACCGAAACGATGCACCAGGTCCAGCTCGGCCACGCCCGCTCCGCGGGGAAGATTGGACGCATCACCCTGTCCATCAATTCGTTTGTGCCGAAACCCTTCACGCCGTTCCAGTGGGAGCCGATGGAAGATGTGGTGAGCCTGAACAAAAAACTGCGCAGTCTTGAAAAAACGGCGAGAAAAATTGGAAACGTGAATGTTATCCATGATCTGCCGAAGTGGGAATATGTTCAGGCGCTGCTGTCCCGTGGCGACCGGCGGATTGGGAAGCTGATTCAGGCGGCGTATCTGCACGGTGAGGACTGGAAAAAAGCCGCGAAAGAGATCAGCATGAACACGGACTGGTACGTGACGCGGCGGCGGGACTTTGGCGAGGCTCTGCCGTGGGATTTTATTGACATCGGTCTGAGAAAAGAATATCTTAACGCAGAATATAACCGTGCTCTTGCGGCGCAGAGCACGCCGCCGTGCAGCACCGGGGCGTGCAAAACCTGCGGCGTGTGCGGAGAAGCGGCCAATGATGGACACAGATAATCTCCATACTGCTGGCGGACACGATGCCGCCGCGACTGCGTACTTTCTGAACGTTCCGGCGTTCACACGGATCAACGCGGTCCAACATGCCTTCACTACCCGTCGGAACGGGCTGGGTGCGCGAAACAGCGGAATCAAACATCCGGACGACTGGAACGCGGTGGCGGCGATGTTCGGGATCTCGCCGGACCGGGTTGTTACCGTGAATCAGGTGCATGGCAGCGACATCGTGCTGGTGGACGGTCAAAATTACCGGAGCGTCAGGACGCTCCCGGCCGACGCCATGATCACGCGCGCTCCGGGAATCGCGGTCGGCGTCGAGACGGCCGATTGTGTTCCTCTTCTGCTTGTTGATCCTGCGGGGAGGTCTGTTGCAGCGGTCCATGCGGGCTGGAAAAGTACGGTCAGAAAAATTGTCTCCCTGACAGTGCAAAAAATGCGGGACGAGTTCGGTTCCAATCCCGCTGAAATGATTGCGGCTATCGGACCCGCCATCGGGCCGGAATGCTATGAGGTTGATGAGCCGGTGATGGGGCCGGTCCGGGAGGCGTTTTCCTTTTGGAAGGAAGTCGCAGCTCCGCGGACAGCCGGGCGGTGGAGCCTCGATCTGGTCAAAGCCAACAGGAAACAGCTAGTCCAGGCAGGCTTTTTGGAGGAAAACGTTCATTCACTCGGACTGTGCACCTCCTGCCGGAGTGACCTGTTCTATTCCTACCGGGTCGAAGGCAGGACCGGCAGAATGCTGTCGGCGATCATGGTAAAGCAATAAAGCAACGCGCGGTATTTCAGCATAGGTACCCCTCATGTCAATAGCGGAAAATCTTGCAACAATACGCGAAAGAATCGTGCTGGCGGCAAAACGCGCAGGACGCGATTCTTCGTCAGTCAGGCTTGTAGTGGTGACCAAAACAATCGCGCCCGAACGGATCAGGGAGGCGGCTGAAGCCGGCGCGGGAATCCTCGGTGAGAACCGGGTGCAGGAGGCGCGGGAGAAGATCGAGCAGCTCGGCAGCATTGCGAGCTGGCATTTGATCGGACATCTGCAGTCAAACAAAGCCAGGTATGCGGTCAAACTTTTTGATATGATTCATTCAGTCGACACTATTGAGCTGGCGCGGGAGATTGACCGGCAGGCAGAGAAGATCGGCAAGGTGCAGGATGTCCTGATCGAGGTGAGCATCGCAGGTGAGGAGACCAAAGCGGGCATTGCTATCGAAGGTGTGGCCGCCCTGGTCCGGGAAGCCGCGCGGTTTCAACATATTTTCATCAAAGGGCTGATGGCCATTCCGCCTTTTTTCGACGATCCTGAAGAAGTGCGGCCGTATTTCCGTGCGCTGCGGGAAATGGCAAAAAATATTGAAGCGGAACATATCCCCGGGGTGTCCATGCATGAGCTTTCCATGGGCATGAGCGGCGATTTTGAAGTTGCTGTTGAAGAAGGCGCAACCATGGTGCGGGTCGGCACGGCGATATTTGGAGAGAGGCGGTACTGACCGCCGCGAAGGTGGAGGGAGCATGCTGGAAAACAGGAAAATTGCTTTTCTCGGCGGCGGCAACATGGCCGAAGCGCTGATCAAGGGACTGCTTGCTGCGGGGGCTGCGAATTCCGGACAGATTCTTGCTGCGGACGTTTCACAGAACCGGCTGGAGTACCTGAAAAAAACCTTCGGTATTACCGCAAAAACGAACCTTGACGCGGCTCGGGAGGCAGGCATTGTCATTCTGAGCGTCAAACCGCAGGTCATTGAGGGCGTGTTGAAGGAAATCGCGCCTGCGATAGATGGCGCAAAACTGATCATCACCATTGCCGCGGGGGTTACTCTTGCCAGGATCGAAAAAGCGTTCAAAGGCAGCGCGCGCGTGGTCCGTGTAATGCCGAACACTCCGGCGCTCGTGCTGGCCGGAGCCGCCGCCATTGCGGGCGGAGCGCACGCGACCGATGACGACCTGGAGCTGACCCGGTATATATTCAATTCCGTCGGCAGGGCGTTTCTGGTTGAAGAGAAGATGATGGACGCGGTCACCGGCATATCCGGCTGCGGTCCCGCGTATATGTTTGTGATTCTGGACGCGCTGTCCGACGCGGGGGTGAAGGCCGGGCTGCCGCGCCAGCTCGCGCTGGAGCTTGCGGCGCAGACCATGTACGGTGCGGCAAAAATGGTGCTGGACACGAAGGAACACCCCGGCAAGCTGCGGGACATGGTCACGTCGCCCGGCGGAACCACGATTGAAGGACTTCATTCGCTCGAAAAAGGGAAGCTGCGCGCCACACTCATGAACGCGGTGGAAGCAGCGACAGCGAGAAGCAGGGAATTGGGGAAACAATAGCGCTCGATTGCGGCGGGTAGTTTCGTTCAGCCAGCAATTTTCAATTATTCAACGGCGGGGGAAAAGATATGGACAATATTGTTGCCGGAATAGCACGGGTTCTGGACATCATTCTGGAAGTATATATGTGGGTCATCATTATCCGCGCGCTCATTTCCTGGGTGAACCCGGATCCCTACAACCCGATTGTGCAGTTTCTGGGACGGGTGACCGAGCCGGTCCTCAGGCCTCTGCGCAGGCTGGTGCCGCCCCATAAAGTGGGCCTCGACCTGTCTCCGCTGATCGCGATTCTGCTGATCATTTTTCTGCAGTACGCGCTGATCAAAAATCTCTATCGTCTTGCATATTCGCTCGGATAGGCACGGCGTGAAACACCCCCTGGGTAAGGAGGAACAGGCATGGATACTGCCATCAAGGTTTCACCGATCGACATTCAGCAAAAGAGATTCCACGTAGGCTTCCGCGGATACGAACGGTCGGAAGTGGAGACGTTTCTGGACCAGGTGCGGGACCAGGTGGAAGAACTCGTCCGGGAAGTGACGGAGCTTCGTGAATTCCGCCAGACCTACGATGAACGCCTGCAGGCGCTCGTCGAGCGTGAAGAGGCGGTCAAGAACACGATGCTGATGACGCAAAAGCTGATTGAAGAAGTGAAAGACAATTCGCGCAAAGAGGCCGCCCTGATCATCAAGGACGCCGAGATCCGCAACCAGCATATGCTCGCGGATTCTCTGCAGGAGAAATTAAAGCTTGAAGCGGAAATTCAGGAGCTCAAACACAGACGGTTCCATTTCCTGCAGGACGTCAAGAAGGTCATCCAGATGCATCTGGAGATGGTGAACTACGAGGCGGGTACGGATGAACTCAAGGAAGAGCCGGTCAAACAACCAGCCGCCGGCTGATGAAGCCACGCTTTCCTTGCGCATCCAGCCGCGCTCCTCGAAAAACCAGATCGTTTTGATGGAAAACGGCGGGTACAAGGTAAAGCTCACCGCTCCGCCGGTAGACGGCGCCGCAAACGAGGCGCTTGTGCGATTGCTTGCCGACACCTTCTCTCTGGCCAAGTCCCGGATCGAGATCGTGTCCGGCCATACATCCAGGGACAAGATCGTCCGGATTTACGGACTGGGCCAGGACGACGTGAAAAGAATGTTGAATACCAAAGACGAGTGAGTTATTATATTTTGTTAGTTTTCTTCATCAATCTTACCAGAAGGGGGCGACAGGCTTCGACGGGGACACAGAGGCCGGGAGTTGCATGCCGA
>CAZYEF010000145.1:0-7860 GCA_964646375.1 uncultured Nitrospiraceae bacterium | reverse complement strand
GCCTTGGGTGCGTTTATGCTCGCGAACCAGCGCCTCAACGCTCACCATTTCGGAAAATACCAGTCCTGCGCCGAGTTCCCTGCAGATTAGCCGAAAGGTGAAATCCGTAATTCCGGCCATCGGCGCGAGGACAAGGGGGTTTTCTTTTAGAATATTTTTAATAGACATGGGGTTATTATAACCGAAAGAAGCCAACAGGCGAACTCTTTTTGACGGAGTACTGCTTCACCGGCGGCGCGCAGGAAAAGCATCACAGGAGTCATTGCACTGTGCGGGAAGAACAGAAAGCATGGCTTGTTGATTGCTGCGCTTGCAAAGGAACTGCGGGTTTATCGCGACCCGAAAAACTACTTTCTGAACGTTTGATGGCATTTTACGCAGGCGGCCAAAAGCATGTTGGTGATTCGCTGCATTTCGCGCTGGTTGTTATGCCGGGCAGCGCGGTCCAGGGCTTCTAATTTGGCACGGAACTTCAAATCCATGTCGATGAACTCCGGAATCCGTGCGGGGTTTTTGGGAAGGATCACCTTTTTTGTCCGGACTCCTTCAAGGGTTTTGTCCATGGTACCGTGCATGGACAGGATGGCTTTATGCACCTTGTCGCTGTCCCCGAGCGCAACTGCGGACACGATTTTCCCGAAAGCAATGTCGTGCGTTATCATCTCCTCAACGAGAATATTCTGTTTGGGAGGCGCCGATTGCTGCGAGTCCTCGTTCTGTCCGGAAATCGCCAGCGCTGGATAGCCTGCTACGCAGCAGAAAAAAAGAGCAATCAGCATCCTATGTCGAAACAAGCGGGTCATAAAACCACTCCTTGGCTCTCTCTCGTACAGAAGACAGGCCAAGCAACCGTGCATGCCTTCGGACAAGAGGATAGGTAAGATGGCTGATTATACCAGAAAAAACGCTGCAAGACGACAACAGAAATGCAAAAGTACAGCGAATCCATCTCCCGGCTCCCGGCATCCTGTGACGGCTGCCCGGCTTAAAGACAGAAAGGAGGAGGTAGAAAAACCTTGACAATGATGGACTTATCTTATATATTCTATCTTCTTTCTTCTTTGTCTGACGGGTGCATTCTATGTTTGATTCCCTGACGGGTAAACTAGAGGCAGTCTTTAAAAAACTACGCGGCAGGGGCATTCTTAAGGAAGATGATGTCAAAGAATCCCTGCGAGAAGTGCGTTTGGCGCTCCTTGAAGCTGATGTAAACTTCAAGGTTGTCAAGGACTTTGTCGGCCGGGTGCAGGAACGTGCCATTGGGCAGGAGATTCTTTCCAGCCTTACCCCGGGCCAGCAGGTCGTTAAAATTGTGCACGAAGAGCTTGCCTCGCTTTTGGGGGGAACACAGGCAAAGCTCCACCTGGCTCCGAACCCGCCCACGGTCATAATGATGGTAGGGCTGCAAGGGTCGGGGAAAACGACTACCGCCGGCAAACTGGCAAAAATGTTTAAAAAAGACGGGCGACGGGTCCTCCTGGTTCCTGCAGATACGCGCAGGCCGGCAGCAATCCAGCAGCTTGTTACCTTGTCAAAACAGGTGGGAGTGGATGCGTACTCGTCGGATCAGACGGATCCGGTTGCTATTTGCCGCGAATCGGTGAAGCATGCGGCATCATCACTCTACGAGGTGGTGATCCTTGATACCGCAGGCAGACTGCAGATTGACGAGCCGCTCATCGAGGAGCTCCGGCAGATCAAAGCCGGTGTAGCGCCGCACGAAGTTCTGCTCGTGGCGGATGCCATGACCGGCCAGGAGGCCGTGAACATCGCGGAGAAGTTCAACTCCGCCGTGGGGCTTGACGGTGTGGTGCTGACCAAGCTCGATGGAGATGCCCGCGGCGGCGCCGCGCTTTCCGTCAGGGCCGTGACCGGTAAGCCGCTCAAGTTCGTGGGCATGGGCGAAAAACTCGATGCCCTTGAGCCGTTCCATCCGGACCGCATGGCTTCCCGCATTCTTGGCATGGGCGATGTTTTATCGCTGATTGAGAGGGCGCAGGAGGCTGTTGACAAGGAAGAAGCGCTTGAACTTGCGAAGAAGCTGAAAAAGAATTCCTTTGATCTTGATGACTTCCGCAATCAGCTTAAGCAGGTGAAGAAACTCGGTGGTCTTGAATCAATCATGGGGATGGTTCCCGGGTTGAAAAAAGTCAAGCTGCCGGATGCGCAGGTAAACGAAAAGGAATTGGCAAAGGTGGATGCGATCATCTGCTCGATGACGCCGAAAGAGCGGACGGATTATACGATCATCAACGGCAGCCGGCGTGCCCGCATCGCAAAAGGAAGCGGGACCCAAGTGCAGGATGTAAACCGGCTTCTCAAGCAATTCGCCGAAATGCGCAAGATGATGAAGTCCATGTCCGGCGGCAAGATGAGCAGGATGTTCGGAGGCAGGATGCCGTTTTAGCATCCGGGCCGGTTTTTCCGCAGCGATGGGCAGCGGGCATATTTCGAGAAACGAAGGAAATTGATCAAGAAGAAAGAGGTGGACACATGGCAGTAAGAATCAGACTCAAGAGAATGGGAACCCACAAGAAGCCGTATTATCGTCTGGTTGTGGCGGACTCCCGGTCGCCGAGAGACGGCCGTTTCATCGAGATGGTCGGTACCTACGACCCGCTCAAGAAACCCGCCGAGATCAAGGTTGATCAGGAAAAGACGCTCGGCTGGCTTAAGAAAGGCGCTGTCCCATCCGACACGGTAAAGACCCTGCTTTCGAAAATCGGGGTCATGAAGCAGCACGCGGCGGCAAAGTAACAAGCGACGGATTCAAGGACTGACATTCCGCACGCAGGCGGCTGTCCGGTGCGTATGCTTATATCAATCGGCAGAGTGCTAAAACCCTGGGGAGTCAGGGGCGAGGTGAAGGTTGAGACGCTGACGGATTTTCCGGAGCGGTTTAAAGATCTTCGCCGGATATATCTGGAGTCTCCCTCCGGAAAGAAAATCAGCGCTGAAATATCCGCAGCACGATATGTTGATGGTGCCCCGTTTCTCCTGATTGCCGGTTACGATACGCCGGAAAAGTCCAGAACGCTCAACGGATGGTACATCCGAATTCCGCAGGAAGAAGCGGTTCCTCTTCCGGAAGGCAGCTACTACTGGTTTGAACTTATCGGGATGGAGGTCGTGTCAGAGGGCGGAGAAAAGCTCGGAACGATTACCGACATCCTTCAAACAGGAAGCAATGACGTCTATGTGATTAAACGCGGCCGGAAGGAAATCTATATTCCGGCCACGCGAGAGGTGGTCAGACAGGTCGACAAAGCGTCAAACAGGATGGTTATCCATCTTATGGACGGCCTGATGGAATGAAGCAAAAACCGGAACCGGGAATGCGCAAACTGAACTTTGAAGTGCTTACGTTGTTTCCGGGGATCCTCGCGGGGCCCCTGCAGGAGAGCATTCTGAAGCGGGGCAGGGAAAAAGGGCTCCTGCAGGTAACGATCCGGAACATCCGTGAATATACGACCGATAAGCATAAGACCGCTGACGACAGCCCGTACGGCGGCGGGGCGGGCATGGTGCTCAAACCCGAGCCGATTTTCAGCGCCTTCCAAGCGATACAGGCTGAGCACCCTGATGAAGAATTTCTGACAATTCTTCTTTCCCCCCAGGGCCAGGTGTTCAACCAGCAGCGGGCGGAGCGGTTCTCCGAGGAAAAGCGGAGAATTGTTCTGCTGTGCGGCCACTACGAAGCCGTTGACGAACGGGTGGTGCAGTCGCTTGTTGATGAAGAATTGTCCGTCGGAGACTATGTGCTGACCGGCGGTGAACTTGCGGCGCTTGTGGTGATCGATGCCGCAGCCCGACTCCTGCCCGGAGTCCTGGGCGACGAAGAATCAGCGTATCGGGATTCTTTCGGAGACGGCCTTCTTGATCACCCGCACTATACGCGGCCCGCGGAGTTTTGCGGCATCAAGGTGCCCGAGGTTCTTCTTTCCGGGAACCATGCTGAAATTGAGCAATGGCGCCGGAAGGAATCGCTTAAGGCAACGCTGGTAAAAAGACCGGATCTTATCGCAACGGCTGATTTGACCGACGAGGACCGCAGAATACTGGCAGAGTTGAAGCAGGAATTGCACATAAACTGATACAGCATACGGACGCATGATAAACAGATGTTTATCGGCTGCCGGGTATCGTGAATCTTGGTTCTGTTTTGAGGAGGTTTGCAATGGCAATGAATATTATTCAATCATTGGAGAAGGCGCAGTTAAAGGAAGGGATGCCGAGCTTCCGCGTGGGCGATACGATCCGCGTTCATGCAAAGGTTGTCGAAGGAGACAAGGAAAGAATCCAGATTTTTGAAGGCGTGGTGATCGGCCGGCAGGGCGCGGGTGCGCGGGAAATTATCCGCGTTCGGAAGCTGTCCTACGGCGTCGGCGTCGAGCGCTTGTTTCCCCTCCATTCCCCGATGATCGATAAAATTGAACTGGCAAAGCAGGGCAAGGTGCGCAGAGCCAAGCTTTATTTCCTGAGAGATCTTCGCGGAAAGGCCGCCCGAATCAAGGAAAAAGAGCGCACCCTGGCATCGGCGGCGGGCGCAAGCCAGCCGGGAACCACGGAGCAGAAGTAACTGCAAAACGGCCAAATATCAGCGTTCAGACGAATGTCAAATGCTTAAACTCCTTTCTGCATAAGGAGAGCCATTTGACATTTGTTGTTTCAGCCGTCCAGCTAACATCGGCATCAAAGGTTAAATCCTCCATTGTCATTTCGAGGTTCATATGCCCCGCAGCCGGGCCTGCCTGAAGAATAGCCATTCGGATGGAACCGCCGGTCTATTCAGCAATGAACCGGAGATCGACCCCCTGTATTTTGAAAGAACTGCCCGGGAAAGCGGCTTTGTCTGCATTGCCGGGCTTGATGAGGCCGGGCGGGGACCGCTTGCCGGTCCTGTTGTGGCGGCTGCGGTCGTGCTCCCTGAAGGCCTCCTTATTCCCGGGCTCAACGACTCCAAACAGGTGCCGGAGCGAAAGCGGGAGAAACTGTTCGATCTCATACAAACGCAGGCGGTTTGTTTCGGCATTGGTGTTGCGGACGAACACACGATAGACACGGTAAACATCTACCAGGCAACAATTATCGCCATGGAGTGCGCGCTTCAGGCGCTCACCCCCCGACCGGATTATCTGCTGCTCGATGCCATCACGCTTCCGCAGGTACTGCTTCCTCAAAAACCGATCATCAAAGGCGATTGCCGCAGCCACAGCATTGCTGCAGCTTCGATCCTTGCCAAGGTAACACGGGACCGGATGATGCTGGAGCTTCATGCGAAGTTTCCCTGCTACCAGTTCCACAAGCATAAAGGCTACGGCACGAAAGAACATCTTTCGCTTTTACGGCAGTACGGCCCCTGCGAGGCGCACCGCAAAACCTTTCAGCCGGTGGCAGCCCTGCTTCAGGAGAGCTGACGATGGGTTTTCTTGAAAAACTTCTCGGCAAGGCGGGTGAAGACCGGGCCGCAACATTTCTGGCGAAGCAGGGGTACCGGATTCTGGAGCGGAATTACCGGACGCGAAACGGCGAAATTGACCTTATCGCGCTGCACCAGGGCACCCTGGCTTTTATCGAAGTGAAAACGAGAACGAGCGAAGCATTCGGTGCGCCTGAACTTGCGGTTACGGTGCAAAAGCAGCGCCGCATGGTCAAAGCCGCGCTGGGATACATTAAATACAAAAACCTTCACCAGGTGCCGTGCAGGTTTGATGTTGTTGCAATCAGCACCGGGAAGGAACGCGAACTTTCAGTTATCCAAAACGCATTCGAAATTGACCGGACCGGGCTATAACGTCACGGGCCATTTCCATTCCATACGAAAAAGACAGCAACAAGGAGCCGCCAGAATCATGATCGAACTGCTCAAAAAAATTCCACTTTTCGAAAGCCTTGCCAATGACGAACTGGAGGTCATTGATAAAATCTGCATCCGGGAATCACATGCCAAAGACACCATCATGTTTTTTGAAGGAGACCCGGGCAACCGGTGCTATATAATCACCAGGGGAGAAGTTCGGATCAGCAAATACATTCCGAACATTGGTGAAGAGGCGCTGGCAGTGCTGAAAGCGGGGGACTATTTCGGCGAGATGGCCCTGATCGACAATTTCCCGCGGTCGGCGCACGCCATCGCCAATACGGACATTGAAGTGCTCGCGATCAATAAGGCGGATATGGATAAGGTCTTGATTGCGGACAAGGAAATCGGATACAAACTTCTCTGGACTTTTACGCGCACGCTTTCGAAGCGGCTGCGGGAAACGAACGAAAAAATGGCGGCATTTCTGGCCATGTCAGGCGGGTTCTGATAGCCCCTCTGGTATGGGTAACAAACTGCGCATTGTTGACGCATTGTGGAGAAAAAAAAATATAAAATAGGAATGATCAGCCTGGGTTGCCCCAAGAACCAGGTTGATGCGGAGCAGATGCTCGGAGTGCTTGCCGGTTCGGGTTTTGAAATTACGCCCGAGCAGAACGAGGCCGACGTTATCGTCGTGAATACCTGCGGGTTCATCGAGTCAGCCAAGGAAGAGTCCATTGAAGCAATTCTCGAAGCCGCAAAAATGAAGGCGCAGGGGACCTGCAGAAAGTTGATTATTGCCGGCTGTCTGGCACAGCGCTACCAGGACGAACTTCTGCAGGAGCTTCCCGAAGCCGACGCCGTTATCGGCGCGGCGCAAATCAGCCGCATCGGTGAAATTTGCGAGAGGATGCTTTCTGAAGACAAGCGAGTGCTCGATGTCGGTGATCCGGCGCTGGTGTACGGCCTGCCGAG
This sequence comes from uncultured Nitrospiraceae bacterium, assembly GCA_964646375.1. GTDB lineage: Bacteria > Nitrospirota > UBA9217 > UBA9217 > UBA9217 > JBAZLV01. Next base: position 1,082 of record CAZYEF010000145.1, on the reverse strand, counting down.
AATAAGCACGACACCTCGCCATTACCGCTACCTGAAAATCGCGGAAGGTTGCAGCAACCGGTGTTCGTACTGCGCCATTCCTCTTATCCGGGGTGATTTTCAAAGCCGTCCCGCCCCCTCCATTCTTGAAGAAGCGCACAAACTCGCTGATGAAGGCGCCCGGGAGCTCATTCTGCTTGCACAGGATTCAACCGGCTACCGTGATAATGAAATCGATCTCTCCTTGTTGCTGAAAAAACTTGCGAAGATTCCAGGAATCCAGTGGATCAGATTGATGTACGCCTATCCGGGCAGGATCAGCCCGGCTTTGATGAATGTCATGGCGGACGAGGAAAAAATTTGCAAGTATCTCGACATGCCCGTACAGCACATTGATGACAAAATTCTTGCGGCCATGAACAGACACGGCACGGCCGACGATATCCGGCGCACGCTTGAGCAGCTGCGGAAACACGTGCAGGGGATCGCACTCAGGACTTCGCTTATCACCGGTTTCCCGGGTGAAACCGAGGCGGCGTTCAAGCGACTCCTTGCTTTCGTAAAAGAGGCCGAGTTTGAACATCTCGGGGTCTTTGCATATTCATCTGAGGAAGGCACGGCAGCCTCTTCGCTCAAGATGACGGTTCCTCGGGAACTGGCCAATGAGCGGCTCGACCGGATCATGAAAGCGCAGGCGAAAATATCCCTGGAAAAAAACCGCGCCCACATCGGTAAACAACGGCGCGTGCTTGTTGACGGCATGGAAGATATGGCGCTTATGGCAAGACTCCAAACGCAGGCACCGGAGATCGACGGCGCCGTCTATCTTTCAGAGATCGAGGGAGATCCGGGAGATTTTGTGGATGTGCGAATTACCGAAGCCACGGAGTATGATTTGATGGGGGAACCGGCAGGCGGCACAGACGGTCCGTCAAGCTCTCGCCGCAGAATAAAAAATGGAAAATAATTCACGAAAAAAGAGGACAACATGCCGAATGACAACCAAACACCGGAGATGACCGATCACAACGAGGAAAATTTCGCAGAAATGCTCGAAAAAAGCATGACCAAACGCGGCAGGCTTGAACCCGGCCAGATGGTGG
>CAZYEF010000144.1:0-7965 GCA_964646375.1 uncultured Nitrospiraceae bacterium | reverse complement strand
AACAGGAGCTGCATGTTTATTCCACCATAGCGGAAATCCAGAAAAAATCCGGTGTTGTCTATGCGATGGTCGTGGACCCCCAGGGGACCGTTTTCATACACAGCATACTCGAAATGAAGGGACGGGTGCTGACGGGAAAAGCCGACCAGGCGGCCATGGGAGCCGAAGACCTCCTGGTTCAGGAGACCATCCATGAAGGCCGGCCTGTGCTGGACGCAACGTATCCGATCATATTCAAGCCAAAGAACATAAAGATCGGCATCGCCAGGATCGGGCTTTCGGAAGAGGCGCTGCATGCCGCCATCAGGAAGCAAAAAATCATTTTTTTCTGGATATCGGTCGGCTTTATCGGAGCGGGTCTTCTGCTTTCATTCGGTCTTGCCAGAATCCTGACACAATCCATCTGCACGCTTGAGGAAGGGATGCGCCGGGTGGCGATGGGGGACTTGAGCCAGCAGGTGGCGGTCCCACACCGGGATGAAATCGGCAGGCTCACCGAGGTGTTTAATCATATGATTCTCGGCCTGCGGGAAAAACTGCATATGGAAAAATACCTTTCCCGTTCAACGGTAAGAAGCATTAAGAAAAACCGCGACCTGTCCCAGTTGAAACTCGGGGGGAGAAAAAAGCACGTGACCGCGCTTTTTTCCGATGTACGCGGGTTTACCGCTCTTTCGGAACGAATGAGACCGGAGGAAGTGGTAAAGCTTTTGAACATTTACCTCAACCTGCAGGGAAAAGTGATCAGACAGTGGGGAGGTGTCGTCGACAAATTTATCGGCGATGAAGTGATGGCCATTTTTGAAGGACAGGGGGCTGAAATCAACGCCGTGAGATCGGCTGTTGAAATCCAGCGCTACTGCGAATCGCTGAACTGGGCGCGCGCCAAGACCGGCCAGAAGCAGCTGCAAATCGGTATCGGTTTGAACAGCGGTGAAGTTGTGATGGGAAATATGGGGTCCGAAGAGCAGATGGACTACACGGTGATCGGGGACAATGTGAATATCGCTGCGCGCTTATGCAGTATAGCACTGCCGGGCCAGATCGTCATCAGCAAGGTCATTGCCGACCAGATCGGAGACCAGGCCACGCTGACAAAGCTTGAACCGGTGATGGTAAAAGGAAAGGACAAACTACTGGAGGTATACAACGTTACCGACGTAAAAGGTTCCACCAGAAAATACATGCGGCAGACAACGGAAACACCAGTAGTATATTATCCCGTTGATCTCCCGGAGGGAATCCAGCGCGCGGTTGCAAAAAATATCAGCCCTTCAGGATGTCTTCTGGAGGTCGCTGCTCCGATCGGTGCCGGGACTCGACTCTGCATGGAGATTGACCATCAGTGTTTTCGTGGCCTGAAGCTCAAGGCAATCGTGCATCATGCAAAAAAAATGTATTCCAAACATTTTGTTGTCGTGCGATTCGAAGAATTGGATGAAGCCTCCAAATACGGCATTATTGCTTGGGTCCATGAAGTAGAGTCGGACATCATTGATACCGTTGCTTCCCCTTCCCCTGTGGAAACTTTCTGATATCTTGCAGTAAAGGATTTTCTTGAAACGGGACGTTATTATTATCGGAGCGGGTGCCTCTGGTCTTTTATGCGCCATTGAATGCGGAAAACGCGGCCGCTCGGTGCTCGTGATAGACCATGCGGATCATGCCGGGTCCAAAATCCGCATTTCCGGCGGCGGACGCTGCAATTTTACGAACACCGACGTCTCGTCCGATCACTACTGCTCCCAAAATCCTCATTTCTGCAAGTCCGCCCTTGCGCGGTTCAGCCCGCGCGATTTTCTCTCACGGCTGGAAAAATACCACATCCCTTACTGCACAAAAGAAAAAAACCAGTTGTTCTGCGTGAAAAGCTCACGGGACATTATCACGATGCTGGAAAAAGAATGCGAACAATCCCACGCGGAGCTCCGTTTCCAATGCAAAGTATCGGACATCAAAAAACAAACAAACTTTATCATTACAACAACGCAGGGGGTGTTTTCAGCAGATTCGCTCGTGGTTGCAACCGGAGGGCTTTCTTATTCACAACTGGGGGCGACGGGGCTTGGTTATGAAGTCGCTGAACAATTCGGCCTGAGGATCGTGCAGCAGAAGCCTGCACTGGTTCCTTTCGTGTTTGCGGAGCAGGAGCGAAAAGTCTTTCAGGAACTGGCGGGAATCTCTCTGGACACGAACGTATCCTGCGGTCCCCGGAGGTTTCGCGGAAACATTCTGTTTACTCATCGGGGTCTGTCGGGACCGGCTGCGCTTCAGGCGTCTCTCTTTTGGAGTCCGGGAAGTCAGCTCACAATAAATCTTCTGCCCAAAACGGATGTTCAGGATGTTTTTTCGGAGCATCGGAACAGCAGGGTGGAAATGCGCAATCTGCTTGCAGCATATTTCCCGAAGCGTTTTGCGCAGACGTGGTGCAATATTCATATGATTGACAAGCCAATCAATCAAACGTCGGATAAGGAATTGTCTGTCATTGCTGTGTCGCTTCACGCATGGAAGGTTGTCCCCAGGGGGACCGAAGGATATAAAACTGCCGAGGTGACCGCCGGAGGAGTGGATACAGACGAACTTTCATCAAAAACCATGGAAGCAAAGAGAGTGCCCGGACTTTTCTTTGTGGGCGAGGTAGTTGATGTTACCGGTCTGCTGGGAGGATACAATCTTCACTGGGCATGGGCTTCCGGGCATGCTGCAGGGCAGTACGCGTAAATGCCGCACGCGGTGCTTTTCAGCAGGCCGTTTCTAGGGGTTCATCAGGGACTCGTCAGTTGAAGCTTCGCCGCCGGCGGCAACACGTCTTCCCTTAACCATCAATCGTCCCTCTGAAAAAAGCTGGATGGCCCGGGAGTATATTTTATGCTCCTGTTTAAGGATTCGCTCAGAAAGGGTTTCTTCCGTATCATTATCCAGAACCGGCACCACGGCCTGAATAATAATAGGGCCTGTGTCCATGCCTTCATCCACAAAATGCACGGTGCAGCCGGAGAATTTCACGCCGTGTTCCAGGGCTTTCTTCTGCACATGCAGCCCGGGAAAGGCCGGAAGGAGTGACGGATGGATGTTCAGGATGCGGTTCGGGAAAGCCTTGATCAGCACCGGAGTAATGATACGCATGAATCCCGCGAGACAGACCAGATCGACGTCATATTTCCGCAGTTGCGATACCAGCAGGGCGTCATATGCCTCACGGTTGTCCTTGTAACCGGCCGGACTGACGTGGACTCCCGGAACACCAGCCTTTCGCGCCCGTTCCAGCGCAAAAGCATCCTTTTGGTCGCTGATAACAACCGCCAGCTCAACAGAAAGCTTTTTCTGCTCAATATTGTCAAGAATGGCTTGCAGATTTGAACCACGGCCTGAGACGAGGACGCCGATCCTTGTTCTTTTCATTCTCGATACCTCTTGCGGGGTGTTTGCGCCCGGCGGCAGAAATGGAACCGGGGGTGCGGCTATCCTTCCTGTCTGTATTGCACGGTCTGTTTGCCTTTTATAACCTCGCCGATCAAAAATGCTTTTTCGCGAAGTTGTTTCGCTCTTTTCATGACAGCCGCCACCTGTTTCTTTGGTACGGCAAGAATCATTCCGATGCCCATATTGAAATCGCGATACATTTCCTCGTCATCAACAGCGGCGTTTCTCTGAATGAGCGAAAAAATGGGGGGTATCGTCCATGAACCTTTTTGGATAAGGGCAGAAGTGCCTTTGGGAAGCATGCGCGGCGTGTTTTCGGTAATGCCGCCGCCGGTGATGTGCGCCATTCCGCAGATGTCAAATTCCTCCAGGAGGGTGCGGATTGTTTTTGCATAAATTCTGGTCGGCGTGAGGAGAACATCGCCCAGCGGCGCCCCTAGTTCAGGAAGCACTTCAGTTACAGCATACTGTGATGCCTCAAGCAGGACTTTGCGGACAAGCGAATAGCCGTTGCTGTGGAGCCCGGAAGAGGCGAGCCCGATAAGAGCCATGCCCGGCTTGATTTTTGTACCGTCAATGATGTTCTTTTTTTCCACCACTCCGACGGCAAATCCCGCAAGATCGTATTCATTTTCAGCATAAAACGCGGGCATTTCCGCAGTTTCCCCTCCGATGAGCGCGCATCCCGCCTGTTTGCATCCGGATGCGATGCCCTTGACGATATCAGCGTGTTTTTGCGGCTTGAGCTTTCCGGTGGCGAAATAATCAAGGAAAAAAAGCGGTTCCGCGCCCTGCACGATGGTATCATTTACGCACATTGCCACGAGGTCGATGCCTATCGTGTCGTGTTTGTCCATCAGAAAGGCAATTTTCAACTTGGTGCCGACGCCGTCAGTCCCCGATACTAGAACGGGATTTTTGTATTTTTTGAGAGCGAAGAGCCCGCCGAACCCGCCGATGTGCGTTAGGACTTCCGGTCTGAACGTGGATTTGACGTATGGTTTTATCTTCTGAACGAAGAGGTCTCCGGCATCAATGTCGACGCCTGCGTCTTTATAGGTGATGGGCATAGGGTATCCTTAAGAATTTTTTGATGATAGTACCTGTAATGCGGAATACTGTCAAGAGGTCCCGGCATGAGTGCTGCGCAATCAACGGAGCATCCTGAACGAATGGTACAAGTGTTATCTGACCTTTTTCTGTATCTCCTGCACAGTAGGGTTGCTCAGCAGCTTCATGAACTGTGGGTTGGCTGAGAGAGCGGCCACATCGCCCGACTGCACCGCCTGCATCACGGTAGGATCTTCCATGAGCTTTTTGAACTCCGGATCATTCTGCAGCGACTGGATCAAATTCATGACTTCTTTATCATTCATCATTTTTGTCTGAAGCGATTTAATTTCGTCGGTCGAGCCGTTTGGTTTTGATAAGGAAGCATTCTCCCCGGGAGATGCCTTGCCTTGTATGGCCCGTATTCTCGATTCTTCTATGGTAATGGTGCCGAGCACGTCGGATTTGATCGTGTAAATCCCCTTGCTTAAGGAAATGACTTCTCCGGAGATGACGCTGCCATCTCGCAGCACGATGTCCTTCATTTCACCCGCAAACGCGGGTCCGCATAAAAAAGCCAGCATCAGTCCCAAACAAGCCAAACATTGCTTCATAAACGGGTTTCCTCTCTTCCGAGTAAAAGGATTAGAACTTTGTAGAAGATATGATAATTTGGCCGTTCTGTCAAGGAACCTTTCTTGTATGTGTATGTGCTGCCTCGTTTTGCCTCTGGCTTTAAAATTAAGCATAAATAATGCTCAAAGTAAAACATTTGCTTATATCATGACGCATATGATATATTCCTATATGAAATAATTCTTCCTGTACTATGCAAAAGCCGTGCTTTGGGGGCAATGTAATTTTCATTCGACGTGATTGTCTATTTTAATTGAGAATTGGCTTACTATGTCAATAGGGTTTCTTTTATTGCTTGCAATTGTTTTTGCTTATATTCTTATTCCACCTTTATTCATGGTTGGTTCTTATTTTGAGATCATTCGAAATCGTTATATCAGAGTGCTTGGTGGTAATTGGTCTCGCACAAAACATATTTTGTTCGAACTGGGAGTAGTATTAGTAAGCGTAGTTTTAATTGTAATCTTAAGCTATCTGGCACCTTAAAGTGATCGATATATTGGGCATATTCTAATACTTCCTGAAGGTCGCAAAATATTCGGGTGTGCTGGATTGCATAGTACTACTGGAATTAGAGGACAAAATAGATGCCTAAAATAGCAATATTATCATTTTTCTTCTTATTAGCAACTATGCCCTTTTCTAACGCTGCTAAAAGTGAAACACCAAACGCTCAAATGTGGATACTAGAAAAAGACGGTTGTAAGCAAGGCTTGCATCAGCAACCGAGTGGACCGATGGCAATTATACTTTTTTGCGAAGATGCTGTGGGTAATTATGCTGGACTAGTTTATTATGGACATATGGAAGCACCAAGTCCGACCGATTTTGTGCACAAGTTGTCAGAATCTGAGAAAAATAGCTTTTATAAAATTTGGTCACTCGGGAACAGGATGTGGCAGGATCCCGTATGGGCTGCAGATGTTACAAGTTATGCATGGGGACCCGATGGTATGACACTGTATATCGCTACATCAGGTATATATGGTTCTGGAGTCATTTGTGAACTTGATTTAGTCAGGAGGAGTTATACGCAAATTGTTCCATCGGGGAAGAAATTTACAACTAGTAACCCTGGGCCGGGTTTTATTATAACGAGGCTCGACAATGAAAAAGAGAAACTGTTTTATAAGTATAGTCTTTATAAAGAATTATCAGGTGAGGACACTAGGGAGAGATCCATTAAAATTACACATAAGTAAAAAAGAAGCCTTGATTTGTTTTTTCCTGTTTTCTGCAGTCCGCAAGGCCGTGATAATCGTGTTATTTTCATGTTGAATTGTGCATCGACAACCTAACTATGCACTCATTTTGCGGTGTTGAATAGACCCCGTAGATATGCACATAACCATAGGGGGTCTATTCAACGGATAGTTGTCTGGAGGTTTCATGGAACTGAATCGTGAGATATTAAAGGAAGCGACGGGTAAAGGAATTGTCAGCGATCACCAAGCCGAGCAACTTTGGCAGTTCTTGTCTGAACGTGGAAAAGATACGCCTGGCTTTCACTTCACTCATATACTTTATTACCTTGGTGGACTGATCGCTATTGGTGCGATGAGTTTGTTCATGAATCTTGGGTGGGAGCGTTTCGGCGGATGGGGGCTGCTATCAATTGCCTTCGTGTATGCGATTGCGGGACTCTTGCTTACAGAATATTTTCTTAAACGTAAGCATTTTCTGATCCCTGCTGGAATCATGGCAACTTTTGTAGTGGTCCTTACGCCTCTGGCAGTATATGGCCTGCAAGTTGCGCTGGGTTGGTGGCCTGCTGGTCATGTTTACCGGGAGTATCACACACAGATAGACTGGCGATGGATTTTCATGGAACTGGCCACCCTTGCTTCTGCCGCTGTGATGTTGTGGCGTTACCGTCTGCCCTTTCTGGTTATGCCGCTGGCTGTCACACTGTGGTACATGAGCATGGACTTGACCCCGTTTCTATTTGGTGAAGCAGACGCAAGCTGGAAATTGCGGCAACTAGTTTCAGTGTGGTTCGGCCTGCTTATGTGTTTACTGGCACTGTGGGTAGATATCCGAGCGAGGCATGAAAGGGATTTTGCTTTTTGGCTTTATCTATTCGGCGTCATGACTTTTTGGGGCGGTTTGTCCATGATGCACTCAGATAGCGAACTGAACAAATTCATTTATCTCTGCATAAACCTTGTGTTGATCATCGTAGGTGCAACCCTTTCACGTAGAGTATTCGCCGTTTTCGGCGGGTTGGGCACAGCCGGATATGTTGGGCATTTGGCATACGATATATTTAAAGACAGCATGCTGTTCCCCTTCGTTTTAACGATTATCGGCCTTGGGGTCATGTATCTTGGGGTCATTTGGCAACGCCATGAGGAAACCATAAGCAATACACTTCGCGGACTACTTCCCATGCCCGTGAGAGAACTGATCGAGAAGCGACGCTAATCGCGTGTGCCCTAAAACGAAGCTTGCATGATTCCAACCACGTCGTCGAGAGAGTCGCTAAAACCGCGCCCCTCACGTCGGTGTTCATGTGTAAGCTACAACTAGAATGCCGCAGTATTGTTGACAATTTGCTAATGCTAGACTAGTAGGTGTAGTATGCAGTGGTAACCACTATGAATAATTTCATTTTCTGCGTGCCTAATAAAACGCATGCGACTGCAAAGACCAATGCTGCCTATTTATTACAGTTCTCTTGATCGTCCAAGGAAAATACAAATATACGCAGGAATTTTTGTTGTTCAAAATCTCTCTTAAATTGTGCTTCGTTTCCTGGGAGTTCTTTGGTATAATAGCACCGTTTTTATTAGGATGGTTCATAATTTGAGGAGGAGGGGAAGGCATGAGAACACTGCTGGGACTTGGATTGAT
>CAZYEF010000143.1:0-7995 GCA_964646375.1 uncultured Nitrospiraceae bacterium | reverse complement strand
TTATATTTTTCCGACCCTGCTTATCGACAAGCACCGCTCCGTTTGCCTTGATATTCTGGTCAACCTTTGCCAGAAGTTCATCACCAACGGCGTTATGCACCACGAACAGTTCATCGCCTTCAACGGTAAGCAGGGATACGTCCGTCACGTCTCCTTTTGCGTTCCAGGCAGCGCCATAAACCGTCGCTTTAACCGTTATGTCGTTTTCTGAATAACCGTACGCAATACCAAAAAGTGAAAGAACCATGCATACGCATACGGCAAATATAACGGCATGACATTTCTTCATAACTATCACCTCCTTTCTATTACCTGGTATATCTTCTTTATCCATATCCTTCAGGCTTGCCTTCGCGACGGGAATTCTCTTTCTGATTTCATTATAGAATTTGATGCTCCTCACATTCTGCCAGGCCATGCTTCTCCGCAAGCAGGTGGTCATTCCAATGAATCGGACCCGGTCTCTCCGAAGGATTGCGGCGCAATTCAGACTGGATTATCATCCGTTTCACATCAGCAGATGGCGTGGATGTCCCCGTATAGCCATCTGAAAAAAACACGGTTCCTTCTGATTCACGCGATGATTCACTTTCAAGTGCGTACTGATGGACGCGTGACCAGCTTGCAACCAGCTTCCGGTACAGCACGTGGGAGATGGTGAACCCGGGATAATCCTTATCCGTCTGGCCTTTCTTTAGTTCCGCGAGAATGCCGTCTGCATCATCACGCAGGGTAAAATCACTCTGCATGACTGTTTTCCAGCTTGTCTGGCTTTCCAAACGAATCACGCTGCCGGACTGTTCGCTAAACGCAATCCGCACATCACCGGTATAAAAAAAACCGGATGGTATGACGTCATGAAAGGCGATATCGGGTGCTCCTGTGTTTTTTGACGAGTGAATTTTATGGCCATGACCTGGATGCAGTCCCTGGCAAGGGCAATCGCAGACTCCGTACGATGGAAGAGAGTGAAACATATCGCTGGTTCTGCAAAGTTTTTCGAGCGTTGAGAGTTTATCAAAGGATGCTTCTGTTTCTGCGGGATAATACTTGAGGGAAAATGCCGCCAGCCAGTCATAGCCTTTTGCGGATGTTGACCCCTGAAGTTCCATTTTATAAACTCCAGGGCAGTCATTAAACCAGAGGTACCAGTAAGGCCGGTCCTGGTCCCACATATGGCTTACATGGTTCAGGCCTGTCTGTTTTTTTGTCTCTTCGTCGGCCAGCGTGGCCAGCCATACATGATTTACAAGACCAATTGTTTCAACTACTTTATCTTTGCCGACCTCCATAGAAGACTTCTCCTCTCCTGCCACGTACCAGCCGCCATGCTGCCCCCGAATATTGCTATTATCGCGTTGCAGGCGCTTTCCGCATCTCTCTCATCGCAACAGGAATGCTTCTTGCTTTATGCTGTTCAACGAATTCACGTGGGGTGCTTCCTGTATGCCGCTTGAACGTTCTGCAGAAATGGCTATGATCATAAAATCCCGCGTTCTGGGCCACATCCGCCAGCGTCGTATCCAAGCTTATGAGAAGTTTTTTGGCGGATTCCACACGGACATGGGTCAGATATTGATGCGGTGACATGCCATACGTGGCGGTGAAAATCCTGCTGAGATGGTACGGTGTCAGGCCGGTGAGTTGAGCAAGCTCGCCGAGCGATATCTCGCGAGCGTAGTTTTCCTGGACATATTCCTTCACCAGGCGTACAGAAGCCGTAAATGACAGTGATTTATTAGACAGCGTGTCGCTCCAGGTCGTGTGCCGCATGACAAGCCGGGACAGGATTCCATTGATTTTTGACTCGACCATAAGCCGGGATGCATTCGAATCAAGAAGCGACAGCAGGGATGTTATTTCAGAAAAAAGGAATCGGTCAGTAGCGACCAGTTTATTGAAGGATATTGTTTTGGGAATGGATTCAGGGCTGATTTCCCGCGCTATTTGCAGAAAAATGTGTTCCGAAAAACCGACAATCTGCAGATTGAGATCCTCGTCATCGCACTCGTGCGGTTCGTCAACGTTCAGAAGAAATATCTGTCCGGGTCTGAGATATGATGAACTGCCACGGTATCTCATCTGGCGCACGCCCTTCTGAATGAGCCCTATATAAAGCTTTTCATGCACATGCTTCGAAAAATAATTTGTGATGTCTTTTGCCCGAATCAGTTTCATACACTGATCGCTCGGTTCGTACGACACATCCCTGTCCTGCCAGTTGGCAGGCATAATTTCACGAAGCGCCTCTTCCGGAAAACTTGTTTTTCTCTTCCTGCAGGTATTTTGTTTTGGACTCATAACACCACACTCCTCAAAAAACACCGGCATCAAAACGAAAAGACGGCAGTAGCAGTACTACGGAGAGCATGTTTTTTTTCCCGGAATAACCATGCTCCGCCGGGAAAACAGCGTGTCAAAGCTGACGGATAGTGATATCCTGCGAAGAATCGTGCGGGCCGCTGTTTTTACCTATGCAAGACCAGTAATTCTTTAAAAATTATAGAAAGAAATCAGATTGTTGTCTTGTAAAATCTTGCTGTCTGAAAACCGCTGAGGAGTATTGTTGCCATTAAGAAATAGAGTAACGTTGGGTGCTTGTTTCCCAGGATGGATGATTAGAAGATAGCACAGGAAATTATGTATCGCAAGTGAGGTTTTCTCTCATAACTGGGGAGTGAAACATTGATATTGTTTCACTCCCCGGCACTATTTTCTGTCTGCGTTTCCAGTATTCACTGCTTCAGGCTATTTGTAGAACACCGGGACGCCCTGGTATGTCGGCATGCCTTTCCGCTGCTGGTCCTTGATGAACGTATGGGATCTTACGAAAAGGTTATCCGCGGTCTTGCCCAAGCCAGGCATGTACTTGTCCTATAGGAAGCGTCGTGGCAGGCTGTACAGCTGTTTGACGCCTCAACCATCTGTTTTTTCTTGGTCGCGTGAGGGGAATGACAGGAAAGACATCCCATCCCCGCGCTCTTATAGTGCTTCGACTGAATAAACCCCTGATATTCCTGGTGGTGCTTCGCTTCTTCATAAACGCCGTTCTTTTTAGAAATTTCATCTACAATGAAAAGCCCTTTGAGGTCGCCGGTGTATTCCTTGTCGAAGGGATTACCGGATTGCACCCCGGGAATAATCACATGCTCGGGATACCATGCGGTCCAGTCATCCGACGGTTTGAAACTTCCACCGACTTTCGGTGCGGGAAAATCTTCCCGTGGATTCCCCTGGGCCGTCTTGTACATGTCGTTCTCAAGGCGGATATGGCAGTACCCGCACACGCGGGACTGTTCAGCTGGTGACTTGCCGGGAAAATTCCAGATGTCTTTTTTCGATCCTGTTTTTACATGTTTCGCCCCGGGACCATGACACGCCTCGCAACCGATGCTCGTTTCAACCCATGCCGTCTTCTGGGTCTTTGGATTTACGGTATCATACTCGGTAATACGGTATCCGGTCGTATGACAGGTCGCGCAGGTAGTGTTCCAGTCGTTCTTCTGGCCGTAGTTTTCCCATTTTCCCGACATCCGGTTGAACTGCTTGTCAAGGAACTGATAACCGCCGGTTTCTTCATTGGCAACAAGATACCGCTGCTTCCATTTTGATCCGATGGTGAACTTCACGTCGGCTCTCGTAAACTTCCTGCCTGTTGCATTGCCTTTCGTCGGGCCGGGGTTGAAACCGTCAGTTTCCCATTTTTCAGCCGCATCCTTCAGCAAACGCTGGTCCTGCTTACCGATGAGTTTGCTGTGATAGGTAAGCTTCCACGTGTCGGAAGGAATCTTATGGCACTTCTGGCATGTTGCGGAACCAACATAGTCGCTTTTTGACATTGCCTTCATGACTTCTGATTGGGCGGTATTGACCAGAAAACAGAACAAACCAGCAACCATAATGAATAACACCAGGTACACCCGTTTCATAACCTCCCTCCTTTCATTTCATTGCACTTCTAACCAGTATAGAGAAGCAAGTATCTCATTTCCCCGGATACGTACCCTCTTCCTCAACAACTTCCCCGTCCTTCAATATGCAATATGGGACAATGCATCGAGTTGATTCTTATCAAATAGTATAGCGTACAAAGCTGCTGCCTTGTTGTTTTTTATTACTTTGTCCTTGACTATTCAGGTCAGTGAGATAAACTTAAAGCAATACTAAACCTAAAGAATTACTGGCAGTCGAGGGGCTGGCTCCCCGCTCCTGCCTGAATCATGCAACTGCCCCGGACCTAAAATTCCTTGTCAGCACGATGCCCGGCCGTTCATCAGATTATTTTTGCAATCATCCGGTTTGTCAACATCCCCATGGTATTCAATCCTGTGCGAAATGGGAGGAGTTGCCCGTGAAAACAGCCTATGATGTCATCATAATCGGCTCCGGTCCGTCCGGAATTTTCGCCGCTCTCGAACTTGTTAAAAATTCCGACCTCAACATCCTCATGATCGAAAAAGGCGAGGATATCGAGACGAGGGCCTGCCCCATGGTCGAATCAGAGACTCCCTGCGCGCAATGCGATCAATGCAGCATTCTGTGCGGCTGGGGCGGAGCCGGCGCATACAGTGATGGAAAGCTCACCCTTACTTCCGAGTTCGGAGGATGGCTGCGTGACTATCTTTCGCTGGAAGAGCTCACAATCTTCATCGATTACGTGGATTCCATTTACTGTTCTTTCGGCGTGCACGGCGCAATTCACGGAGAAGACGATGACGCTTTTGCGCGCCTCAAGAAAAAATCGGCCGGCTACGATCTCGATCTCATACCGGCGCGCATCAGACATATCGGTACGGACCTTTGCAGAGAGGTTCTGCGAAACATCGGGGGCTATCTTGAAGGGCGGATTGACATGCTCTTCGCAATGTCCGTGCAGCATGTCACGCTCGACAACGGCAAAGTGAGCGGGGTAGTAACGCAGGACGGCCGGCACTACGCCGCGCCCGTCGTGATAGCAGCGGCTGGCAGGGAAGGTTCGACGTGGCTTTCTGAAGAGGCAAAACGTCTGGGGCTCTCGCTTCAGAAGAACCCGGTTGATATCGGCGTGCGGGTGGAACTTCCGGCGCGCATTATGAAGGACATAACCGATGTGGCTTATGAAGGCAAGTTCATTTACACGACCAAGCGGTTCCGCGACCGGGTGCGCACATTCTGCATGAACCCGTACGGGGAGGTGGTAAAGGAATACAGCGAGGGCATTTATAGTGTAAACGGACATAGTTATAAGAATCGAAAAACGGAAAACACCAACTTTGCGCTGCTGGTGAGCACGGATTTCACCAAACCGTTCAATGATCCCATATCCTACGGTAAATATATTGCCGGCCTTGCTCAACTACTGGGAGGAGGGGTGATTCTGCAACGGCTCGGCGACCTGAAGATGGGGAGACGCTCTACACCGGAGCGCATTGCGGACGGATCGGTGCGGCCAACGCTTGACGATGCCACCCCCGGCGACATCAGCTTCGCGCTTCCCTACCGGCATCTGCACAATATTATGGAAATGCTCGAAGCGCTCGACAACGTCGCCCCCGGCGTGAATTCAGGCGACACCCTGCTCTACTGCGTGGAGGTCAAGTTTTATTCAACAAAACTTAAGCTCACGCCTTTCCTGGAAACGGAAGTAAAAAATCTTTTTGCCGTGGGAGACGGCGCCGGTGTGTCGCGGGGACTGATTCAGGCTTCGATTTCCGGCGTGGTTGCCGCACGAGAAGTGTTAAAAAGAAGAAAATAGTTCACTCGGCGTCGCGATGCACCAGTTCAGGGGAAAAAGCCGGCAAGCAAATGGCAATATACTCGGCACCCTCCGGAGAAGGCGTGCTGTACCGGACCCACTCGCCGCGGGGTGCCACAATGGCCTCACCAGATCTGACTTCATACGTTCCCGTCCTTGTGTTGACCCGCAGCATTCCCCGCAATACAAGAGTATATTCGTCAAAATCAGGGGTCTGCCCCTGCTCTATCCAGCCTTCCGGACTTTTCATCCGCGCAACGCTCAGCACAGAAGTCTGCGAGTTAACCTTTCCGATGAATTCTTCGATCTGCTTCGGCTTGCTGCCCTTCGCCTAAAGAACGGTCGGGGTCTTGATTAGTGTCACCATGCTGATGGTATCCTTTCACGGTCGGGTTCAGAAAAACTGCTGCTTCACTATTTCTATCTCTGCGTATGGCGGTATTAACGATGCAATCCTCACGGAACAGGCGGCATTATGACCCGCTGCAACTCCGGCTGCCATGTTCCCGTCTTATGATTATATGTTTTAACCACGACTTTGTCCGGATATAAGTAGATTGAATTGGTCCATATCCCGGCCCGGTTCATACCCGTGGTATGAATATTCATAATGCGCTTCTCATACACATTGAGCGGCGAGACAAAACTCTCTTCTCGCGGAGAAGTATGGGTATGTCCGGAAACCCAGAGAAAAACCTGCGGGTTTTCCATCAGGATGGAGCGAAGAGTTTCAGCTGGTTGGGCGACGAATGGCGGAGTATTGATATGGTTGTTATAATTTCGAAGCGTGTCCTTGAGCGGAGCATGGAAAAAAATTATCGTCGGCACTTTCCTGTTCACCGATAATTCCAGGTGCAGCCATTCCAGTTCGCGAGCAGACATCTCCGCGAGGTTGTCCGAAGACAGATGGTCCGTGGAGAGAAAAAGCAGAAGATAACCGCCCATCCTCCTGCTATAGAAATCGTCCCGCAGCCCAAAGGCTTCTCGAAATATATGAAGTTTTTCCTTCCGGGTGTCTGGGCCGGCTTTAACCCGCTTCCCGTTTGGCCCTGTCTGGTTTTCATAAATATAGTCATGATTTCCGGCAACGGGGCAAACCGGCTTGCGCAGTTTTGAGAAAAAATTCTTTACGGCAGCATACTCGCTGTCGGTTCCAACGCTTTCATTAAGATCACCAACAGGAATAACGATATCCACATCAGGCCACGCGTTAATGGTCTCAATGACGCGCTCTTTTGACTCCCTGTACTTCCCCGGCAGATGCGGATCGCCGAGGATGACGAGGTGGTAATATGCTCGTTCTGCAGCGGAAACATATTCCGCATGAAAAAGAATGCAGATACATGCGCCGAAGAAAGTCAGTGCAACTGATTTTACAATTCTATTCATCCCTGTCCTTCCTCATGATGCGCATCAGGCTATGTGGTTAGAACTGTGGATGTCAAGACCGAGCCACAATTATTTCAAAATGAAATCAGTTCGGCTGTCTTTGACCCCTTCTTTTTTTTCCGGTGCAATGGCTTTTGCTTCAACGATGAAAATGCGCTCCATTTCCATTTTTTTCGACTGCACGAGATAATCTCTGATCGCCCGCGCCCGGTCTCCAGCCAACACGTTGAGATCATCATCGCTGATTTTTGTGTTGGTAATAATTAACTTTTCCATCTCGGGCACCGGCAAATCCTTCGCCAGACCAATGATGTTGCGCGGTTTTGGGAATTTTTCTTCTTTATATACCCGCTTCAGGTATTCCGGATATTCCTGAGGAGTCACTGTCACCGAGTCAAGCGAAACCGTTTCACCGGCTTGCTGGGACTGGTCCTTTACCTTTTGCGCTTTCACTTTCCGAAGCATAAGATTTTGTTTCAGACCTTCGCGGTCTTTATCAGGATCTGCATGTCCCACAACGTCCATCTTGAGCGCGGGTCGGTCATAGAGCGCCTTGCTGAGGATGTCAAGTTTCTTTTTTGTCGCATCCGTAAGTTCCGTCGAGCCGGGTGCAAACTCCGCGAAACCAAGCTGTTCTCCGCCGCCGAATGCCGCGCCCAGCAGGGCGAAGGGCGAGGTCGCGGCTTTTTCAAGAAGATTCATCAAAACTTTCAGAACGACTCTGCCGATGCTGAACTTCGGGTCGTTCAGCTCACCGGACACGGGGATATCAAGGGCTATTTCTCCATTGCGGTTTTTCAGGAGCGATACCGCAAGCTTAACCGGCAGTTTCGTCGCGTCAGGACTTGAAACCGGGTCGCCGAAAGTGAACT
>CAZYEF010000142.1:0-8021 GCA_964646375.1 uncultured Nitrospiraceae bacterium | reverse complement strand
TGACGAACACCGAGTTCAGGATACTGCTGACCCTTGCGGAGAAACCGGACACGGCGTTTTCCCGGCTGCAACTGATTATGAACGCACAGGGATATGATTTTGATGGCTTCGACCGGGTTGTGGATGCACATATCAAGAACATCAGACACAAGATCGAAGACGACCCCGCGTCACCCTCCTTTATCAAGACCATGTACGGCGTAGGATACAAATTCATAGGCAGGCCTGACAAATGAGGACAAAGCTCTTTCTCGCATTTATTATTCTGATATTTATTGCGCTGCTCTCCACGCTGGTTTTTGCGGTCACGATCCTGAGGGACTTTGATACTTACACCGAAAAAGTCAAACGGGACCATGTTTACTGGATTGTTGCCTCCGTCGAGGACGCATATCGTGCCGGAGGCACCTGGGACCCCGGGATACTTTCCGAGTCCATTCACTGGGCAATGATGATGGGACTCGATATAAAAATAACCGATACAGAAGGCAATGAAGTCGTCCATGCGCACCATGTCATGGATGCACTGACCCCGAATATGCAGCGGCGCATGGAAGAGCTCTTCCACGTTCACGCCGAAACCAGTCACGCGTATGAAGCGTTTCCCCTCGTATCCAACGGCAAAAAAGTCGGTTCGCTCCTTGCCCGGGCCTTCCAGAAGAAAGAGTTGACTGAGCAGGAGGCCGTTTTCCGGGCGCGCGTTAAATACTTTCTCTACTTCTATCTTGTTATTGCGGGCGCCGGATCGGCTGTTGTCGGTTTTCTGCTCAGTCAGTATTTGTCCAGACCCGTTCTTTCCCTGAAAAAAGCCTCAGAAAAGATAGCAGCGGGAGATTTTTCGACGCGGGTCGCGGCAGTGGGCATTGATGAAGTTGGCGATCTCGCAAAGACGTTCAATAACATGGCGGAGTCGCTCCAAAAAGAGGCGCTTTTAAGAAAGCATCTCACCTCAAACATTGCGCACGAGTTGAGGACGCCGCTAACCATTATGAAAACTCAGGTCGAAGCAATATCCGACGGCGTTCTGCGCGACCCGCATAAAGGGCTCGAAAATATCCAGCGGGAAATAGAAAAGCTTATTGCCCTCGTCAAGGGCATTGAGGACGTGACCGCGGCGGAAGCCAGCTTCTTCGCGAAGGGGACGGCAGAACAGGTCAATTTCAGGGAACTGATTGCCGGCCTGGTGCAGGACATGGCAACATCTTTTCAAAACCGCGGTTTGTACATCCGGCTTATGAATAAAGCAGATATCGCGGTGAAGACGGATGTAGGAAAACTCGAAATGGTCCTGCGAAACATCCTTTCAAACGCCGCTAAATTTACCGAGACCGGCGGAGTGACAATAACGTACGAAAAAAGCGACCGCAACATGCTGCATGTCGAAATTGCCGATACGGGAAGAGGCATTCCGGACAGCGAACTGCCGTTTATTTTCAACCGTTTTTACAAGGCCGGAAATTCCACCTCTGACGGGGTGGGACTCGGTCTCGCGATAGCAAAAGAGCTCGTCAGCGTTATGGGCGGCGAACTATCGGCGCAGAGCGAGCTTGGAAAAGGCTCCTGTTTTACAATAGAACTGCCGTGCGCGGAATAGCGCGGAAACCACACGCCGAGACCAGCTGTTTGCTGCACAGCGCAACAAGCAAGTTTTCTCTTCCTGCACGCGCAGTGTTGATCCACCAGTTTTCTTCATGACAGCATACCTTTAATTTCCCCGCATAAATCTTTTCTCTCTTCATAATTTCTTCAATATTGTGTGTCATACTTCCTTTAGTAAACATGGTAAATATCCCGAATATCATGGAGGAGGAAATATGAAAAAAGCGCTTACAATAGTACTAGCACTGTTTCTTATGGCAGGCGTGGCATCTGCCGGAGGTTATGAGATCACGAAGAAGGCTGGCGAGTATGACGTTAGGGCTGTCCTTGACAGGAACCCGCCGGTCGCGGGAAACAACGAAATCAACCTGGTTATCAAGGATTCATCAGGCAACGTTGTCAGGGACGCCCAGGTGAAGATTGAATATTCCATGCCGGCAATGCCTGGCATGCCGCCCATGCGCCACAAAACGAACGCGTCTCTGCAAGGGGATTCTTACAAGGCTGTAATGACATTCTGTATGGGTGGTGCATGGACAATCGAGATCAAAATAGCCCGGGCCGGCAAAACGTCTCAGATGAAGTTTATGGTGGATGCGTCCTAAGCGGGTTTTTGGGACAGCGCGATACTAATAACGGTTAAAATCGCATCATTCACAAATTTTTCAAAATTGTGTGTTATCCTTAGTTACATAGAAAACGCGTGATGCACGCGGATTGAAGTGTTGGAAGGAGAGCAATATGAAAAAGAGCATACTTATAGTGCTGGCAATTGTTCTGGTAGCAGGCGTTGCTTATGCAAAGGGGTATGAGGTGCAGAAAAAGGCGGGTGAATATGATGTCACTATTGCCATTGACAGGAATCCGCCGGTAACAGGCAACAACGGAATCAGCATTTTGGTAAAAGACTCCGCGGGCAAAGCCGTCAGGGACGCAGCGGTAAAGGTGGAGTATTCCATGCCGGCCATGCCGGGAATGCCGGCCATGAATTACAAGACCGACGCGGTGCTGCATGGCGATGAATACAAGGCTGTGATGGCCCTGTCCATGGGCGGCTCCTGGAACATCGCCGTAAAAATCTCAAAGGCTGGAAAAACATCCACGGTGAAGTTTACCGTAGATGCGAAATAGGCGGATCATGAAAAAGGCAGAATACAGAATGCGATGGGAGACTCCGTGGAGTTGGTTCCTGAATGCGGCGATGGTTCTGCTGTGTTCTGTATTTCTGTGGTCTCCTATTGCGGCTGCCGCGGACGAGGCTCTGGGTCTTCAAACGCTGATTGATGAAGCCCTGAAAAACAACCGGGAAGTGCGGGCAGCGGAAGCGAAATGGAATGCGTCAACCTACCGGATTCCCCAGGCGGAAAGCCTGCCGGACCCCATGGTCATGTTCGGCTATCAAAATGAAGGCTGGAACAGATACACTTACGGACAGATGCAGGGGTCGCAGTGGATGTATTCGGTGTCTCAGACGTTCCCGTTTCCCGGGAAAAGGTCGCTCAAGGGTGAAATGGCTTCGCGGGAGGCGGAAAGCTATGCCGCGGTGTATGAGGCGGTTCGTCTCAAGGTCGCCGCGTCGGTCAAGCAGTTCTACTATGACTTGTTTCTTGCATACAAAACGTCCGACCTGATCCAGGATAAAACGGCTCTTTTCACCCGCATAGAAGACGCGGCGCTGGCGCGGTATTCCGCAGGCATGGGCACGCAGCAGGAGGTGCTCATGGCGCAGACGGAAAAATACATGCTCCTTGAAAAAGAGACCATGCTCAGGCAGAAGACGGAATCGCTGCATGCAATGCTGAACAACGCGATCGGAAGAGAGGCGAATGCCCCCCTCGGGAAACCAGCCGCGCCTGAGCGGTCGGTCTTCGGCTATACAGCGGAGGAACTGCTCGCTCTGGCCTATGAACATTCACCGGAAATCCGGTCTCGTGAAAAAATGAAGGACTCCTCGAAGGCACAGATCAGTCTGTCGCAGAAGGATTACTATCCGGATCTTACCCTCGCCGGAAGCGTCTACCAGCGCAAAGGGGATTTTGAAGACATGTGGAGCCTCACCGCCACGATCAACATTCCCCTCTTTTTCAGAAAAAAACAATCGGCCGTTGCTGAAGCACGGTCTCTCTCCTATCAGGCAGAGAGCGAACTGGAGGCGGTCAAACTGATGTTTTCGTCAACCATACGGGATAATTTTTCCATGCTGACCACGGCGGAAAAACTGATGGATTTATATAAAGTCGGCCTTATCCCGAAAACCTATCAGGATTTCGAGCTTGCCCTTTCGGGCTACCGGTCGGGGAAAATTGAGGCCATAACGGTCATCAACCGGCTGAAGGCTCTCCTTGATTATGAAACCCTGTACTGGGGACAGTACGTGGAGCGGGAAAAAGCCGTCGCACGGCTGAAATCAATTGCAGGAATCGCTGATCCGGAAACGGTGGTGATAAAAAATGAACACTAAACGTTTGGTACGTATTGTCGTTTTTTCCGTGATTGCAGGAGCAGTCGCGGCAGTTCCCGTGTCCACCTTCAATGGACAAGTGGTTGTGCAGCAGGCGTACGCGCAGCATGAAGGACATGGCGGAGGAACGCCGCCAAAAGAGCAGGCCGCGGGACAGCACGAGGATGAATCTTCCACGGTGGAAATACCCGCGGACAAACAGCAGATGATTGGCGTCAAAACAGCTTCGGCATCCATGCAATCAGTCCGTAAAACCATCAGGACCGTGGGGCGGATAGAGGCGGATGAAAAGAAACTTGCCACGATCAATCTCAAATTTGAAGCCTGGATAGAAAAGCTGCACGTGGACTATACCGGAAAATATGTAAGAAAGGGAGAACCGCTTGCCGAGGTCTATAGCCCGGAGCTGTTTGCGACCCAGCAGGAATTTATTAATCTGCTCAAGTGGAAAAACCGGAGAAGTGACACGAAAAGCACGGAGATGGACGCGATGCTTTCCCGCGATGCAGAGGCAATCGTCGAAGCGGCAAAGCAGCGTTTACGGTTGTGGGACATCTCGGATGAACAGATCAATTCCATAGCGGAGACCGGAAAGCCGATCCGAACGCTTACGATTTACAGCCCTGCCAACGGCTACGTGATCCAGAAAACGGCGATCCAGGGCTTGCGGGTCATGCCGGGAGAAAAGCTCTTTGACATCGCGGATCTGTCCACCGTCTGGATCATTTCCGACATTTATGAGTACGAGCTTTCCCTGATTCGCGCAGGCGACACGGCGAAAATCACGATGAATTCATTTCCCGGCAAAGAATTTATCGCCCGCATTGATTACATCTATCCGGTTCTCGCCGGGGAAACAAGGACCGCGAAAGTACGATTTTCCATGCCGAACCCCGGCGGACAGCTGAAACCCCAAATGTTTACGAACGTGGAACTGAAAATCGGCATGGGAAGGAAGCTGGTTGTTCCTGAAGACGCGATCATCGACACCGGCACACGTCAGATTGTGTATGTGGACAAGGGAGACGGCAATTTTGAACCGCGGGAAGTAACTGTCGGAACCCGGTCCGACGGCATGGCGGAGATAGTGAAGGGTTTAAAACCGAAGGAGAAGGTCGCTGCAGCCGCAACATTCCTGATTGACTCGGAAGCACGCTTGAAAGGAATTGTAAAATAATTCCGGATAGACATCGTCGCCCCGTGAAGGAACATGACACCATGATAGCCAGAATCATCGAATACAGCGCCAAAAACAAATTCATCATTTTTCTGCTCGTTATATTCCTGTGCATCTGGGGATATATTTCCCTGAAAAACATCCCTCTTGATGCCATTCCCGATCTGAGCGACACGCAGGTTATCATCTACACGGAATGGCCGGGCAGAAGCCCGAATCTTGTTGAAGACCAGGTGACCTACCCAATCAGCGCGACCCTGCTCGCGGCCCCGAAAGTCCAGGTGGTGCGCGGCTTTTCCTATCTGGGAAGTTCCTTCATTTACGTCATCTTTGAAGAGGGGACCGACATTTACTGGGCGAGAAGCAGGGTTTTGGAATATCTCCAGGCGGTAAAGAACAAAATTCCCGCAGACGTGAATCCGGTACTGGGGCCGGATGCCACCAGCGTGGGATGGGGCTTCTCCTATGCAGTGACGGATGAAACCGGACACTATGATCTTTCACAGCTCCGCACGGTCCAGGACTACACGATAAAACTTGCCCTCGAAAGCGTGCCCGGCGTCTCGCAGGTGGCGAGCGTCGGCGGGTTTGTCAAGCAGTATCAGATTACCGTCGATCCGAACCGTCTTGCCGCGTTCAACATTCCCATAACCAAGGTGATGGAGGCGGTCAAGAAGAGTAACAGCGACGTGGAAGGGAGGGTCCTGGAATTTTCCGGTGTGGAGTACATGATCCGGGGCCGGGGATATGTCAACTCGCTCAGGGACATTGAAAACATTGCCGTGGGAAGCAACGGCGCCGGCACACCGGTTTTCTTAAAAGACATCGCCCGGGTGCGGCTGGGGCCGGAAATACGGAGAGGACTCGCCGAGCTTGACGGCAAGGGAGAAGTCGCGGGCGGCATCGTGGTAGTGCGGTTCGGAGAAAATGTCCTGAACGTCATAGACCGGGTGAAGGAAAAGATCAGAAACAACATCGAGCCCAGCCTGCCGAAAGGCATGAAAGTTACGGTTACCTATGATCGGTCCGATCTCATCCATCGCTCCATCGCTACCCTGAAGGATGAGATTCTCAAGCTTGCGGTCGCGGTGAGCGTTGTCTGCGTCGTGTTTTTATTCCATCTTCCCAGCGCGCTTGTGGTCATTCTGACACTGCCGGTTGCCATCATCATCTCTTTTATCCTGATGCATTTCCTGAATGTTACGTCGAACATCATGAGCCTCTCCGGCATCGCAATTGCCATCGGCGCCATGGTGGACGCCTCCATCATCATGGTGGAGAACGCGCATAAAAAACTGGAAGAATGGGAGCATGCGGGCAGACCGGGCAGCCGCACGGAGGTCATTATCGAAGCGGCAAAGGAAGTCGGGCCCTCGCTCTTCTTTTCCCTCCTGGTGATCACCGTCGGGTTCCTTCCGGTTTTCTCGCTTCAGGCGCAGGCTGGCAGGCTCTTCAAGCCGCTGGCATATACCAAGACGTTCGCCATGCTCTTTTCCTCGTTCCTCGCCGTGACGCTGACCCCGGTTCTGATGACGTTGTTTATCCGGGGGAAGCTGCGGCCCGAGGAATCGAACCCGGTGAGTGTCTTCCTCCGCCGGATCTATGAGCCAGTCGCCCGGATCGCCCTGCAATTCAAAAAAACCGTCATCATTGCCGCGCTCCTTGTCATGGCCGTGACGGCGTATCCTTTTTTGAAACTGGGAACGGAATTCATGCCGCCGCTGTATGAAGGGACCCTCTTTTACATGCCGGTCACGGTGCCTCCTCCTTCTATTTCAGTTGTATCCGATCTGCTCCAGTTGCAAGACAGACTGCTAAAAAAAATTCCGGAAGTCGCGCAGGTCTTCGGAAAAGCGGGGCGCGCCGAAACGGCAACAGACCCCGCGCCGCTGGAAATGTTCGAGACTGTTATCAATCTGAAGCCGGAATCCGAGTGGCGAAAGGGAATGGATGTCGAAAAACTCAAGAATGAGATGAATGACGCACTTTCCATCCCCGGTGTCGCCAATTCCTTCACCATGCCGATCAAGGCGCGCATGGACATGCTTGCCACGGGCATACGGACGCCGGTCGGGGTCAAGGTGCTCGGCCCCAAAATCGATGAAATCGAAAAGATAGGACTTGCCGTTGAAGAAGCGGTAAAACCAATCCACGGCACGAGAAGCGTTTATGCCGAACGGGTGACCACCGGCTATTACCTGGATATTGCCGTCAAGCGGGAGGAGGCAGCGAGATACGGCCTGGCCGTGGATGATGTTCAGCAGGTTATACAGTCCGCCGTCGGCGGCATGAATCTCACCACAACAATTGAAGGGCGGGAGCGATACCCGGTGAATATCAGATACTCCCAGGAGCTGAGGGACTCCATCGAAAAAATGAAGCGGGTGCTTGTGCCGGTGATGACGGGCGGGGCCGGGGCGTCAGCTACGGGGTCCATGCAGTCCGCGACCGGCAGCCAAACGCTGGCGCAGGGCGCAAAATTACTCCAGGTGCCCCTGGGTGAAGTAGCCGACATCAGGATCGTGAAGGGACCGACGGCGATCAAAAGTGAAGAGGGGCTGCTTGCCGCGTACGTGTACATTGATTTTTCCGGGCGTGACGTAGGCGGCTACGTTGAAGAGGCGAAGGCCAAGGTGGCCGGGTCGGTCAAACTCCCGCCGGGATACCGGCTGCAATGGAGCGGGGAGTATGAATACATTCTGAAGACCCACGAACGGTTAAAGCTGGTCATTCCGCTGACCATCCTGATCATCCTTGCCCTTCATTATTTCCACACCCATTCCG
>CAZYEF010000141.1:0-8050 GCA_964646375.1 uncultured Nitrospiraceae bacterium | reverse complement strand
GGATTGTTTTTCATCACCGACGACGAACAGGGTGGGGGGCATGGGTTTGTCCGTCCCCATGCCGGAAAAAAGTTCTTCGGTCAACTTTTGCAAAATGGCCCATTGGATATCACTGGTGTCCTGGAATTCATCCACGAGGAAGTGAAGAATCTTCCGGTCGAGCCAGTACAGAACGTCCGGAGATGAAGATCCCTGAAGCAGCCGGTAAGCGAAAATTTCAAGATCATCAAAATCGAGAAGGCCTTCCCGAAGTTTTGACTCGTGATATTTTTCTTCTGCGCTCAGATATAATCTGAGTAATTCTACTGAAACATCGCTGGCGCAGACACGCCCATAAGCATGTCTGAATTGCGCGAGAAACTCCTGTATCTGGAAAAAGAGCGACTCGTATTCTTTGCGGTTGTTCTTGTCAGTGAATCCTTTTGCGGGTATCTTTGTTTTTTCACGGAGGCCGCCCTCGGCCGTAAAATAAACGGGAAATACTGCGCACGCTGTATCGTAGAGCGTTTCAAGGGGCTGCGCGGAGGCAAGCATGCCGTGTTCACGGCTTTTGCTGGACACGGAGGCGTCGCCGGTTGCCGGGAGAATCTTTTCCATTTTTTCAAACGCGGTGCGCCATTCACTGCTCGAGACAAGTTCGCTGATCTCCGTACGGGCCTCATCTCCGTTCATCCCCCTGCGGATGGACCGGATCAGTCCTTCCGGTCCCCCGGTGTCAATCTCCATGCGCTTGAGCCTGCTCCTGATCGAAATGAGGTGCTTGAGCTTTGCGATGATTTCGTCCAGGGAAAAGTTTCCGGCTGGGGAGGGGAATGCAGATCCCCAATCTGATTCCTCAAGAGCATCTTCAATGGCTTTCTGGATTTTATAAGCCTGGTCGCGGGTGTCGAGTATACCGAAATCCGGCGGCAGGCCCGCTTCGAGTGGATAGCGTTTCAGGAGATTCATGCAAAAAGAATGTATGGTTGAAATGCGAAGTTCCTGGGTGCCGCGAATGATTTTTTTGAGCAATTCCTCCGGAAGATCACGCAGGACCCGTTTCTTGATTTCCGCGGCCGCCTTGTCTGTAAAGGTAATGGCGACAGCCTGGTCAAAATTAAGGCCGTTCCGCTCGAGACGCTCAAGAAGCGCGAGGTAGCGTTCCTTCAGCGCCCGGGTTTTGCCTGATCCTGCCGAAGCCGAAAGGTGCACTGATTTTTTCGTGTCCGCAGTTTTGTGCGCGTTATTTCGTTTATGGTTAAAAGTCATGTTCTTTTTTTCCGCACATCATGCCGTTCGGACAGTAACGGCATTTGTTTTCATCATGGGGACGGGGTCTGAAGTCGCCAGCGAGAATGCCCTCGACCGCTTTGCGCGCTTTTTCCATGCTCTTGTCCAGAATGGTTTTGTATTCATCGGCATGCTTTTTGGCGGCCCTGGGTTTGGATGATGGCTGGTCCGGAAGAGTATCTCCGTTGTAGAGAACGACATCACGAGCTTCTCCGTCGTTTTTCCCTGCAAGATCATAATAGGCAAGGCCGATTGATTTCTGAAGCACGGGGGTCCTGCCGATCAAAGCTGCTTGCGCCATGATAGAGTAAACGGGAAGCTGGAACAGTACCTGCTCCAGCCCCATTTTCGGCAGGGGATACGTTCCGGTTTTATAGTCCGCAATAATATAATTTCCGCCGGCGTCAACATCGATGCGGTCTATTTTTGCGGAAAGCTGAACCACCCGGCCGTCCGAAAGGGTGAGATTGTACTCATCGATTGTCTCTTCCAGATACGCCGGACGCATGTTCTGTCTCCAAAATTCTTCTTCAGCATCCAGGAATCGTTTGATGACTACTTTCTGGAATAGATTCTTCTCCCGTCGGTTCCGCACGGTGTCCGCTTCTCTGGCAAAAGCCGAGTCCGAGAGCTTTCTGAGAACGATTTCTGCTTTGAGCCGGTTTTCTTTCACGATCGGAGCGTCCCAGGAAAGATAAAATTTGTGCAAAAGAGCGTGCACTTTGCTGCCCCGGCTCCGGGGAGAAATATCCTCTGTTGCAGCTTCCAGGGGTTCGATGCAGAGAACATGTTTGACGAAATAATCATAGGGGCAGGCGATATAATTGTCCAATTCCGTGACCCTGAATTTTTGCTTGTGCAGCGGGATCATGGTTTCGGCTGATGATTTCGGGGCGGAATCCAGTGCTGTTTTCATTGCCGTTATCCGGGAGGAGAAGGCAGGGCTCGTGTTCGACAAATTCGTGAGCCAGTTCGTCAGCGTGCCGGCTGCATCATTCCCCTGGGTGCTGCCGGCCATGCCGATTGACTTGGCAAGCTCCTGAAGACTCTGGCTCTTTTCCGCAGTGAGGGTAAACTGTATGCCAGAGGTTTTTTCGATGCCGCGGTTCAGCAGGCCGGCAATTTTAAGCGGCATCAATTCCTCCAGAAAAGGAGAAGGGACCACCGGTCTGTCGCCTTTGTTCTCCGGCCAGGTGAGAGTGACAATATCTGCGGAAAGCAGGATCCGGTAGAAGTGATATGCCGCCAGAAGGCGCTGATGTCCGATGGTGTCGGCGCCCAGCGCTTCAAGCGTCGATTCGGGCAGAAAAATGTTCTGCGGCAAATGCTGGGGAAAAGCCGCATCCGTAAGACCGCCGAAGTATATCTCCGACCAGGGGCGTGAGGCGCTCTCCTGAAGCCCCAATATCTGGACTCCGCTTTCATCTTCCGGAGGAACCTGAAACCGTGTTTGCATAAAGGTTTTTTTCAGGAGAAAGAGCCATTCGGAAAACGTATAGGTATATTCCGAAAACAGACGGCCGGCCCTGCCCAGTGATGTAATGGTTTCAATCAACCTGCGGTGCGACTGGAGGTTGATATTGAGGGGGCCATGCACTGCTTCTACCCGCGCGCTGAGTTTTGACCAGTCGATAAGAGTGGTGAAAAGGTCCATCCACGTGCTGAGCGGCTCGGACTCCTGCGCGACAAAAGGCTCCAACGCGATGAAAAGATCATGCAGCGATTCGCTCAGGATATCGGCGCCTCCATCCGGAAGATGGTATTTCAGCGCGGATCGGATTCTGTCTTTTCCTCCGATGATGCGGTGGTGCCTCATAAACCGGTCAAGTACGGGTGCTAATTGGGGCTGTTCTGCAAACTTGAGAAACGGGGAGCTGAAAATTCTGAGAAGAGATTCTCCGGAAAAATCGTCCTGACAGGCGTCGAGGAGTGAAATGAGCGATGTGACAACCGGTGACGCGCTGAGCTGTCTGCCCAGCGCACGGTTATACGGTATGCCGTAGTCGCTGAAAATCTCCTCGACAAGAGGTGCGTACTCATCCAGTGCAGGAAAGACGACGAGAATGGAGTCTGCAACTGTTCCGTTTCGTATGGATTGTTTGACCATGCCGGCGATCAAGGATATCTCCTCCCGGGTATTTATCGCCGATAGCAGATTGATTTTTTTCGTGAACGAGGAGGGAAGCGGAAAACTTTCTGCCGAATCTTTGAACGTTTTTTCCGCGAACAGAATGGACGCGATGAGATGATCATCATGAGAAGCCGGCGTTTCTCTGCAGGCCGACGGGATGCCGGCGGCAGCGATGAAATCCTTTGTGATTCTGAGCGGATGAAGTCCGCCGGCACTATTCAGGAAATCCCGGGAAGGCGCTTCCACGAGGCAGGTGCATTGTTGCAGCGCGGCAATTTTTGTAAAAATACTGTTTTCCACGCGGGATGTTCCGTGCAGTCCGTCAATAATGATTTCCCTATAGTCAGCGAACCATGCCGGGTCGAAGGATACAAGAAGGAATGCGTGCATGCCCGCCGGGTCCGTCAGGGACTTGGTCAGCAGAGCGTTCTGATATTGAGAGTAGACATCCAGAAGCAGCCTTACCTGGGGCTTCTGGAAAAAATCCTCGTGTTGTATTCTGACAAGGAGATCTTCAGGAGCAACACCGGCGGCAGCCAACTGCGTGATCATTCCTGCGAGTGCAGTAGAAAGAGACGGCGCCAGAAGACTCGGTTTTTGCCGGAACAGATTATCGTGCACAAGCCGTTCCTTAACAATGCCTTCAAGCAGAAGCAGTTTGCTGTTTTCATCCACAACCAGGGGGGCGGAAAACCGCTTGTACAGGCTCTCCAGAAGTTGATGGATGGTCAGGATTTCCGGCTGCACAAGCGCGTGAGCGTGGTGCTGCCGCTGGAGGGAGTCCAGAAACAACCTGCTGTACATGCGCTTCATGCGCGCGGATGAGACGAGAATGAGAATATCGTTGAAAATAAACGGCGCGTGTGGTTTGGATGCAACAATTTCATCTACAATATTGTTTTTCTCGGCCCAGCCTTCTGTTCCATATGGGAGTATCCTGCATTTCATTAGTGCTTATTATGCCATAACTGATATTTATTGACAATGCGCAGCCTATAGACTATAATTTTTTTCAAAGTAAAAAACAACGAAGACTCACGGTTTTGAAGGAGGACAGCATGGCGGAAGCGGTGACGAGCGCAACATGGGAGCAGGAAGTGCTGAAGGCGCAAGGGCTGGTACTGGTTGACTTCTGGGCGGTCTGGTGCGGTCCCTGCCGGATGGTTGCGCCGATTGTTGATGAAATATCCAAGGAATATGAAGGCAAGCTGAAAGTGTTGAAGCTGAACACGGACGAGAATCCGGATATTGCCGGCAAGTACCGCATTATGGGTATTCCGACACTGATGTTTTTCAAGGGTGGACAGACAGTTGACCAGGTTGTGGGAGCGGTTCCCAAGGCGCAGTTGAAGACGAAAATAGATGCCTTGCTTGCAAAATAACGGCAATAGCTGTGTTCAAATACGGGTGTTTTGTTGTATGCCTGCTTCGGCGGGCTCTTTTTTTATCTGCGAGAAAGGCAGATTTTTTGGTGATGTGCTTGAGAATCTTAAAAAAAATACCGGTCATTGTTCTCACGGCGCTGCTTTTTCTCTCAGGCTGTTCAGAAAAACAAACACTGCCTGATTCGAATGCAGCGGAATTTCTGCTGCAGGATATAAATGACAATACCGTGAAGCTGTCGGATTATCGGGGAAATGTTGTCCTGCTCGAATTTTGGGCCACCTGGTGTCCGCCGTGCAGGGCGGCAATCCCGGGCATCGAAAAAATCCATCGGAAATACAAAGAGAAGGGTCTTGTGGTCCTTGCAATATCGTTGGACAAGAGCGACTGGAATTTTGTAAAATCATTTTTGGCGACCTATGGGGTCACCTACTCGGTACTGAAGGGAACGGATGATATTCCAGCCCGATACGGGGTTCGCTCAATTCCCACAACGATGATCATCGATAAAACCGGAAAAATTGCAAAACGATATGTCGGGTTCGGATCTGAAGAAGAGTTTGAAAAAGACATCAGAGCGTTGCTGTAACGCAATCAGCGGAAACCGGCGTCATCTCCGGTTTTTTGATTGACAACATCAGCACCGGTGTCTATAATACTGCACGAAAAGCGGGCGTAGCTCAGCTGGTAGAGTACAAGCTTCCCAAGCTTGGGGTCGCGGGTTCGAAACCCGTCGCCCGCTCCATTTTAACAGAAATACTGACTGCTGATACCAACCCCACCTGAAGAGCAGGCGGGGTTTTTTGCTGTGCAGTTTTTGCGTCATAGCATAGTACTCATGCGCAAACACTCCGATCAGAGTTGTCCTCAGTTTACAACATCCGCTCCTCTGGAGCATCTGTCATACGTTTTTTCATGAATAAAAACCAGACTTGTTTTGCAGTGTTTTTGTTACACGGATTGCAAAAATATCAGAGCAGATGAACCTGTGTTACTCCACAACCTTGCCAAAGAGCAGTTGATATTTATCGTAAAATAGAAAATAGTCATTTCATAGCAAAAAAACAGACGTTCCTGGCCGCGGGAGACCAACATGATGCAGAACTTTTCGAACGCACTGCAGTATCTGACGATTTTCAGAATTAATAAAAAACATAAAATTGATGAAAACGAGCTTCTAAAATCAATGATTTTTTTTCCCGTTGTCGGTTTTCTTATTGGCCTGATCCTGATAAATTTTGACAAACTTTTTTCCCTTATTGCCCTGCCTCATACGGTCGCCAACCTGCTTCTCGTCGTGTTTTCCACCTTGATAACGAAAGCTCTCTCGATAAACGGTCTGGCAAATACGCTGGATGAGATTATGTCAGGAACCGCGAAGCATGCCCGGGGGCCCGGAGCGAAAGACGGCAAAATAGGAACGGCAGGCATCATAGGCGTTTTCTTTGTTCTGCTCATGAAATATCTTTGCTTAAACAGTTTGTTCAACAGTGAAAAAGTGGCGGCATTATTAATTGCGCCGATGCTTTCCCGGTGGTCTCAGACAATCATGGCATTCAAGTCGACCGTTAGACACGAAGATGAAGAGCACAGAAGTTTTGTCGGACACATCAGGAGCGGTGAGCTCACTTATGTGTCTCTGATTGCGGTTGGTTTGGCGGGCTTTGTCATCATTGAGGAACAGATGAGGGCGGTGTTTCTCATATGCAGCCTG
This sequence comes from uncultured Nitrospiraceae bacterium, assembly GCA_964646375.1. Classification (GTDB taxonomy): domain Bacteria; phylum Nitrospirota; class UBA9217; order UBA9217; family UBA9217; genus JBAZLV01. The sequence goes on along the minus strand of CAZYEF010000141.1, from coordinate 1,553 downwards.
ATCATCGGAGTCGTGCTGCTTACCGTTTTGGGAAGACGCTACTTTATTGCCCACCCGGGCGGAATCAACAATGATGCCGTCGGCGCGGTATGCGAAGCGAATGAAATTCTTGTGTTTCTGCTGTTCGTGATTTTTGCAGGCGTAAGCTGATTGCTCAGGACTTGATCACGCCAAGGATGAAAGCATGCCTCAAAGAATATATCTTATGCGCCATGGCGAAGTTTTGAATGGCGACAAGGAACATTATAACGGTCATATCGACATAGACATCACATCGAATGGCATTCAGCAAATGCACCGTCTTGCCGATGTCCTTGCAGAAAAAAAAATCACCACTGTCTATTCGAGCGATCTTCTCAGAACGACTAGAGGTGCGAAAATTATTGCCGGCAGGACCAACGCTCCTTTTGTTCCGTTGAAAGAACTGAGAGAACGAAGCGTTGGAAAGTGGGAAGGGCTTACGGTGGAGGAAATCAAGGATCGTTTTCACGCAGAATATTCAGCCTGGCGGGCAGATTTGTTGAACTATCGGCCTGAGGGCGGGGAAAACGTGATTGATGTCCAAAACAGAGTGCTTCCCGTATTTAAACGGCTGGTTGCTTCACATCCGGACCAGGAAATCGCGATGGTGCTGCATGGCGGAGTAAACAGGGTGATTCTTGCGGATATACTGGGGATGCACCCGCTGAATTTGTTCAGGATTGAACAGTCGTTCAGCGCGCTCAATATCATCGATTATAGCGATGACGGCACCCCTGTGGTTAAACTCCTGAACGGTTGAGCAAACCGAAAAGTACTTGACTTTTTGTTTTGTTTACGGTAATTTGCGAAACATAATACATAAAGCTGGGGGAGCCGAACTGGCTGAGAGTCCTGTTTTCAGGACGACCCTTAGAACCTGATCCGGGTAGTTCCGGCGTAGGGAAGGCAAGCTAAAATAAGCTTTTAAGCCGTATCCTTCCGGATACGGCTTTTTTGTTTTCACGAGGAGCTGCGCAGATGACAGTTATGATAAACGGTGAACAGAAGAAGGTTCCCGACAATGTGACCATTACCGGATTGCTTGAATTTCTGAGCATTCAGCACCAGCGCGTGGCGGTCGAGTTAAACCTTGAAATTGTAAAAAAGAACAGTTATGGTTCGACGTTTGTAAAAGAAGGTGACAGCCTGGAAATTGTCAGTTTCATGGCCGGCGGTTAGGAATTAACTATTCATTTTTAAGTTGAAGGAGTTGGTTGGTATGGCTGATACGTTAACTATTGCAGGAATAGAGTTTAAGTCACGCCTTTGGGTCGGGACAGGAAAATACAAGGATTTTGCTGAAACAAAACGGGCAATTGAAGCCTCGGGCACCGACCTTGTCACCGTGGCGGTACGGCGGGTGAATATTATCGACCGAAGCAAAGAAAATCTTCTTGATTATATTGATCCGAAGAAATACAAAATACTTCCCAACACCGCAGGCTGTTATACGTCCAAAGATGCCATCCGGACGGCGATGCTTGCAGCAGAAGCGGGAATATCTAAACTGGTGAAGCTCGAAGTGATCGGAG
>CAZYEF010000140.1:0-8069 GCA_964646375.1 uncultured Nitrospiraceae bacterium | reverse complement strand
CTTCGAGGTTTTGCCCGAGGTTTTACGGCCAACGAGGGCGCAATTTATCAGAATCTAAGTCCCGTGTCAAGTCTTTTTTCGTATTAAATGCATTTTTGTTGTTTTCCAGATCAGTTGTTCATTCATGATCACTTTCTACAATCACCCCATCTCACAAAAAGAAAAATCTAGCTATTTCAGAAAGGACACGGCATTATTTCTTTGAATGAATTTTCGCAAACCGCTTTTTGCCTACTCGCAAAATATACTCATCAGCTTTTGGTAATTCTGTATCGATGTCGTTAATCGGCTTCTCATTTACTTCTACGGCGCCCTGCTGAATCATCCTCCGCGCCTCGGAATTGCTGGCTACGATTCCAGATGCGGACATAATTTTTATAAGTTTCATCTTTTCTTCTGGCCAGATTATTCCAATTACCGGAATGTCTTCTGGAAGGTTCTTTTTGCTAAATACTTTTTCGAATTCAAGTCGGGCTTTTCCTCCTTCGCCTGGCCCACAAAAACGATCAACCAACTCCGACGCAAGATTTTTTTTTGCTTCCATGGGATGCAGCATGTTGTTGTCGATATCGGCTTTTAAGCGAGTAATATCTGAGAGTGAAATAGAACTCACCAGCTCGTAATACCGAATCATCAAGTTGTCACTTATGGACATCACTTTCCCGAATATGTCCTTGGCTTGTTCGTTAATGCCTATGTAATTTCCTAAGCTTTTGCTCATCTTGTTTATGCCGTCCAACCCCTCAAGGAGGGGCATCATAACAACGGATTGCGGTTCTTGCCCAAACCCTTTCTGGAGCTCCCGCCCTACGAGCAGATTGAACTTCTGATCAGTACCACCCAGTTCCACATCGGCTCGAAGCACAACAGAATCATATCCTTGAATCAAGGGATAGAGAAACTCATGGATGCTTATCGGGAGCTCAGCCTGATAACGTTTTTTAAAATCTTCGCGTTCCAGCATACGAGCCACTGTATATTGCGCCGCAAGCTGGATCAGCTGCTCTGCCGTCATGCTCAGCATCCATTCACTATTAAAGACAATTTTCGTCTTCTGTTGATCAAGAACCTTATAGATCTGAGCTTGGTACGTTTTCGCATTCGCTATGACGTCTTCGCGAGAAAGGTGCTTCCTCGTCTCTGATTTTCCTGTGGGATCTCCAATCATGCCCGTAAAATCGCCAATGAGAAAAACAACCTCGTGCCCCAGTTCTTGGAATTGGCGCATCTTGTTTAATAGTACGGTATGCCCAAGATGAATATCCGGAGCGGTAGGGTCAAACCCCGTCTTAATGCGAAGCGGCTTGCCGGTAGCAAGCGATTTCTCAAGCTTCTTCAGCAAATCACCCTCAACAATGACCTCTACGGACCCGCGTTTTATAATATCCAACTGCTCTTTTGCAGAAAGCATTAAGGAACCTCACTCATGGTATTGAGTAAACCTAGCAAGCGATTGTTATTTACTTTTGCTATCGTGTATTTATTCAGGATTCTCCGGTTTACTAAAAGGCTATGTATACAGGATTTCCGGCATTATCTGAAACCGTAATTTTTTTCTATCACACCTCATTTTAATTGTCAATGCAATAATCAACATTCGTCCGGTTTGCAAAGAAAAGGCGGGATTTTAGTCGCCCGCCCCTGAGACCCTTGTTATTTTTTTTTCGTTGCTTTTTTCTTAGTAGCTTTTTTCGTTCCACATTTTTTGCCGCATGCCACCGAGCACCACCTCCTTTCATAGATGCTCTGCGTAATATTTTGCTCAGACCGGCAGACATGCCTGATATCTAGCAAGTTTTGTTATTGTTCTGCGGTACAACCAGCCAGTGATGAAATCTGCTCAGTTTTTGATTCCATGCGTTCTAGCAGCTTAAACTGAACCTGTGCTCGAACAAGATTTTGAGTTGGATAACTGACCTTGAAATAAGTATCACCACGGAGATAGTCCGCTAAAAAACGGAGTCCCAGCTCAAATGTTATTACTTTTATAGACACAGGGAGTGCCTTAATTTCCTCTCGAGTAAGAAACCGACCAGCTTCTTGAAGGTATCCGCTTGTCATCGCCTCAAAAAAAAGCATGTTAAAATCAACTTTTTCCAGGTCCCGCTCATCTTCACCTGAGGGATTGGCAGCGGAACGAACACAATCGGCATAGTCAAAGTGCACAATTCCAGGCATAACAGTATCTAAATCCAGCATGCACAATGCTTTGTGAGTCGTTGTGTGAATCATGATATTATTTACCTTGGGATCATTATGGACAACGCGGAGCGGGACGTTGCCGGAATTCATTAAGTCCATAAGGATGGGAGCCAGCAATCTTCTTTGTTTCACAAATGCGGCTTCTTGCCCAACCAATCCAGATCGATTCTTAATGTTGTCTTTCAATGCTTTATCGTATCCACGAAGATATTTCGGTGTGTCATGAAAACCGGGAATTATTATAGAAAGTTTTTGCGGCGCAAGATCCGACACAAGAGATTGAAATTTTCCTAGACCGCAGCCAATCTCAAATGCGTGCTCCGCATCAACCACCGTGTCAAAAACCCTACCGGACTCGATAAAATGAAACGCTCGCCAGAACGCCCCGGTATTATCGTAAAAATAAGAATTCCCTTTTTCGGTATAAAGCAGTGTCGGTGTAATTGTTCCGGCATTGCTCAATCCTTTTGAGGACATCTGTTCCAAAATATGCTTGGTTACTATTTCAATGTTTTTCATTACTTGCTTTGGCTTTTTAAACACCAAAAGATTTACACGCTGAAAAACATATTTACGTAGTCCTTCATTTTCCTTATACTCGCAAAGATAGGTGTCATTTATAAGGCCAGTTCCAAGGCGTTTAGCTTTGACAAAAGTACCGCAAACTCTAAATTGGGAAGCTATGGTCTCGAACATGCCTTACAGTTCCAATTCTGTGTTTAACAATAGTACCGTAAACACTTAGCACTACTTTTGATTTCCCCGTGTCAGTGTGGTATTATAACATTCTTTTTTTCTGCATCAACTTTTTTATCTTCAATTATCTGATTCTTGGCAAATATGTTATACTGTTGTAAAAGTCAGCGGCCATCTCACCCTGCGTTGTCCGTATGTACCTGAACTTGTAAAGGAGATTCTATGGCTAAACGTACAAAGATTATCGCAACGATAGGACCTGCCTCAAGCTCACCGGCTACTATTGCACGACTCATCTATGCAGGCATGGATGCTGCGCGCTTAAATTTTTCACATGGTGAACGAAAGGATCATGTACACCGCATCAGGGTTATCAAACGGGAGGCCGCAAAAGCCGGGAAACAAATAGCGATTATTTTAGATCTCCAGGGTCCAAAATTGCGTGTTGGAACAATTCAAAACGGCTCCATAACCCTGCGCCGCGGAGATATGCTGACTCTAACGACACGAAAAGTCCTCAGTACACGGGAGCAAATTTCCGTAACATATCCACGTCTGGTAACGGATCTTAAAATCCAGGATACGGTTCTTTTGGATGATGGCAGGCTCGAGCTCACGGTCATCAAAAAAGATTCAGCCAAACTGGTCTGCAAAGTTGTCCGCGGTGGCATCCTCAAAAGTCACAAAGGCGTCAACCTTCCTGGCGCTCACCTCACCCTTCCATCTCTTTCCCGCAAAGATAAGGAGGATCTGGCCTTCGGCGTGAGGCAGGGTGTGGATTATATTGCCATGTCCTTTGTACGGAAATCTGAAGACATTGTACGCGCGCGACAATTCATTCGTTCTCTGAAAGCCAACATTCCGATCATAGCCAAAATTGAAAAGCCGGAGGCTATCTACAACCTGGAGAATATAATTCACGAGGCTGACGGCATCATGGTAGCACGAGGCGATCTTGGCGTAGAGATGTCTCCGGAACAGGTACCGCTGCTTCAGAAGCAAATCATTAAAGCATGCAATGAAGCAGAAAAACCCGTGATTACAGCTACTCAAATGCTCGAAAGCATGATTGAAAATCCACAGCCTACTCGTGCAGAAGCGTCAGACGTGGCAAACGCTATTTTGGACGGCTCGGACTGTGTTATGCTTTCTGGGGAAACAGCTGTGGGTAACTACCCGGTACAATCGGTGGCATTTATGACAAAGATTGCCATGCAGGCTGAAAAATCCCTGCCAGCCCGGCCACCAGATGTTAATATTTTTGGTACCGGTGAGAGCATGGCTCACGCAGCCTGCAGAGCAGCAGCTGAACTTCAAGCGCGGGCAATAGTCACGTTCACCCATTCTGGCTCTACTGCACTGCTTGTTTCAAAACACAAACCAACTGTGTCGATCATAGCTGCAACACCTTTTGAAAAAGTAGCCAGAAGGATATCACTGTATTGGGGTGTAACACCGGTAATTTTACGAACAAAGAAAACCACCGACGATATGATCGCAGCTGTTGAGCGTGCCATGCTTGCTCAAAAGTTGATTAAAACGGGAGACATGATCGTGCTAACAGCGGGAGTTCCTCTTGGCGTCGTTGGTGCCACGAATATGATTAAAATTCACCGCGTGGGAGAGGCAAAAAGCCTTGAAACCCGGTAGCCAAGAGCCCGAGTAAACTTTTATAAGTATATCGTTCTGTTTGTAATCATTTTTTTTCAGTGATCAGTTCAAAAAAACTCTTTGGATGCAAGCAGGCGGGACATTGTTCAGGCGCAGACACCCCCTCATGGTGAAAACCGCAGTTCCGGCACTTCCAGACCGCATTTTTATCTCTCCTGAACACCGTACCCAGCTCAATATTTTCAAGCAGGTTCAGGTAGCGTCTTTCATGCTGAACTTCAACCTGAGCAATATAGGTAAACGCCGCAGCTACCTCAGGCAGGCCTTCCTGTCTTGCAACATCCGCGAAAGCTGGATACAGTTTCTCCCACTCTTCATGCTCTCCTTCTGCTGCTGCTTTCAGGTTTTCTGCCGTGTTTCCAATGCGACCGGCAGGAAATGTCGCTGTAAATTCTGCTGATCCACCTTCCAGAAACTTGAAAAAACGCTTTGCATGTTCTTTTTCGTTGTCAGCTGTTTCCTGAAAGATTGCTGCAATCTGTTCATATCCTTCTTTCTTGGCCGCACTTGCAAAATAAGTATACCGGTTTCTGGCTTGAGACTCTCCCGCAAAAGCTGCGAGCAAATTTTTTTCTGTTCTTGTTCCTTTTATTTTCATGCACTCCTCCTTATGTAAATGGCCGATGTATGACGTGAATCAGCTTACTACTTGTCGGATTTCTAATCTGCCATGGTTCTTATCTCTTTTTTCTGGACATCGAGAACCTCGCAATATAAACGTCTGTCCGGGCAAGAAGAAAATAACTAATCCGCTCTTTAAGCTTTTGCATAAGCGGTCTGTTCTCCCATTCCTGCAGATCAATTCGTTGTGAACAGCGAAGATCGTCTTCAAAATCCTTGCGCGCTTTAGATGCGATCGCCGGTTCAGTCACTATCGCCACAAGTTCGTGATTGATTCTCCCACTGCGGATATCAAGATTCGCCGAGCCGGCAATGACCGCATCGTCCGCAATAGCAATCTTCGCATGCATTACTGCCGGCTCGTATTCCCAGACCTCCATCCCTGCACGGAGCAGCCTGCCATACAGCCCGCATGCGGCCCAGCGTGCCACGGTTACATCGTTTTTTCGTGGAACAAGCAACCGTACGCGAACACCGCGCTCGACCGCTCGCTTAAGCGCAGACAATATTCGTCCGTGCGGATAGAAATAACTCATGGCCAAATCTATATTCGTAAGTGCGTTTTGGAGGATCTGCAAATATGCCCGGCGCACCGGACGCATGGGGTTATCAGGCCCGCTCTCCAGGAATTGCACCTTTTTGCACGTAACAATCCTCATTCGGTGTCTCATGCTCAGCCATCGGAACAGTCGTCGATAGGGGGCATCGGCTTTGGCCCACATTCTTGAAAAAGAGCGTTTGAGCCGAGCAACTTCCACGCTGGAAATTTCAACAATATTGTCCCGCCATGGCAGTTCACCCTTAGCGCCCCGGTAGTACTCATCGGCAATGTTCATGCCACCAATATAGGCAAGATGGTTGTCAATGAGCAAAAGCTTTCTATGGTTACGAAACGGGAGAAGTCCTTTGAGAAGAGGATGAAACCACCGTACCTCGGCACCGGCAGCACGAATTGTGTCCCAGTAGGTATCAGGCAAACTCCAGGAGCCCCAAGCATCGATGAGAACCTGAACACGTACTCCTCGCCGCGCTGCTTCAACTAGGTGTTCGCGAAACAGTTTACCGGTGTCATCATCGGAAAAAATATACATTTCGAGGACGATGGAAGATGCGGCACGTTCCATGGCTGCAAACATCGCAGGGAAGGCCTCTACACCGTTTTTTAGAAGACGGACGCTTGTCATGAATAACCCAACAGCTTTTTCTGCGCAAACTTACTTGATTTTTTCAGAAAATTTTCGCTTTAAAAATGTTATCGCTTCATTTTCTTTTCCAATTTCCACTTTAAGCACGTAAATATTGATTTGTTCAAGAGGATATGAATCGTAGCTTGCACGGATCCCCTTTGAACCCAGGTATAGAATAAAGTCGTTTAGAAGGGTGTCGTTGTATCCTCTGCCTGTTTCGCCGCGAAGTATCGGTACAAATTTGATATTTTCCTCGAGATCAGATTCGTCAGAAAAATCCTGTTTCCATACATCGCCATATTTCCAATCGTCGCTGTCGAGTTCGTCCGTCTTTGGTGAAAATGTGTGCTGCGCACGGTGGTTTAGTAAGAGAACGGCCAGCATAAACCCAGCTAGTATAAGAACTAACCAGACCATAGAATTTCTATGCATTCAAAAAAAAGTCGTTTTTGTGTTAAAAATAAATGTGCTGCTGTATGCTGTCAATCAAAAAATCGAATATGGATGGCTCGCAACTAAATTTGGCGGGGGAAGTCCAAAAATTTTGCTGCAGAAAAAACAAGTTCTAAAAACAATCACCAGTCTTAAGGTTCATGCTGCTTGCAAATTCGAGCGGACCAGTTTTTTCTCCCTTGTCCACTTTTATTTTGCCAACTTTGATAGTACCGCCTTTTGCGGCAATATGCATGCCTCCTTCTTCAATTAACACAATTTCACCGGGTTGCCTGTTGGAAGTTTGCAAACTCTTTTTTGCATCATAAAATCTTACTTTTTTCTCCTTAAAAATAACATAGGCTCCTGGCTGTGGATCGCATCCGCGAATCAGATTGTAGATATCATCAAGAGGCTTTTCAAAAGTGATTTGCGCAACCTTATCATCACACGGGGGTTCATAGGTGGCCAAGGATTCATCCTGTGCAATTTTTTGAGCTTTGCGGCTTTTGATCAGAGAAATGGACTCTACCATGGCGTCCACTCCCATGGAAAACAGCTTGTTAAAATACAATGAGCCTGTCGTATCATCAGGACCGATATCTATTTTTTTTTGCAGCAGAATCGGACCCGTGTCTATGCCCTTATCAACCCAGAAGACCGTAAGACCTGTTTGGGTATCACCCTGAATAATGGACCAGTTAATGGCGCTCGCTCCGCGATGCCTCGGCAATAGAGAGGGATGATAGCAAATACTTCCCAAAACTGGAATATTGAGCAGTTTTTCTGGAATTATATCGGTAACAAAGGCGAGGGCCACGACATCCGGCTGCAGTTTGACAAACAGATCGTTGACTTCCTGATCCTTCATGGCTTTGGGACGAAAAGAAGGAATTCCAGCTTTTTCAGCCAAGATATGCATCCCTTCCCCTTTTCTGTCTGCGGGAGAAAAAGACGCAACTATCTCTTCTTTGTTTTTAACCAAGGCCTCCAAAAATTTTTCACCGAAGGGCCCTTGGCCTACTAAAATAATTTTCATGATAAAACTCGAAAAAAAAGGCTGCTTTTTGCACTGTCCTAACTGAAAGTAGTCAAAAAGCAGCCTGTTTGGTTTTACTTATTTCTTGTTACGCACTGCTTCAAATGCATTAATTTCACTCATCTGCTGAAGAATAATGCGGGCGTTGTCGTAAACCGGGATGTCAACCATTTTCCCTTTGTAGGAAACGGCAGCCTTACCTTTTGCGATTGCCTCTTCTT
>CAZYEF010000139.1:0-8110 GCA_964646375.1 uncultured Nitrospiraceae bacterium | reverse complement strand
GCAAGGAGCTGGCGGGTCAACGATGCCGCGCTAGCGGCCGCATTGTTCACTTCGTCCAGATGTTGAGCAAGAGGATCGAGCGGATTGAGACCTCTCTTGGCCAGTTCCAGATTCCCGATAATAATCGTAAGAAGATTATTGAAATCGTGGGCGATCCCGCCTGCCAAACGACCGACGGCTTCCATTTTCATGGCCTGCCGCAGCTGCTCCTGGAGTTTGTTTCTCTCCGTGATTTCGCGGATGTTCAGCACTACAGCCTTCACGACCGGATCGTGAAGCAGGTTGCTCCCCACAATTTCCAGAGTAATCCAATGTCCCTTTTTGTGCCGGTAACGGGTTTCAAGCCTTCGAGCGAGGCCCGGATGTACGAGAGCTTCGAAAAAACTCTTTTTTGCCGACTGCAGGTCATCGGAATGCAGCAAGTCAAAACAACTGGTCCCGATCAGTTCATCCGGTTCGTATCCCGTGATCTTCTCCACGGGGCCGCTGATCGAGGTTTGGATGCCGTTCGCGTCCACCAGCGTGATAATGTCGTTGGAATGCTGTATCAGACGTTTAAAGCGCTCTTCACTCACCCGCAAAGCTTCCGCGGCCTGTTTCTGTCTGGTGATGTCGACCTGGTGCCACAATCGTCCAAACGGTTTTCCGTTCACGGATATGGGAATAAAATCCCGCAGGTGAGTCTGGTCGCCCTGCATCTGCACTTCCTCGCTCCGTACCGGTTTCCCATCGGCGACGATTTCCAGAATTCGGGCGCCTGCTTCGTCGGGGTGCAGATATCTTCTTTTTATTTTATCGATTATTTCCTGGGAAGTAAGCTCGGTCAGCATTTCCGGCCGTTCTTCCAAACGGTATAAATCACAGAACGCCTGGTTAGCAAATTCTATTTTGCCTTCATTCGTCACGAGCAAAATACTGTCATACATACTGGCGAGGATTGCGTAAAAACGCTGTAGCGTGGCCTGCAGCTTCTCTTCAGCTTGCTTGCGCTCCGTAATGTCCGTGAAGGTGGCGATCATATTGCGGGGTGATGTCTGAAACGCGTGCACCTCGAATATGCCGTTGATGCCGGCATTATCATAGGTCATATATTCCGTATTCCACGGAATCCCAAAAGCGGCCACGTCTCGGTAGCGTCGGGGTATTTCGGTTTTCTGAAGCGGCGGGAACGCTTCCTCTATTGTCTTGCCGATGAAAACCCGGTGGTCCACGCCAAGAATACTGTCGGCAACCGAATTAGCGCCGTTGAACACCAGACGGTCATCGTTTTCCAGACGATAATGGTGGACCCCGATTGCGAGCGACTCCACGATGAACCTGGTCCTGTTCTCGGATTCATGCAATATCTGTTCGGTCTGTTTTCGCTCGGTAATATCGCGCGCAATGCCGAGAATCCTCAGCGGCTTCCCCTGTTCATCCCGCATAAGCGTCCCATTGGCCTCGACCCACCGCATGCGTCCGTCCGCCTGCGGGACGCGGAATTGCACGTGATATTCCTGTTCTCCACGCAAGGCCGACTGCACCGTCGACATTACGCCTTGCCGGTCTTCCGGATGGATGCTTTGGAAGAGATCGGAAAGATTTGGATGACAAAATCCCTCCGGTCTTCCGAAAAGCTCATGCACCGGGCCGGTTTCAGTATGGGTGCCGTCAACATTGATTTCCCAGGCGACAACATGGGCGGCATCAAGCGTCAGCTTCACCCTTTTTGCACTTTCCTCCAGCGACTTTTCCGCCTGCTTTCGCTCGGTAATATCATGGACGATACCGCGGTACGCCACAATATCTCCTGTTTTATTCCGTATTGCGGTAGAGCTCGACAGCGCCGTCAGCCTTTTGCCGTCCTTCCTTTTCAGCGTTACTTCAAAATCCTTTACAAATCCGTTTTCTTTGAGCAGGGCCACGTATTTGCATCTATCTTCCGGATTGGTAAAAACGTCTCTGGCTGTATTCAGCGCCAAAACTTCGTCTTTCGTGGAATAGCCGAGCAACTCCACCGCCGCAGGGTTGACATCCGAATATTTCCCTTCCACCGAGCTCACAAAAATTGCGTCTTTCGATTCTTCAAAAAGAAGCTGATAATTTATTTCGGATTGTTTGCGCTCTTCCTTCTGATATTCAAGCGCCGCAGCCATACGATTGAAGCTGTCTCCCAACTGGCCGATTTCGTCCCGCTGTCCGCCGCCCACATCCACCCGTATGCTCAGATCGCCTTTCGAAAGGACATCCGTTGCCGTGATAAGTTTTCTCACGCGCCGCATGATAAAATAGTCCCCGCCGTACCACGCAATGGCGCATGCCATGCCCAATAGCACAACGAGAACCACCAGATTTCTCACCAGCTTGCGGTTGATTTCTGAATAAACCGCTTCACGGGATATGGCGTATCTGACATGCAGCCCCTTGTCCGTGCCCTGCACCAGGGTAAATGCCCATATCCGCGCTATGCCGTCCACCCCGGTTGCAGCGACAATTCCTTCATCCCGGCCACCGATTGCCCTGGTGACCGGTGAATTTGCCATGCTCACGCCGGACCATTTTTCCGTTTCCGGGTACCGGTAGAGAACGGTCAGGTTGCGGTCCAGCACGGTCAGGCTCGCCTGCTCAGACAGCGGCACTTCTTTCAGCTTTTCTTTAAAAGCGTTTAAATCAATAGCCAGGAATACAACAGATTTAACCTGACTTTTTTTGTCAAGCACCGGCAGGGCTACGTTTATCTGCTGTTGGCCGTTGATTCGAGAAAGCTGATACTCGCCGAATGACAATGTCTTTTTCCGGATAGCGTTTATGAAGTAGGGCCGGTCTGATATGTTTACTATCTTGGTGAAGGGGATAGCACTGCAAAAAATATTTCCGTCCGGTTTTGCGACGGCTATGTTATTGTAGATAGGCAGTTTCTTTTTGAAATCCGCAAGGTAGGTACTGCACGCGTTAGCGTCATAATTCTGCACCGCGGTAAATTCCGTAAGACCGCTCAGAACCTGCTGAGATCCCTCCACAATCTGCTCAAGATAATTCGCGGATAGTATGGCCATCCGCATGGTTTCGGCGCGTACTTCTATTTCTTTTTGATTTCGCTGCTCTGAAGCAGAGACCAGAAGGAAAGCCAGGGCGGGAATGGACGCAATAATGACCAGAATCAGGAGGCGAGTTCGAAGGCTGGAAAAATTGAATGCCGGCAAGGCTGCTCCCTTCTGGGCCAAATCCGTATGTCGAACCTGTTTATTAATAGTATAACAAAAAAACTATTCACTAACCAAATTCCTTTATTTTTCTCTAAAGGAACACCTGTGGATCAACGGTCGATGACAGGGAGTCCCGGACGAAAATCATGCACGCAGTTTTTAGGTTTTTTCTCCGGGCATCCAATAGTGGTTTTATATTTTGAAAAATGCGGTAACTTCTTTTAAGCCGTCCGAGAGCCGGGCAAGCTCCGCAGCTGCGGCTTTGATCTGATCAGCGGAGCCCGCAGCGCGCTGTGTTATGCTTGAAATGTTCGCCATATTTTGCGAAACCTGCTCCGAGGCCGCTGATTGCTCTTCAGTCGCCGCAGCGATACGCTGCACCATGTCCATCGCGCCGGTCGCCGCCTCCACAATGGAGTTCAGCGACGTGCTTGCCTCTTTTGCCAGCCCCACGCCGTTCTCAACCTCAGCACTGCTGTTTTTTACCACATCAACAGCACCGGTTGCGGCAGCCTGGATACCGCTGATTCTGTCGGCAATGTCTTTTGTCGCCTGGGTCGTCCGTTCTGCAAGCTTTCTCACTTCATCTGCCACCACGGCGAACCCCCTCCCCTGCTCTCCGGCCCGCGCAGCCTCAATGGCCGCGTTCAAGGCCAGCAGGTTTGTCTGATCCGCAATACCGTTGATGACCGCGACAATCTCGCCGATCTGGGCGGAACTCTTGCCGAGCTCTTCAATGGTTGCCGCGGTCTGCTGCACGGTCTGCGCGATTTTTGCCATGTCACCAGCAGACCGGTCGACTGTTTCCTTGCCCTTTATTGCAGTTTCCGAAACTTTCTTGCTCGCGTCGGCAGCATGAGACGCGTTTTTTGCCACGTCCATGATGGTCTGGGAAACTTCGGTCATAGCGGTCACAATTTGTTCTACCTGCGACAGCAACTCTTTTGAGCCGCTATTCAGATCATCCGCGGATGTAGAGAGTTGTACACTGCCTGACGCGACCCGCTCTGATGCTGATTTAATCTCGCCGGCGATCGTCTTCAATTTGCCGGACATCTTGTCCATGGAGGCGAATATCCCGCTCTTTGCCTTCCCGTTTGATTCGAATTGCACTCTGAGATCGCCTTCCGATATCTTTTCCGCGATGTCCGCGATCGCGGCCGGCTCGCCGCCTATCTGTTTCAGAAGCCTGTGGGTGACAAGATTCGATACAAATACCGCTACGACAACGCAGAGTATCGTACCGGCAACTAATAAGAGTATGCCCTTTCTGAATTTCCCCTGGAAATCATCCTCCTGTTTTTTCAGGATTGCTTCGATATTATCGACATAATTGCCGGTAGCAACAATCCAGTCAAACGGCTTAAATTGTACAACATAGCTCCTCTTGGGAAGCGGGACGGTTCCGCCTTCTTTCGGGTACCAGTACACGGTAAAGCCGCCGTCCTGTTTCACGCCTTCCTTGAGCAAGTCACGCACGATATAGTTGCCTTTTTTGTCCTGCGTATCTATCCGGCTGGTGCCGATGTTTTTGGCGTTGGGGTGGGCTACGCTGATGCCTTCCATGGTATAGGCAATAATATATCCATCATTCCCGAATTTAAGCGTCATCAGCTGGCTGGCTCCGATTTTCTTTGCCTGTTCGAGCGTAAATTCTTTGTTCTGGTGCCTGTTGTAAATGCCCTGCAGCAGCGAAACTGCGGTCTGGACTTCGCTTTTGGCCAGCGTGTCAAAATCCGCGTAGAGCATTTCCCGCTGTTCTGCTGTTGCCTGCGAGTATATTTTATAACTTTGCAGCAGCGCTATTCCGCTTACGATACAAGCTACAGACACACACGCCGCTATTACCAAAAGAGAAATTTTGTTTCCGAATGTATTGATTTTATTCGCTGTTTTCATGGGCGGGCCTTTCTGTATTAGTTTTATTTATTATTTCGGATTATGACTTAAGTATTTGCTTTTTTAGAAATCTTTTGTTATTTTTTGCAATTTTCTGCCTATCACTACTATCGGTTTTCTATGCATAAACTTTAATCAGAATAGACAAAAAATTGGTAGTAAGAAAGAGGCGTGTTTGATTCCGCCGACTGGATGGGACAGGTAGACTGCGGATTTTACTGGCAACGCAAAACCATAAAGCAGGCTTGCTGTTGTGTTAGGGGAAGACGAAACAGAAAAGGCTTCGTATTGCCCGAAGCCTTGTATCAATCCCTGCAACAGTAATCCCTCGACTCTCGTCGGGGGAGCCTCCGGCTCCTGCCGGAGGGGACTCCACTGAAAGCAGGAAGTTCAGATAGGAATATTATGTCTTGCCATTTTTCAGCGTTCTTATTTTGTCTTCCAGCGTTTTCGCGCAATCGGGGCAAATGCCGTGGCTGAACATGGCATCAGAATGTTCGCTGAAGTATTTTTCCAATGCCTCCCAGGATTGCTGCTCATTCTGAATTTTTTTACAGTACGAACAGATGGAGATGATTCCTTCCAGCCGTTTTACCCTGGAGAGGGCTTCGTTCAGCTCTTCATTTCGGCGCTGCATTTCTTCAGCATGTTGTTTTGCTTCTGCATGAAGAAGGGTAGTAATTCTGCTTCTATAAATCATACGAGATGATATGATCATCGCCAGCGCAAAGATGGCGATCAACATCAGTGCGCTTGCTGCTTCCTCGTACCAGAGGGTCAGATAGTCGTCCGGAGCGCTCGTGGCAAAAACATAAAATGGATATCTGTCGGTTTTGCGGAAGGTCACCTTTCGTTCTTTGTTATCGCGCGCAAATACCGTATTGTATGTTGCAGTAACAGGATTTGCCTTGATCATGTCGCGGGTCTTCTGGGATATGACATCCGAGCCAATCTGGCTTGCCGGTTCCGGCCCCCTCGGCTGCAATGCCACCAGCCTGAATTCCATGTCTCTGATACCTACCGTGCCGCCTCTGCCGATTTCCATTTGCGAAAAGAGTTTGTCGAAATATTTGACGTCAAACTGTGCAACCGTCACTCCGCCAAAAGAACCGTCAGGATGGTTAACTCTTCTGGCTAGCAAGATACTCCACTTCCCGGATTCGCGTCCCAGCAGCAGTTTGGATACAACCAGATTTTCTTCCAGATTGCTGCGCAGTTGCTTAAAATAGTCGCGGTCGCTGATGTTTGTCGGTTTTCCGGCAGGGACATTGGTTCCGTACAACATATTCCCCCCGACATCAGTGACACGCATGCCGTACACTTCCGGAAACTGTTGAACTTGTCTGGCAATATATGCATTCAGTTCCTTCTTTTTAACACCACCTGCAACCAGCTGTCTCTCGGTTTCCTGCGACACGGCGAGCAAGCCGATATCGATCTTATCAAAAATATCACCCAGGTGAGTGTCAAAGGACTTCGCCAGGTTCTGGATCGTAATTATGGCCATCGCATCATAGTGCTGACGGCTATTATAGAGTGCAAGCCCCGCAAGGGTTATGACAAACAGGATAATGACAATTGTGCCTACTGCCAATCTACGGGCAAAATTATCCCGTTGTTCAGCGTTGTGCATTTTTGAATCACCATTTTCGTTCATAGGGATATAACCTTTATAATTAGATACTTGGCATACGTATAAGATGAAAATTTATAGAAAGAATTACTGCTTATATTATTGTAGCAACTATTGCAGAAAATAATGCCAAAATGTTGCAAAAAGTTGCTTAATATAAATAGAACGATAAAAATATTCAAGACAAATTTTGACGCGGTTGAAAATTTATTAGGAGGGGGGTCAGTTCACGTACACCATTCTTTGGAAAGTCTGAGAGATGGGGTTAAGATACTGGACATGATTGAAACAATTTCGAAACCGTCCGGGAACGTAACAATCTAACTATTGTTATTATTTCCGTTATTGTTGTCTGTCGATTCCGGCATCCTGCTGTGCCCGTTCCTTTTTCTGTGCCACTAAGATTAATGTCTCACCATAGAACAATTCATCTGACATAATAGTTCTGTAAATATCTGAAAAATCTCCCCGCCTGCGTTTTTTGTCGCGATAGTTTTTATAGACGTAGCAAAGTTTAAAAAGAGGCCTAAAGAGCATAGAAAAAATATGTTTTGAACTGTATATATTGGCGTGCACTTCCTGAATGGAGAAACCGGAGCTCTCGAGAATAAACTGCAGCTCAAAATAGGAGATGGGGGCGATATGAAAAACTTTTAAATCGTGATCGCAGGATTTTTCGAGGACCAACGGCCTTTTGAAAAACTCATATCTCGCCTCCCAGAAAAACCGAAACCGTGATTTGAAATTAATAATATTGGGTGTTGATATGATTAAGAACCCTTCTGGCTTTAATATTCGATGCAGATTTCTCGCGAGTATCCATTGGTTTTCGAGATGCTCCACTCCTTCTATGCAAATTGCTATATCATAGTCGTTTTCGCTCACCGGGAAATCAGGTTGCGTTAAATCCAGTTGCATGACGGTGAGTTTTTCCTGCTGTCGGTCGAGTTTAAATTGATCGGTATTTATATCGCCTGCCGTCACCATCTTGCCGAGAGAAAGAAGTTTTTTCGTGATTGCCCCTTGTCCCGTAGGAGCATCAAAAATTTTATCCCCTTGAAGCTTATTCACAATTTCCAAAACCTTATTGTGCACTGCCGGAGAGGCGAGTTCTTCTATAGCTCCAAGTTCTCTATTCATAATAATTCTTGCTCCCTTTCCACAGCACTTCTAAACCGTAATTAAGTAAAGGCTGATTACTTTCGTCTGCGGTCGCTTTATTATTTAGTGGCGCCCTCTACGGCAGGAGCCAGTAGATTCCATGTCGCAGGGGTTAATATAGAGTTACTCCGAAAGTTATTGTATGGGTGAACAGGTGAAACTTTTGGGTTGTTAAGGATGGAGCTACCCCCAAGTATAGTGACACTTGCAATTAGAGATTCTGACTGATCTT
>CAZYEF010000138.1:0-8167 GCA_964646375.1 uncultured Nitrospiraceae bacterium | reverse complement strand
CGCGTGAGTTGACATAATAAAGAGAAAGCCGGAAATTGTCAAGGATGTTTTTCCGCCGGCCGCTCCTTCTCGCGTGAATCGAGTGAAATAGTCACCGGTCCGTCATTGACCAGGGAAACGGCCATATTGGCGGCAAATTCTCCTGTCTGGACGCTCACCCCCGCTGTTTTCAGTTTGCTCACAAATGATTCATACATGCTCCGCGCGCGATCCGGCAGTTCCGCGGCATCAAAAGACGGACGATTGCCTTTGCTGGTGGAAGCGGCAAGCGTAAACTGGGACACAACGAGCACAGCCCCTCTGATGTCCATGACCGACAGGTTCATTTTCCCCTGCCCGTCTTCGAATATCCTGAGCTGCAGGACTTTTTTTAGCAGATAATCCAGGTCCCGATCCGAATCACCCTTTAGCGCGCAGAGGAAAACCAGCAGCCCCCGGCCTATTTCGCCAATCACCCTGCCGTCAACCGAAACATGCGCGGAGGATACTCTTTGGAGCAATGCTTTCATACGGGTTTATTCTTATCATGTTCCTGATGCAGCGTCAACGTATTTCGCACTATCTGCTTGCAAAGCAAGCTCAACCGGATTAATATCCCGCATTATGAACAGTATGCAAACCAATCTCATCGACCTTAAAGGCTGCACCCCTGACGAAATCGAGCAGTACTGCACTCGGAAACTGGGCCAGAAACTCGGGCAGGGAACCCGCGTCGCGATTCAGCTGTACCGGAAGAAAATCGAAGCGGTTGACAATATGCTGGATTTGAACCTGCCCTTTCGTGAGCAGTTGAAACGGCATTGCGTCTCCTCATCCCTCACCGTCCGGGACCAGATTGTTGCATCGGACGGAACCCGAAAGCTTCTCTACGCCCTGGATGACGGCAATACCGTGGAAGGGGTGATCATTCCCGGTACCGGAGACCGGGTCACACTCTGTGTTTCAACGCAGGTCGGTTGCGCGTCCGGCTGCATTTTCTGCCTTACCGGCTCCGGCGGTTTGACGAGGAATCTGACCGTGGCCGAAATGGTGAACCAGGTCTTCGCGGCGCAGAAGCTTTCCGACATTCCCCTGACCAACATTGTGCTCATGGGGACCGGAGAACCGCTCGGCAACTACGAGGCCGTGAAGTCGTTTATCAGAATACTCACCGATCGAAACGGAATGGGCTACTCTCCCAAAAAGGTCACCCTCTCAACGTGCGGACTTGCGCCCGCCATCGAACGCATGGCAGATGAAATTGATGCCAGCCTCGCCGTGTCGCTCAACGCGGCAACAGACGAGCTGCGGGACCGCATCATGCCTGTCAACAAAACATATCCCCTTGCCCGCCTGATGGCCGCGCTTCGCTCTTACAGCGAGCGCACAGGGAACACCGTCACGATCGAGTATGTTCTTTTTAAAGGGATTAATGATTCGGACAGGGACGCTATCAGGCTCATGAAACTCCTGAACGGCATTCCGTGCATGATCAACATCCTCATGTTCAACCCGTTTCCGGGCGCGGAATTCGAACGCCCCGAGGAGAGCCGTGTCTACGCCTTCCGGAATTTTCTGCTCAATCATGGATTCGTGGCCGTGGTCAGAAGCAGCCGCGGCCGGGATATCCACGCAGCCTGCGGCCAGCTCAGGGCGATGCCCCGTTCCGGGTGAGTCTGCCGTCATTTCCCCGTTTATAAGCCAGCCGCTTCCGCAGGATCAGGCACGGCCATCCCCGCCGGACTTCGCGTTCATCGTCATGACCAGCGCGAGCGCCACAAAGAGCGTCGCAGCCGAGAGCATATACGCGATGGAATATGTGCCGGTCGCGTCGACCGCCCAGCCGGCGGCCAAAGGGCCAAGAAGACCGGCAAAACCCCAGGCGGTAAACACCAGTCCGTAATTTCCGCCGAGATTTTTCAAGCCGTAGTAGTCCGCTGTCGCGAGCGGAAACAACGCGAAAGACGCCCCGTAGCAGATACCGGTCACTATCGTCCCCAGCACGAGGAGGGCCGGGGTCGTGTAACTTCCGAAGAGGATCAGGTTGGCGGCCTGCAGTATAAACACCACCATCAGTATTTTAGGCCGCCCATAGGTATCGGAAACGTACCCAGAAACCAGCCTGCCGATCGTGTTCAACACGGCAAACACAATAATCAGATAGAACCCATTTTCCCAGAGCGCCTGCGTCTGCGCAATCGTGGCAATATGCCCTATGATCATCAGACCTGCTGAAGCGGTTAAAAAATACATGAGCCACAGCTTGTAGAACACCCTGGTCCTGATCATCCCCTTCCAGTCAACTTCCCGCGGCGCTGCGTCAGGGGCTGCTCTGCGCGCAGCAGGGACATGGTTTTCAACAGATTGCGAATGATAATCCGCGGGAGGATTTTTCAAAAACTGCGCCATGACCGTAATGACCAGAGAAACCCCGACTCCCAGCACCAGAAAGGTATGGGTAATGCCGTACAGGTCAACCAGCCAGTTGACAAGAGGTGAAAAATAAGCCGAAGCCAGGGCCGAACCGCTGACGACAATACCGGTAATCATTCCTTTTTTCCCGGGAGGGAACCACTTGACGCTTGCCGGCATTGTCGTGGAAAAGGCAAGGCTGTAACCGATTCCGGTCAGGCCGTAGGCACATACCATGAACAGAGGAGTCGTGGTGAAACTGCAGGAGATCAATCCTATTCCGACGATGATCCCTCCCAGCGTGGCCACCTTGCGCGGCCCCACGTTGTCCTGCATTCTTCCCGCAAAAACCATGACAATCGAGAAGATGGTCGCGTAAACCATGTACGGCAATGACGCCTGCACGTTCGTCCAATGCCAGTCGTTGACCAGCACTTTTTTGAAGATGCTCCAGGAATAATTGATTCCGAGCGTCAGATTGATGCAGATCGCGGCGGCAAAAACCATCCACGCGCGATATTCAGTTTTTTCCGTTCCTTCTTGCACTGCACGCACCTTTTCTCTATACAGTATTCAGAATTTTATGATTATCACTATCATGCGCTTGCCCTGTGAAGCGGGCTTCTGATCAGCCGATTTGAAAACATCTCATGGATATGGAGGCGTTTTGAAATCCTTCGTGGATGAATGTGAGCGGTTCATTCCCGTCCTGAAGCGCGATCGCGTAAATCATCGGAAGATAATGATCAAGGCTCGGCACGGCTAGTGACGAGGCTTTTCCCATGGACTGGTAGTTGATCAAATCATGATAATTTTTTGCAAGGAGGTTTCCCTTTACCTGTTCGTCAAAGTCCCGTGCCCACGGATACGGTTCCGCGTCCATGTCTCCAAAATCAATCAGGGAGAGATTATGCACAATATTTCCGCTTCCGATGATCAGCACGCCCTTTTCGCGAAGCCCTGAAAGTTCCTTCGCGAGCTCATAGTGATACCGGACCGGCTTCGGGTGCCAGTCGCCATAGGTATAATCGAGGCTCATCTCGAATACCGGAATATCCGCAGCCGGATACAGGTGTTTCAGCACGGCCCATGCTGCATGGTCGAGTCCCCATTCGTCATTGCAGCCGACCGGCGCGGTCCGCGCCGATTCCGCGACAAACCGCGCGTCCGCCGGAGAACCGGGGCACGCGTAACGCACGGCATAGAGTTCTTCCGGAAAACCGTAGAAATCATGGATGGTCCTGGGACGATCCGTGCAGGCCACAAAGCTTCCCTGCGTAAGCCAGTGCGCCGATACGACCAGAATTGCCCGGGGCTGCGGCATGCGCTTCCCCAGAACCGCAAGGCTTCGGGTGTAGCTGTTGGTCAGAATAATATTCATCGGTGAGCCGTGCCCGATAAAGAGCACCGGCATCTTCGCACCCATTGTTGCTGTTCACTCCTTTCGCGGAACCGTCTGAACATACAATAGCTTACTTTCCCGCATAAATCAAGAATGGAGGGTGTTCCATACTTGACAGTGGAAAAACTGCATGTTACTGTATTTACGCTGATTATTTTTCAGTTTCAAATTCAGAGACTCCATGGCGCCGATAATCGAAATATACGACCTCGTAAAAACCTACCCCGGTGTACGGGCTGTGGACGGCGTGACCCTCTCCATCACGCAGGGCATCTGCTTCGGACTGCTGGGTCCGAACGGCGCCGGGAAAACAACGCTCATTGAGATCATCGAAGGCATTAAATCCGCGGACTCCGGCTTTACGCTTTACAAAGGAACGCCTGCCGGCCAGGCATTCCGCAAGGAAGCGGGCATCCAGTTTCAGGTGACCTCTCTCCAGGAATTTCTGACGGTTAAGGAAACACTAAAGCTCTTCAGAAATCTCTATCCCCACTCCATGCCGCTGGAAGAAATAATACGGCTCTGCAGTCTTGATGAGTTTCTTGACCGCGATACGCGCAAGCTATCGGGCGGGCAGCGCCAGCGGCTGCTTATGGCCCTCGCGATGATCAACGATCCGGAAGTTCTTTTTCTCGATGAACCCACAACCGGGCTCGACCCGCAGTCCCGCAGGAACTTCTGGGACCTGATCAATCTTGTCAAATCACGCAAAAAGACCATTGTCCTCACGACGCACTATATGGAGGAAGCATATACCCTCTGCGATGAAATCGCGTTCATGGACCGGGGCAAAATCATTGCCCAGGGGACACCGGAACAGCTGCTGAAGGATCACTTTGGTGATGTTGTGCTGCAGATTCCTGAGGAGGACCTGACCGGCAACAACGGATGGATGGAATTCCGCGCTTCAAGCCAGCCCGGCTGGCGGGAGATACAAACCCACGATATAGACGGCACAATCAAAAAATTGCTGGATAATGGGGTTTCACTGTCGCGCATGAATATGCGCTCCTGGAGCCTCGAAGACCTGTTTATCGCGCTCACCGGCAAGCATCTGCGGAGCTGATGCGCATAGCCGGATTACCCTCCGGCCAGACGATGGAGCGCTCGTCGAAAATAGAGAATGGAATATTATGAAACGTTTTTTGGCCATCCTACATGCCAGGAACATGGAATTCATCAGGGACAAGTCGTCATTCGGCTGGAATATCTTCTTTCCGCTTCTCTTGGTCCTCGGCTTCGCCGTCGTTTTTTCCGGGGATCCGAAACCCCTGTTTAAAGTCGGCGTCATGGGCAGCATAACAAACCTGAAACCCGCCGAAAAATTTTTTTTTGAAACAAAACACGTACAATTCATCCCGGTTGACGATCTGAACAAGGCCGTCGAAAAGGTTGAACATTTTCAGCTCGACATGCTGATTGACCTGCGATCCGGAAAGCGATACTGGATCAATGAAAACGCTCCAAACGGGTATCTGCTTGAACGACTGCTCACCGCCGCTCCGGAAAACAACTATTCACGAATTACGGTCCAGGGCCGGGAAATCCGCTACGTCGACTGGGTCGTACCCGGCATCCTTGCCATGAACATGATGTTCAGCTGTCTTTTCGGCGTGGGGTACGTAATCGTACGCTACCGGAAAAACGGTTTTCTAAAGCGCCTGAAAGCCACCCCGCTCCGGCCGTTTGAGTTCCTGCTCGCCCAGATGACGTCGCGTCTGCTCCTGATCCAGACGATTACCGTGGCCGTCTACGTAGGCTGTGATTATTTCATCCATTTCCAGATGCGGGGCTCGTATGTAAACCTGTTTCTGGTCTCCGTCATCGGTGCAATCTGCCTGATATCGCTCGGGCTGCTCGTTGCCGCACGGCTGTCGAGCGAAGAGCTTGCCGGCGGAATTCTGAACCTTCTTACCTGGCCCATGATGCTGCTTTCAGGGGTCTGGTTCTCGCTCGAAGGCACAAACCCTGTCGTCCAGAAGATCGCCCAGTTTCTACCGCTCACACACGTTGTTGACGGCGCCCGCGCGATCATGACCGAGGGAGCCGGATTTCTGGACATTGCGCCCCATCTCGCGGTTCTGGCGATCATGACGGCAATTTTTCTTTCCATCGGGTCGCTGATTTTCCGATGGGAGTAAGGGAGAGGTGATTATGAAAAGCATAATTGTTTTTGCGGCGGCTGTATTGCTCCTGTTCGCTGCCGGACAGTTTCCGGAGGAGGCGTCGGGCTTCTCACTCACCAGCCCCGCCCCCAAGACGATCGTAGAGGCAGGGAGCCTGGTGCAGACTACACTGGACCCGGCGAATGCAGGTCCGCTGGCCGGCGTAATGTTCACCGCGTATGGAGAAAAGGACCGGCTGCTGGGCGCCCAGTTCGTGCTGCGGCCTCCGTTCACGTGGGCACTGCAGCTGCCTCCGGACTATGTCGGTCCGGCCACAATTACCGCAGCGGGAAAATTTTCCGGCCAGCAGGCCGAGGCTCCGCCCGAGGCGGCGGCGACCATCTTCGTAAAGCTTCCCGGGTCGGTCACGCTGATGGGCATCCGGTCAGGGGATGATAAAAAATCGTTCGTGATGAGGCCCTATGCCGTGAGCAAGCTGTCCATATTCGGGCGGTATTCCGATGGGATGGAACGGGATGTCTCGTCAGAAGAAGCTGGAACAACATATGACAGCACGAACAAGACCATTGTCCTGGTGAATGCACAAGGCTACGTGACCGCCCGCGGGGCCGGCAGAGCACAGGTCATCGTAAAAAACGGAGGCCATACCCTTCAGCTGCACGTTACCGTGCAGCTGAAACCATGAGCGTTTGCCATCCTGTCAGGAATCCAAAACCGGCGAGGCATGACGGTTGAACTCCCTGCTAGTGGGTTTGCGCGACGCATCGAACGATGGAACGCGGGCATCTTTTTACTTTATTTATTATTCCAAGTAGAGTAATATATTAGTATTACATGCTGGAATAGAAAAAGACTGGAGGTAAGCACTTTTCTCTTCAATGGTGGTATATTACCAATTAGGGTAGAGAAAGAACAACAATGTCCGCTTTTTTTTCCTCAAGCCTTCGCGCCCGCCTCTTGATACTGGTTATTCTTGCAGTCATCCCGGCCCTCGGACTTCTGGTATACACAGCCTCGGAGCAGCGAAACCAAAAAGAGATAGAAATACGCGCCGAAACCATGCGCACGGCGAAACTGGCCGCCAATAATATCGAGCAACTCCTGGTGGGCGCTCACCAGGTTCTCGAAGTTCTTTCAGAGTTGCCCGCCGTCCAGAACCATGACGCCGCATCGTGCAACGCTTATTTCGCCGATTTCAAAAAGAAATTGCCCATGTACAGCAATGTTGCGGCAATAGATCTCAAGGGCAATATTTTCTGCAGCGCTATCCCTGTAACAAAAATAATAAATGTCTCGGACCGTTCCTACTTCCAGACCGTGGTCCATGAGAAAAAATTATCCCTGGGTGAATATCAACTGTCGCGGATCAGCAACAAACCGACAATTCTGCTGGCTTCGCCGGTGCTTGACAGGAAGCAGGATCTGAAAGCCGTTGTCTATGTCGCCTTTGACCTTGTCTGGTTCAAGGAGCAGCTGAACAAAATAAAGCTGCCGGAGCAGGCAACCCTGACTGTCGTGGACCACAAGGGAACGCTTCTCTACCGCTATCCCGACCCTGATGTCTGGATGGGGAAAAGCGTTGCCCGGTATAGTCTTGCGCGGACGATCATGGCGCAGAATGAGGGCATTACCGTGGACAGAGGAGTGGATGAATCGCTGCGCATCTACGCGTTCACACCGGTGCAGGGCACGGACAACGGCATGCATGTCGTGTTCGGCATCTCCCGCCCCGCGGCTTTTTTCAAAATCAACCAGACTCTCATGAAAAACCTCATGACGCTGCTGATTATAGGCGGCCTGACCCTTGTCCTCGCGTGGCTCGGAGGAAGCTATTTCATATTGCGCCGCATGAAAGTACTCACCAAAGCCACCGACGATCTTTCGCAGGGAAATCTGAACGTCCGGGTGAATGTCGCCGGACAGCAGGACGAAATAACCCAGCTGGGGGACAGTTTCAACCGGATGGCGGAGGCACTTGAACGACAGAACAAGGAGCGGGAAACATCGGAAAAAAATTACCGCACTCTCTTCGAAGAATCGAAAGACGCAATATTCATCAGCACTCCCGAAGGAAGATATCTTGATGTAAACCCGGCGGCAATGGATCTGCTTGGGTACGCCTCCAAAGAGGAAATGCTGCTTCTGGACATCAATACCGATATATTCGTAAATCCCGAAGACAGAAAAACGTATACACAGATCCTTGAGGAAAAGGGCTTTGTGAAGGATTATGAGCTGGAATTCAAGC
>CAZYEF010000137.1:0-8197 GCA_964646375.1 uncultured Nitrospiraceae bacterium | reverse complement strand
CGCTGAGCTTGATGTTGGTTCGGCATCCTTTGCTTTTATGGCGTCCATGGTTTCGGTAACTTCCTTGGGGTCTGCATCTTTCGCAAACGCTTTCATACCGAGAGCCATGATATGCGCTATTCTTTCTTTGGCTGTCATTACTGTTTCTCCTTTCTTAATTTCTTCTGGCAGTTCATCTTTTATTGCTATACGTTCTCCGGCTCGACCTGATGGAACAACCGCGATATGATTGCCGCGAATGTTTACCTGCAAAAAAGTTCCATCGCTCTGCGGAACGTATTCAATGTTGTACCCGCATGATATTTCACGCAGGCCGTTTTCGATCTTGCTGATCAAAACAGCATCCTTGATAATCAGATCGCATACCGCTGCCCCCTGATCATCCCCTTCTCCCCTTCGTACATTCTGGCCATGGCCCTTGCAGTAAGCATTGTCGTTGCTTGCGGTAAGCCATTCCGGAGGATGTCCGTCACAAACTGATTTACCCTCAAAGCTCGCAAGGGTTGCCGGATCAAACACTTCTTTTTCGCTGCGGAAAACTTTATACACAGCTTCAGGATCAAGACTTGAATCCGTCACAAGCTCCTTGCCCAGATAATTCTGCCATCCCGTTCTTGAAATGGGAACGTTGAGGCAAAGCAAATATCCTTCAGGAGTCTTGCTGATGTTTTCTGTTATCCGCGTTGCGAAATATGATCTTGCCATGTGCAGTCCTCGTTACTGCTGAACGTAAGTTATTACGCCTGTTGCCGCAGTGGTAGCTGCGGACATGACCGCACAAACAGCTTTGGTCACCGCTGTCTTCGCCACGGTTCCGCCATAACCAATATTCAGCGCCGTGCCGGTAAGCGGCTTCATGACTCCTGTCAAATCAGCGATCGGTCCCGTGTCGCACGCCGTTGATGCTGTACTCCCGGAAACAAATTTTATATCTGGGCTGGTGCCAGTCGGAGTGACATGTGCGTAGCAGATATAGATTGCTTTTCCGGTTGACTGAGTAATAACGCTCGTGGTTCCTGTTGCCGCGCTCACAATCGCGCTGGACTTGACAACATTCGGGTTCTGACAAGGATCACCCGTATTGGTAATTTTTACTGCCGCACTGGTGTCCAGAGCCAATGCCGGCACTGCAAATGAGAGCAGCGCCACAAACAAGACCACCAACAACACTTTAATGCTTTTCATTGTTTGCCCTCCTTTTAGGCGTTTTGTTACGCTGCCAATCTTGCAGGCTGCGTTAATTGCACGAATTTTGATAATGTCAAAGTTAAAATTCTTCCGGAGACGTGAACCTTCGCTGGCCACGATATCCTATTGATGTCAAGTATCGGCTCCGGGTAGCATCTATCATTCGGAGCATCCCCTGCATGGTAATATCCAAGATGGCTTTTTATTCCTGCCAACGTTTCAGGGCTCGGCGGATCGTTCCAGTTGATCAGTACCCGATCCATATGCCTATGCGATTCTCGCACCCTCGTGTCTTTGCTTGTACGCCATATATACCAGTCAAGCCCCAGATCGTCAGATCGTGCGCGGGTGAGGGCTGTTGACGCTTTGCTCGTCTCAGTTCGCGCGATTAAGGCAATACGCGCCTCGTTTAGCTCCTTCACCCGCTCGCGCACGCTTTCAATGCTCGGCATGAATCTTAATTCTGACTGTATTTCCTTTGATCGATATCCCTGCTCGGCCTGCTGTGCAATGTATCTGGTAACATCAAGCGACACATCATTAGGCAGCGATTGAATCAACAATGAATTTCTGCTTATTATTTCCTGAACCTTGGCGCCAGTAGGCCCGGAGAGCTCATTGCGAAGCATGGTATAAACTCTGCGCCCTTGCATGGATTCTCTGGCCGCCTGCCTCCACGTTTTCGCAGACTGAATATGCAGGCCAGTTACCATGCGCGACACCGCTGAATTTATATACGCTGCAAAATTTCCATTTCGGCAATAATCCTTGAACTCGCGCATAATGTCTTCTGGCATCACGATGTTTAGATGAGGCAGCTTCACAAAGAAATTTCCGATCAGATTTTGCAGAGACTTCTGATAATTTGCCTCAATGGTTTTTTTTGTCTGCCATTCACTCGCTTTCATTCAGGCATCCCCGCAGGCTTTGCGCCAATAAGTTTGTCCAATCCGATTTCAGGAGGCAATGGCGGCGGCTCTAATTCTGCCGCCTTTATATCCTCATCGGTGATGTTAGAAAACATGCCGGTTTCGTCTTCCATTTGCTGAAGCTCTTTAAGTCCCTGCACCTTGTTGATAAGTCCTGCGTTGAACATATCCAGAATTACTTTGCCCTTCTTGTCCGCAAGCTCTGCCCTGTTCTCATTCGTAAGTGTGCGCGAAGGCTTGAACGCGTAATCAAAGTCATCCGGTATCTGTCCCCAACTGGACAACGCGACGACGGGAAGCACCTTGTCGAGAACAGGCCGCAAATGTGATTCTTTCCTTCCGGTCAAAGTGTCCTCATAGTTCTGCATGTCAGATTCTCCGGTGGCATTCATGCCGGCAGGCGCGCGCCCGAACAGTTTAGTAACCGGCATTTCGGCACATCCTGCGATGTCTAGCATGAAAGATTGATAAATATCGTTCAATCCGGAGAACGCAAACTGCTTGCTATCCAAATCGTCTTTCTCGCCAAGTACCATCATGCCCATGTTAGACATGATCCAATTCTGCGCCTGTAATGCTTGATATAAATTCTGTTGAGCTTTAGCCGCCTGCGTAGATAGAATGTTCGCCATGCCCTCCATTTTCAGCACGCGGATATTCGCAAGAAAAATCAAACTCGCAATATTCCATGAAGTGTTGTCGCGTTTCTTTAATTCATCGAATACAAGTTCAATTTCTGATATTCCCCACCTCTGCTCTGCCTGTGCCTCCCATTCGGGAAGGTCGCGGCCAAGAAATCGCACTACACGCGTATGGTGTATTTCAAACGATTGCCCGTTCTGCACCGTGATCGTGTATTTAAGCGGCAATCCG
Source organism: uncultured Nitrospiraceae bacterium (assembly GCA_964646375.1). GTDB lineage: Bacteria > Nitrospirota > UBA9217 > UBA9217 > UBA9217 > JBAZLV01. Next base: position 5,207 of record CAZYEF010000137.1, on the reverse strand, counting down.
AAATCCGGAGAGTTGGCATCCTCAACTGTTTCGATGCTGGGATTTACTCCGGACCATCGGTCAACGATGATAAGTCCCTTGTAGCTGTCCGGCATGATGGAATTATAATCAAGCGGCTCTGCCAGAATTTCCTCCTGTCCGTCGATCATTATTATTCCTGCCGCACCGCCGTACAGCCTGCCCCACTTCAAACCTTGCAGGATTTTCGCCCTGGTATACGTTTTCCGGATTGTCTTCTGAAATCTGTCTATCAGCTCAGGGGTCACGTCCGTGTTCAGGTCAATCCAGTTTTTAAGCATGTCCTCCTGCGGGACATCAATGATTTTCCTCACGATCCAGTGGGACCGATACAAAGAATTCATCAGCTGGTACTTTCTAGTAAGCCGGGTCAGTGGGTAAGACGTGCCCTCCATAAGGTTCGGCGTGTTTGTGCCGAGTCTGGCAAGTGTGTTCTGAAAAGCATCAATGGCCCTCATGGTTTCTTGAGTGGCCTTATCCATGCTTTTTTTTGCAATTCGTTTTTTCACGCTGCAAGCCTCCATGGCTTAATGATCGTTTTCACAAAGTAGCGCACCATGTCGCAGGAATGATCGTTTTGCTTTATCGGTTCTTCTTTTCCGCGCTCTTTTGCCGCATCTCTGTTCCATTGATAATTCGGCATCTCCTGCCTGGTCATGGTGCATCGTTTGTGGACCCGATACTTTCTCCGCTTAAACATGGTCGACGTCATTCGGATGCCGTCTATTACATCGTTGTCCGCATCTATGACGCGAATGCCGCGAGACCGTAGCTCAGCTTTGAATGACGCAGCTGAGGGATCAACGATTGCCGTAATTCCATTGTCATGTCCAGTGAACTCTTCAAAATCATCGGCGTATTCTGCGTCTGTCTTTTGACGCATCTCTTTATCGGAGTCCCAGTAATACTCATTGACCTGCCATGCGGTGTCGCCGTCATCAAGGATATCTCCGAACACCATGGGGTTCGTTGTGCCGTAATCAACCGCGATATACCGGTCAACGCTGCACTTCGGACCGTCGTCATCATCGAACAAAAGATCGTCGCTCCATGCGTCGCGGTATATGGCGCCCTCTGCAACAACCCATTTGCCATCGATGAATCGTTGATAGAAAACACCCGCATAAGAATTGCGAATGAAATTTTTATATTCTTCAGACAGGTTCGGATTATCATCAAGGTCGAAATGAATAACCTTGACCATTCCCGATGCAATCTTTTCAGGATTGTTGATATAGTCCGTGTACAGATAGTGTGTGGGAATGTCTGGGTTGGTCGTTCCGTACAGTTTCGCATTTTCAACACTGAGCCGGTTGAGCAGCTGCTTAAAAAAACTCTCAGGCATGAGCACAAGCTCATCACATACCGCAATGGAAAATGTATTGCCGCGAATATACCGCTCTGATCCTTCGTCTTTCGCGCCGACAACCTTCCACTGGCTTTTGAACAATCGCAGATCGCCAGTCTGCCGGTTGTAATCGTGGTTGCTGTTACCGACAACATCGAACAGATCGCGTAGCACATTGTCGTAAATCGTTGACTTAGCAACGCCGGTAATAACGCGGAGCCCAGGCGGTCCTTCTTGCGAGAGGATAATAATCTTCGGCATGAGCGTGACAGTTTTCGAAGATCGAACCGCGCCTTCGAGGATATTGATTCTCGCATCCTCCTGCCACGGCCGCATGATGAATTCGTAAGATTTTTCACCAAACTGTTTAAGCTCCATTTCGCTTGACTGGTCCTGCCCTTAACACGCTCATGAGTTGATCAATCTTGTCGGTGCTCTCTGTATTGTCGGAAACTTTGTCGCCCCATTTTTTGCATGCTCGCTTGCTCATAATCCATTGTCGAGCGGAAATCCTGACTTCGGACCGACGCACATTCTCGCGGATAAAAAACGGCGTTGCGCTTTTACCGCTCTTGTCGTCTGCCTCTTTAAATCCGTAGTCTTCACTGGAGTCATCCGCGATGTCGATAATCTCATCCGACCATTTTTCGATTTGCTGTTGCCTCGCACGCGCGTAGTTATTGGAAAACTCTGCACATTCCGGGGCATCGGTATGAAGCCATCCCATGACGGTAGAATAATTCGGGTACCCTGGCTGACTGAGAATAGCGGTGAGTGTTTTTCCGTTTGCGAGTTGATTGCAGATATCATCTGCGAGTGGCTTTGAGTAGGCTCTAGGACGGCCCATAGGCCGCTTTGACGGCTTTGGTATGCTGAGTTTTCTTTTTTTTTAATGGGAGATGTCTTTGCCATTGGCCATTATTATTGCATTCGCCCGATGGCATGACTAGATGTAAAAATACGGAAAAACTGGGAAAAACAAGTAAAAATACGGAATGGTATTTACGATTTGTCTATTTTTCTTTCCAACACCTCCCTCCTAATCATTGGTGCTCCACGTCGAGGCAATTTAAATCCGAGCGCGGATAGGCGCTTTTTAGCAATGCGCCAATCAGATACTCCAAAAAAAGTGCAAAAATCCTTGCAGCGGCTCAAAACGTGCCCATCAGTCATATTTTTTGGACCCTCCTATTATAAAATATGATAACTCATTGTTTTCATTGATAAACATTTTTTAACTTTTCCTCTTGACAAACCCAAACGGATTAGCTATTATATAGCCAGATAGTACCAAACAGGCGGCGGCCAAACGCGGAGGCGGAACATATGAAATACATGGCGGATGATGGAACAGAACGCGAAACGAAATGGTACGTGGCAGTCGTTGAGTCTGGCTCTTGCTCCATGGATCGCATGCGCTGGGAGGAAAAAACGACATGCGGGCATAAGCATAAAACCCAGGCAGCCGCCGAAAAATGCTTAGCATCTCACCAGACCTCGTATTGCAATCACGGCCACGTAGCCGGATCGCCCTGCAAACAATGCCTCGGATATGCCCAATCTCACAGCACATCGGCATTATGGTATAACGGGACAATCCACGACGATCAGGGGCGTAGAGTATGAGCAATAATAGAGGATTAATAACTGCACAAACCGCGCACCTGACGCGCGGAGAAATAATGAGGATGATATGCAAATCGAAACGACAATGACTCAGACAAACGGATTCCCGAATCAGATTAGATTGACAGAGGGTGAAATGATTTCCTATTACATGGTTGATGCATTCGGTGCAAAATTCCTCGACGGTGTTCCGGTTGATAACATTAACACCATCCCGGAGGTTGCCGCAATCATCAAATGCAAACGCACCGAACTGGACGAAACCGGACATCAGGGTGACATATGAACAAATCTGAATTTCAAACCAACATGACGGGTGCGGAGTCATTCCGCACTCTGTCTCCTGAAACTGCCGAACAGGATTTCTGGACTGGCTATCAACGCGGCCTACGTAGAAACTATCACGGCGAGAAATTTGGGACAGCAGACGAGCACAAACTCTGGCTATCTCTCGCTGATGAACCTCACGATACGTCCCGCAAAATGCGCGGCCTCGGTTATCGCGCCGGGTTCGATGGTCATAATATACAACAGGCGATGAAAACGCTGGCCTCACGGCAGTATTTATCGGAGCTAGGGAAACGTGGCGGCTCATCAACCTCTCCTGCAAAATCACGCGCATCTGCCGAAAACGGTAAACTCGGTGGCAGACCACGAAAAAAAATTGATATACCCGATTAATCACACTAATTACCCGGGGCGGCCTGCAAAACCGCCCCGTCACCCGCTGCATTCCTTTCTTTCAGCGATTGCCAGTCTTCGACTGGGTGCTTATGGCACCAACTGTTTCACAAGATTATTTTCGAGTTTAGTGCTCTTCATGCTTTCCTGCCACAACATTGCCTGATCTTTATTCCCGACAATGTTCGGTTGGATCTGTATTGTTTTTCCGTCTCGGTAATATTCTGTATCACCGATTCCAATAAGAACCATAGGACAGTTTGCGCGTGGATTTTTTGAGAATGTTTCGTAGAGTTCGATAAACTGCTTTTGCTTCCAATGCCACTCTTGATTATCTCCGTATTCTGACGGACAGCAAAAATGTTTCCAACCACCCATTGCAGCAATGACCATGTGAATTACCGGGTCGTCAAATACAACTGACTCGTAAACTCCATAGCGCTCTACCGCGCGCTCTGCTTTATCAAGTGCAATCATCGCTGCGGATTTACCACCGGATAGCGCGGCGCGTATTTCCCCTGGGACCGGAAACGTGCTCGTTATCGTTCGAGTGTTCAGTATGAAATATACTGCTGACTCAACCTGTTCAATGCTCAGGTCTGATAACACTTTAAAATACAGCTCCATCTTTTCTTTCGACGGTGCTGCGTTTCCGAACGTCTCACCTATCGCTTTCATCAGGTTTGCGAATCTAGGTCGGTCTTGGTGTTGCATAGTATGTCTCCTGTAACCACTGTTCAATCCCTGCGTGTTTATCTGCCGGTGTCCTATTCGGCTTCTTCATTTCCATTTGCAGCCTGTCGAATTTTTTTCTAAGCGTTTCCCCTGACAGAATATTTTTAAACCAGAAACCGTCTTTCTGACTCCAGATAATTACCGTTTCAATATCTGCCGGTGCTCTGGCATCTATCCTAATCATCTTTTCTATATCAGCAGACCATGAAGTAATGCGTTTCTCTCTCGTACCGTTTTTTAGTTCTCGATAGTCCGGCTTGTTGATCACTATTAAATCCGCGAGAAGGGTCGACAGCCGCACGGCTTCGACCATATTCTCTTTTACTTCTACTTCTCTTCCTTTTACTTCTACTTCTCTTTCAGACGGTAGTTGTTCTGTAGTGCTACCGTAATCCTCCGTTACTGCTACCGGAGGAGTTGGATTTCTGGTAATAGATGGTTTATTAATGGTTTGGTGCTTAGGGAAGTTCTTGATAAAATAGAATAATTCATCTGATATAACGAATAGTATAATAAACTTCTTTGATTCAAGTTCATTGAGCCACTTTTTAAACATCTCTGATGTAATGTCGTCATCATATGGGAAGATTTTATTCTTCAGCCAGGAAGGGTTTCCCTTAACTACGCCATAATCATCTGAGTAGTTCCACATTCCAACAAACAAAAGGCGGGCATCCCTACTTGCAGCTTTGGCTAATTTTTCATCATCCCAAAATTCTGGTTTAATCATTCTTGATCTTGCCATTACGCCGCCTTCCAGACGCTTGCGAACGCCTTGTGCGCTTTCGGATTTGATACT
>CAZYEF010000136.1:0-8209 GCA_964646375.1 uncultured Nitrospiraceae bacterium | reverse complement strand
TATTGCCCGTCTGGGCCAGCACTTCCGGCCAGTAGTGCCCTCCCTGGATATCAAAACGGAGGCGATACACCGTTTTTTTTGCCTGCGCGTCGTCCTTCAGAAAGCGGATCACACCGGTAAGATGACGGGCGCTCCGCTTCAGATTGGCCTCTCCGATCTCGCCCAGCTTCGGAATAACAAAGGACAGCAGCACGCCCAGCACAACGATGACAACCAGAAGTTCAACAAGCGTGAATCCCTTTGTCTGCGGATGGTGGATCGCTGATTCCGGACTGTGCCGCTTTCCCATGTTCCGCATTCCGCGATCCGCGTGCTATTCCATTTTCCAGCTCTGGATGTCGGCATTATTGCCTTCTCCGCCGGGTTCCTTGTCAGCTCCATATGAAACAATCTCATATTCCCTGCTTTCGCTTCCCGGGGAAATATATACATATTCCTTGTCCCACGGGTCCTTCGGAATGCGGGCGGGCTTGAGATATCCGCCGTCTCTCCACTTGCCGGGAACGCGTCCGGTTTCAGGTTTTTTAATCAGCGCGTCAAGACCCTGGTCCGTGGTGGGATAAAATCCGTTGTCGAGTTTATACGCATCGAGCGCTTGTTCAAGGGAGCGTATCTGGGTCTTCGCCACTTCTCGTTTGGCCTTCTCCTCCTGGCCCAGAAACTTCGGAAGCACCAGGCCCGCGAGAAGTCCGAGAATAATGATGACTACCATGATTTCGATAAGGGTAAAACCTTTTTGCTGTTTCCTGTTCATGTCTGTCTCCTTTTCAGAATACTGAGCCTGTCCGCCTGCGCCAAGTCCGCCGCGGGCATTACCGCACTCCCGTGCTCATTTCGAGCATCGGCAGCATAATGGCGATCACCACAAATCCGATGACCAAGCCCATCGCCAGAATAATGACCGGTTCCATGAGCGCCATCAGCCCCGTGATGCGTGTTTCGACGGTCCGGTCGAAAGAATCCGATATTTTGAGCAGCATCTTTTCGAGCTCTCCGCTCTTTTCCCCTACCGCAACCATCTGCACGACAACAGGGGGAAACAGCCCGCTTCTGCGGAGGGGGTCGGCAATGGGCTCTCCTTCCCGCACGTTCTCGCGCGCCTTCTGGACGGCGTTTGCAAGAACGCTGTTGCCGACCACGCTCTTGACAATATCAAGGGCGGTAAGCGCCGGGACGCCGCTCTGAAGCAGGGTTCCCAGGGTCCGCGTGAACCGGGACACAGCGATCATTCTGATGAGCCCGCCGAACACCGGCAGCTGGAGCAGGCGCGCGTCCAGCATCTCCCTGCCGGCCGGTGTACTGATGTGTTTTTTAGCATAATAAAAGGCGGCCCCCAGCGCGATCAGGATCGCCCACCAGTATGACGAAACAAACCGCACGATGGCGAGCAGCATGATCGTGATGAACGGGAGCTGCTGTTTCATGTCTTCGAACATGCCGACCACCCGGGGCATTACAAAGCTGAAAATGAAAAACAGCATGCCGATGCCGATTATCGTCATAAAAGCCGGGTAGGTCAGCGCGGCCAGAATCTTTCCGCGGAACCTGACCTGTTCATCAAGAAAATCGGAAAGCCTGTCGAGCGTGATCTCCAGTGTGCCGCTCGCCTCGCCGGCCGAGACCATGTTGATGTACAGCTGCGAAAACGCCTTCGGGTTTGCCTTGAGCGCATCCGCGAGCGATGCGCCCTCCCGCACGCTGTCGCGGACCGATGACAGCGCCCCTTTCAGCGCTTTGCTTTCCTCCTGTTCCACAAGCACCGACAGCGACTCCATCAGGGGAAGGCCGGACGACAGAAGCGTGGCAAGCTGCCGCGTCGTATTCGCAAGGTCGGCAAGCTTCACCCGGTTCCCAAAGCTGAGCGAGACCGTGCCGCGCCGTGCCGCGCGCGCCGCCGATCCTTCGCTGATTTCAAGGACAATGACGCCCTCTTTTTTCAGCCGCGTCTTGACGGCTTTCAGACTTTCACCGTCCTGAACGCCGGAAACTTTTTTCCCCTGGGCGGTAACGCCCTTGTATTCGTAAACAGGCATAGATACAATACTGGGCACAAAATGCCGGACACGCGTCTCGTCCGACTTCTGATTTCAAATCACGATTCCCTCTGGGTCACCCGGACCACTTCTTCCACGGACGTGATCCCCTTCAGGATTTTGTCAGCGCCGTCCTGCCGCAGGGTAGTCATACCCTTTTCCATGGCCGCCGACTTTATGGTGGACGCATCGGCGCTCTTCATGATCAGCTGCCGGATTTCATCATCCACGTTCAGCAATTCATAAATCGCGGTGCGCCCGAGATATCCGGTTTTGAAACAGGCGTCACAGCCCCGGGCCCGGTACACGGTCACGTTTTCGGCTTTTCCCCTGATCTCCAGTTCGGCAATTTCGTCCGGCGTGAGCGTATACGGCTCCCTGCATTCCTTGCACAAAACGCGTACCAGCCGCTGGGCAAGAATGGCCATGACTGAGGAGGAAATCAGGAACGGTTCTATTTTCATGTCTATCAGCCGTGTTATTGCTCCGGCGGAGTCATTGGTATGCAGCGTGGAGAACACAAGGTGGCCGGTCAGAGCCGCCTGGATCGCGATTTCGGCGGTTTCCGAATCGCGGATCTCACCCACGAGAATGACGTCCGGATCCTGCCGGAGCACGGAACGGAGCCCGGCGGCAAACGTCAGCTGGATTTTGGAGTTTACCTGGATCTGCCCGATGCCTTTCAGCTGATATTCTATCGGGTCTTCGATCGTAATGATGTTCTTGTCCGGCGAATTGATTTTCGAAAGCGCCGCGTACAGGGTCGTGGTCTTGCCGCTGCCCGTGGGACCGGTCACCAGAATAATGCCATGGGGCCGTTCGATAAAGTTGTTGAAGGTTGTCAGCGTGTTCCCCGAAAAGCCGATCTGGTCAAGGGGAAGCAGAGCGCTCTCGCGATACAAGAGCCGCAGCACGATGCGCTCCCCGAAGGCGGTCGGCACGATCGAGACCCGGATGTCCACGTCTCTGCCGGCGATCTTGATCCGCATGCCCCCGTCCTGCGGCAGCCTTTTTTCGGCGATGTTCAGACCGGACATGATCTTGACGCGCGACGCGATGCTGGCCTGGAACCGCTTCTGGATCGTCAGAATATTGTACAGAATGCCGTCTATGCGGAACCGGGCGACCATTTCCTTTTCGAAGGGTTCGATGTGGATGTCGCTTGCCCGCTCGCGTATCGCCTGCGACAGAAGCGAGTTCACAAGGCGGATGATCGGGGCGTCATCAGTGACTTCAAGCAAATCGGTGGGCTCGTCCAGCTCCGCGGCCAGAAACGACAGGTCTTCTTCCTCCATTTCCTGCACCGTGTCCTCGGCCTTATTCATGTCCTCGCTGTGCAGACGGTTGAGGGTGTCAAAAATCGTTTCGGTGGAGGCAAGGCAGAGAGAGATGTCGCTGCCGAGAAGCACGGCAAGGTCGTCCAGCAGGGAAAGATTCAGGGGTTCCGAAGTGGCGGCAAGAATAGTGCCGTCCTCTTTCCGGAGCGGAAGCACGACCGCCTTCTTGGCATAGGTGATCGGCAGTCTGAGCGCCAGCGCGCGGTCAATTTCTCCCAGCTCTGCAAGAAACGGCAGTCCCAGCTGCTTGCTGAGGGCCCTGAGAACGTCCTCTTCCTTTACCACGTTCAGCCGCATGAGAAGCGTGCCGATCCGGCCCCCGCGTTTTTTCTGATGCTCCAACGCTTTTTTGAGGCGGTCCGTTGACAGTCCGGACTCAACGAGTATCTCGCCGAGCAGGCGTTTCACCTCTCACGCTCCCCGGGGGCACCCGTCGTCGTGGTTGTGGGGGATGAGGCCGGCGCGGCGGCCGGATCCTGCATCAGGGGGCTGTAGGTGACCGGCCCCTTCGAAGCAGGGCCGTTCAGCGGCAGTCGTGCCGTAGCGGTGGGGGCTGTCTGCAACGCGTTCCCAGGCTCATCTGTTCCGGGAGAATACGTGACCGCGTCTTTAGGAACAGGGCTGGTCGCCGCTGCGCTCGGGGGGACGGCAGGAGCCGGTCTCAGGATTTTTTCACCATCTCTTTTCAGCAGTGTGTCCGTGGGCGCCGACACTACAGCACGATCATTTTTCTTCGTTACGGCGGTGGCTGTGGGCGCGGACTTCAGTGCGCCGTCATTGAGAGTGCCGGTCGGAGCGGTCCGCAGTGATTCAGCCGCCGGACTTTCCTCCGGCATTTCATCGTCTGTGGATTCACCGGCGGATGAAGCCGGCTGCTGCGCAGATTCCTCGGGTTTTTGCAAAACAGGCTCTACGTTCTTTTTCTCAATGCGGTGTTCCTTGCGGAAGTCCTCCTGGGCATCGCTTTTCTTTTTCGTCAGATTTCCTGCGTCTGATTCATTTTTTATGATGTACGGCGTGATGAAAATCATGAGATTTGTCTTCTCGACCGTCGTGGATTTTGACTTGAAGAGCCATCCGAGCACCGGAATGTCACCGAGAAAGGGAACCTTGAAAACCGATGAAGTCACGTTGTCTTTGATAAGACCACCGATGACCATGGTCTGACGGTCCTTCACCACGACCGTGGTGCTTGCCGAGCGTTTGCTGGTGCTGGGTCCGACCGTATTCACGTTCAACCCGGAGGGGGAATCAATAATCGCGGAAATCTCCTGATAGATGTCCAGCCGTACATTGTCGTCAGACGTGATCTGCGGAGTAAGTTTCAACGTAACGCCCACGTCTTTCCGCTCCACGGACGTCAGAATTGCCGTGCTGCTCGTCGTTGCGTTCTGCGTCTGGCCGGTGATAAACGGGACATTCTCTCCCACCATGATCTCGGCCTTCTGGTTGTCCGTCGTGAGAAGATTGGGTGTGGAGAGCACGTTCACGTCGCTGTCGCTCTGGAGCGCGTGGATCAATGCGCCGACATTCAGATATTCGACGCCGTTATAGGTGAAGACCCCTTTGACGGCCGCAAGGGTGAGCCCCTCCAGACTGGTAAGGCCGGCTGGCCCATTCGCGATAAGACTCGAGATGTTGCCGAAATTCGTCCCGCCCAGCGCGCTGGTCGATCCGCTGTTGACGCGGTTGTATGACTGGAACTCGAAGCCGATCTCGCGGGATTTTGCCAGGCTCATCTCAATGATCGCGGCCTCGACGTACACTTGTCTGCGCCTGATGTCCAGTTTCTGGATCACGTCTTTCACGGTCTCGTAGTCGCCGGGCGACCCCACGATGATAAGCGAGTTGGTCGCCTTGTCCGCGGTGATGGTAACGGCCCCTTCCAGAAGCGTTGCCGTTCCCACGGACTGGGGCACTCCCCCGGTTTGTGCAGCGGGCATCTTTGAAACCAATCCCTGCATCAGTTTGGCGATATCTTCCGCGTTCCCATTTTTCAGATAATAGACATTGATCTTACCTTTTCCTTCCGGAGCCGGCACGTCCAGCGCGTTCAGAAGCGTTTCGATTTTCCGGATATTGGAGACTGAATCGGTGAGAATGATCGAATTCGTGGTCGGATAGGCGATCAAATTCCCATCCTTGGTCAGAAGCGGCGTTATCGTCCGAACGACCTCCTGAGGATTGATATAATTCAACCGGATAAGTTTGGTAACGAATCCCTCTCCTCGTATGTTATTGTCCTTGAACACCTTAAGCCCGCTCTGACGGGCCGCGGCCGTGGGTATAATGCGAATAATTTTCCCGTCCTCCACTGCGGTAAAGCCCTTGATCTCGAGGGCCGAAAGGAACACCTGATATGCCTCCTCCGGCGATATTCTGGTGGGGGTCATCAGAGTGATCTTGCCGGTAATGCGCTCGTCAAGAATGAAGTTCCGCCGGGTCAATTCGCTCATCACCTTGACCAGGGCATTGATGTCCACGTTGGTAAAGTTCAGCGTAACGTAATTATCGCTGGATTTTATTTTCTGGATGTCAATCTGCTCGGAAGGTGCAGGGGTTGGTTTGGGCGGAGGTGTCTGGGCAGAGACGTCTGCCGCGATTACAGACCCTATAAGAAGCAGCAGGACGGCCGTTTTTCTCACCATAGAGCCTCCAAGGTCAAACTCTCAAACTTCGCGCCAAAGACTGTGCGTGGATCTGAAATTTTGGATTAGGGATTTGTTCCTGGTTTTTAATGAATGAACAACTGCTCCGGACATCGTTGCCAGATACTCAGCGGATTTCATAGTTCAGTGTCTGCCGCTGTCCGCCCCGCATCACATCAATGGTAATATTCCGCTCGTTCTTCAGCCCCTGGTAAAGCTGGAAGAACTTCGCGGGATCGTCCACTTCCTGGGAATTGACGCTCCGTATCACATCGCCGTTCTGCAGCCCGATTTTCTCGTAGATGCTGCCGGGGACGATTTCGCTCAAACGGAACCCCACTGTTTTCCCGTGTTCCAGATACGGCAGCGCCCGCGCCTGAGTCAGAATCTGGCTCATGTTCTCGGTGCTTGCAGCAACTTCCTTCTGGTCCACCATCCATTTGCTGTCGGAAAGTTTTTTCACACCGGCATTGTATGCGACCGGTTTCTGGACACTGACAATCCTGGTATCATCCGCGACCTGAACATCCATTACAGAACCATCGGACCGTTTAATTGTTATTTTATCGCGCATTACTTTGATGATCACGGAGCCGTCCGAAAGCTTTTGGTTGATGCGGTAGAAAACCTGCTCCCCGGCTTCCTCAAGCACCGCACCGGCGAAGCTCTGTCCTTCCACCGTCCCGATCAGACGATACGACGATGAAGCAGCCGCGGGTCCGTTTGACGGTCCCCTGCCTTCCCCGAAAAGTCCGCGCTCCAGGATCGAAGAGTACTCGCTCAGTTCCTTCCGCGGTTCCAGCGCGGGCCGTTCGCGCTCCTGCGCTGCAGCCGAAAATTTCGGCGAGGCTTCAAGGGTCCGTCCGATCAGGGAATCCGTGATGTCGGCCAGAAAATACGCGGAAACAGTCAGCAGCCCCGCAAGGGTCAGAGTATATGTCGTCTTGTTTTCCTTCATGTTTTATTGTTATTTTATGAAAAAATTATACTCTTAACCAAATTCATTGTCAATTAAGAACAGCCGGGACGTTCTCTTCCCCAAGTTCCTTGCGCAGTTTCTCATACGCGCCCGGGAAAGCGCGGAATTTTATATTTTTCCGAAATAAACATTTCTATGGTCTCAGCGCTCCTTTTTGAAAAATGGACTGCTTCCACAACCGTCTTTGCTCCGGTGACAACGTCACCCGAGGCGAACACACCCTCGCGGGTGGTTCTGCCATACTCATCCGTAAGTACCAGCCCAAACTTGTTTGTCTGTATTCCTCCGGAGGTTGAAACAATATTGGCGCGGGGTCTCTGACTTACCGCGATGATGACCGAATCAGCGCGATACAGTTCTTCGGTGCCCGGAATGGTTTCGATCGTGACACAGCCGGCCTCGTCCCTGATTTCCCTCGTGGACGCAAGAACGACCCCGTCTTCAATAACCTCCACCGGTGTTTTGAAAAACTCAAACCGTGCTCCGTCTATCTTCGCATACTCGATCTCGTGAGGTTCGGCGGTCATGGAGTCCGGACCCTGACGGTAGACAATGGCAACGTCCTCGGAATCCTTCCGGAGAGCGGTGCGCGCCACATCCATGGCGACGTTTCCCGCCCCGATAATTACAACTTTTTTCCCAAGGTCAAAGGCATCCGGATTCTTCAGATAGTTTATGGCATAATGAACATGGCCGAGACTTTCACCCTTGACGCGCAGCGGGTTGGGATTCCAGATTCCGGTGCCGATAAAGACAGCCTTGTATCCGTCGCGGAAAAGGTCATCCAGCGTGATAACAGGGCCGATGAGGGTGTTCGGACGGATCCTGGCCCCAATCCTGAGAAGAATGTCCCGGTACTTATCAAGCAGATATTTCGGCAGCCGGTAATCAGGGATTCCGAAGCGCATGATGCCGCCCACCTTGTCCTCGGATTCAAATATCGTAATGTCATACCCATGGAATGCGAGCATGATGGCAACGGTGATGCCTGCAGGACCGGAGCCGATGATTGCCATCTTTTTATCTCCGTTCCTTCTGCTTTTGTTCTCCACCTTGTCGAGAAAATAATAGGAGATGTAATGCTCAATCGAGCTTATCTGGATCGGGTTGCCTCCCTTTGAGAGAACACAGTTCTTTTCGCACATTCTCTCAACCGGACAGATCAGGGCGCATATGACCGACAAAGGGTTGTTGGCAAAGAGCATTTCCCCT
>CAZYEF010000135.1:0-8413 GCA_964646375.1 uncultured Nitrospiraceae bacterium | reverse complement strand
TACGATAAAAAAACAAGTTCCGGTGTGCTTATGCAACATGTGGCGAGTTCCCGTCCGCAGCGTCTCTACATAATGGCGGACCGGTATTGTCATTTTTGGAAGGACAATGAAGGCTGCCGTTTTTGTGATATCGTGAACAACCTGAAACAGCAGAAAAGTGAACTAGGACTGCCCACTCGGATAAAACCTGCGGACGTTGTCGAAACAACCATAGAGGCGCTGAAAGAACCTGGTCGATTCAGCGCAGTTTGTCTTACTTCTGGATCAAACCCACATGGTCCGGAACCTTTCGATGCCGAGGTGCAATACTATATTGATCTGCTGAAAGCTGTAGGAACTGCCTTTGGCGTCCCCAAGTTTCCGAGCCAGCTTATATCCACTGCATTCACAGCGAAGCAGCTTGAGCGGCTACATCGGGAAACGGGTCTGCTGAGCTATACGGCCGATATTGAGATATTGGACGAAAAAGCATTCAACTGGATCTGCCCGGGAAAAGCGAAATGGGTGGGATATCAGGAATGGAAGAACCGCCTGATAAGAGCAGTTGATATTTTTGGAAGAGGCATGGTGGACACCTGTATTGTTGCCGGTGCTGAAACGGCGAAGCCTCACGGCTTTGAAAACGAGGATGATGCCTTGGAGACAACGCTTGCAGAGGCCGAGTCTCTTGCAGAGCATGGCGTCGGAACCGTTTTTACGGTATGGATACCGCGTCCCGGATCATCTTTTGGGGAACAGAAAAATCCTTCGTTGGAATATTTCATTCGGCTGACAAAAGGGCTGCACGAACAGCAGAAAAAATATAATGTGGGACTTGATTTCGATGACTTCCGCCGCTGCGGCAATCATCCCAATTCCGATCTCGCACGGTTGTTATAAGGAGAAGTGAAAGATGCCGCAAAAAATTATTCAGTCCATTGCGAAGCTGCTGGAAGACAAGTCCACAGTCAAAGTTTTGGCCACCTCGGATGAGAATGGCAATCCCCATGTGGTTGTTAAGCAATCTATCCATGCGGATGAAGAGGGAAATCTTGTTAGCCTTGAATTGCTGGAATCATCAAGAAGCAATAAAAACCTGGTGAGGAGCATTTGGTTCGGCCGGAATGTTGCGGTGTTAGTTTGTGGAGAGGATGGCACCAGCTATCAGATTAAAGGCCGGCCGGTCAAGGCGCATATTGCCGGGCCTGTATTTCGGAAATACTACACAAAAGCGAGGGAAATGCAGAATGATGCGGACCTTGCAGCTGTTTGGATCATCACTCCAATAGAGGTGACTGAGCAAACACTCTCTATCCGGAAAGCCGAGGAAGAAGCGGCGCGACCTTACTTTATTCATCTCGACAGACTTGCAGGAAAGGAAAAACACCATGCATAGAATAAAACATACGTACAGGATATTAGGGGCACTGTTGCTGTTGATCGTAATGTCGGTACTTCTGTCACCAATCGCGACTGCGGAGGTATCGGAAGTGCGCATTGCAAAACAGTACGGATTGGGATATCTGCCTCTCATTATCATGGAAGAGCAAAAACTCGTGGAGAAGCATGCAAAAGCATCAGGATTAGGAGATATCAAAGTGCATTGGGCTACACTTGGTGGAGGCGGGGCAGTCAACGATGCTCTTCTCTCAGGAAGTGTGGATTACATTTCAAGCGGTGTGGCTCCATTGATTGTCCTTTGGTCGAAGACCAATGGCAAAGTCAGAGGGGTGGCTGCCCTGGACAGCACGCCTCTCTATCTTAATACCAATAATCCTGCTATTAAATCAATAAAAGATTTTACCGACAAAGACCGAATCGCTCTACCGACTGTTAAAGTATCCATTCAGGCAATCGTCCTGCAGATGGCCGCGGCAAAGGCATTCGGTAATAGTAATTATACCAGACTAGACCACTTGACCGTTTCCATGAAACATCCTGATGGAATGGCGGCTCTCCTGTCCGGCAGGTCAGAGGTTACCGCACATCTGACCAGCCCTCCGTTCATGTTCCAGGAACTGGTGGACAAAAGAGTGCATACGATATTGAACTCCTTCGACGTCCTGGGCGGGCCGCACACGTTCAATGTCCTTTCTACAACAAAAACATTTTATGAAGCCAATCCACGAACATATGCAGCTGTTTTTAGTGCACTGGAAGAGGCTATCTCATTTATTCAAAAGAACAAACATGCAGCGGTGGAAATCTATATTAAATCGAGCAAGACAAAGGAAAGCGTGAATGATTTGGTAACTCAGGTGAACCATCCTTCACTCAGTTATACGACCACCCCTCTTAATATCACGAAATTTTCTGATTTTATGTATCAAACGGGATCCATCAAGAGTAAACCAAAGGACTGGAAGGATCTATTCTTCCCTAACGTCTACGGCAAAAAGGGGAGTTGATGAGCAACACTATGATATCTGACGGAGCAATCCCGGTTTTGAGCGCAAAGGATGTTACACTGCAGTACAGGACACAGGACCATCTGGTCACGGCTGTGCGTGATATAAACTTCGAAGTGTTTCGTTCAGATCGGCTTGTACTTCTCGGACCTTCAGGCTGCGGAAAGTCAACTTTATTGAAAGCGATCGCCGGTCATGTAAAGCCGGTTGCGGGTTGTATTAAGCTTGAAAATCAGAACATCACCGGACCTGGTCCGGACCGGGTAATGGTTTTTCAGGAGTTTGACCAGCTGTTTCCCTGGAAAACAGTCAAGGAAAACGTCATGTTTGCCTTGACTGCGAGCGGAAGGATGAAAGGACAGGAGGCGGAAGAACAGGCCTTGCATTTCCTGCGTAAAGTAAACCTCGAAAAATTTATTCATGCCTACCCGCACACGCTTTCGGGGGGCATGAAGCAGCGTGTTGCCATTGCGCGCTGCTTGGCCATGAAACCGGACATAATCCTGATGGATGAACCTTTTGCTGCTCTCGATGCCTTTACGCGCCAAAAGATGCAGGATGAGCTGTTGGCACTCTGGAGCGAAATAAGATTTACGATGCTGTTCGTGACCCATTCCATTCCGGAAGCAGTTCTGCTGGGGGACCGCATTATCCTGCTTTCGCCGCATCCGGGAAGGATCCGGGCAGAACTTGACGTACAGGTGTCCGATCTCGGCAAAGTCGGGGGCGAACTGTTTAACAGTATCAGCGAACGGATACGAAAGATATTATTTAAAGACGCATTTGACTACAGTATATGAGCCGGGAGGAACGGTTTGAATCAGAATGAATCCATGCTTGTTGATGTCTTGGTGAAAGAACACATTTTTCCGGAAAAAGAATCAAGGACTGCTGAAGAGGCAAAGAAGCCGCTGTCGCTGGGGAGGCGAGTCTGGGAAGCGGGTTTTGTGAGAAAAACCGCTCTTCTCATTCTCATGGCGCTTGTGTGGCAAATCTATGCGGACTGGCTGAACAACGACCTGGTGCTCCCGGGTTTTAACGCGACGGTGACCGCTTTTGCCGACGCGCTTGCAAGCGGAGAGCTTTCTTCGCGGATCTTTGTATCGCTCAAAGTGCTGTTTACCGGTTATGCGGGCGGTATACTGGCAGCCACTGCACTTTCCATTTTTGCGATCTGCTCCCGTATCGGCGCCGATCTGCTGGATACGCTTACGTCCATGTTTAATCCGCTGCCGGCCATAGCCTTGCTGCCGCTGGCATTGCTGTGGTTCGGCCTTGGCACGCCCAGCATTGTGTTCGTTCTTATGCATGCGGTGCTTTGGCCGATAGCACTCAATACGCTTTCCGGCTTCTCCGGTATCACCCCGACGCTGCGTCTGGTGGGGAGAAGTTATGGCCTTACCGGCATGCGCTACGTTTTCCAAATCTTGATACCAGCTGCGTTTCCGAGCATTGTGACCGGCCTGAAAATCGGCTGGGCATTTGCATGGCGCACCCTGATTGCCGCTGAACTTGTCTTCGGCGTGAGCTCCGGATCCGGCGGATTGGGTTGGTTTATCTATGAAAAAAAGAACCAGCTTGAAACGTCGTCCGTGTTCGCCGGATTATTCACCGTCATCCTCGTAGGCTTTCTCTTCGAGAATTGCATATTCCGCGTTCTTGAGCGGTATACCGTCTATAAGTGGGGAATGCGGTCATAAGGACGATAGGGAGCAAGCAGGAATTCTTCTGAAAGAGGTGATGTTTATAGAATATACATGCTGTATTAAAAACAATCAGCTATGGTTCGTATACTTCTCGAAATACCTTGTTTAATTGAGATTTTTTGTGGCATTGCGTTTGCTAAATGAAGGATAAGGCACGGGATAGTGGTGAAATGTGAAGTTTTATAAAGAGAACAATTGAATTCAAAATCTAACAAAAAAAGGAGAAGATTGTTATGAGCAAGATTTACAGCAATCTGACGGATATTATTGGTAAAACTCCGCTGCTCCATCTGCAGCGGGTAAGCAAGGGAATTGATGCGAAAGTGGTGGCGAAGCTTGAGTCATTCAATCCCGGCGGGAGTGTAAAGGACAGAATCGGCTTCAGCATGATTAAAGATGCGGAAGAAAAAGGATTGATTAAGAAGGACACGGTTATTATCGAGCCGACCAGCGGCAATACCGGTATTGCCCTTGCTTTTGTAGCAGCGGCTCGCGGGTACCGGCTTATCTTGACCATGCCGGACACTATGAGCGTGGAGCGGCGGAATCTCCTGAAGGCATACGGAGCGGAACTTGTTTTGACTCCCGGCGCAAAAGGCATGAAAGGGGCAATAGAAAAAGCTGAGGAACTTGCTGCCCAGACCCCTAATTCTTTTGTGCCGCAGCAATTCAAAAATCCTGCGAATCCTCAAATCCATCGGGAAACGACCGCAAAAGAGATATGGGATGACACGGACGGCAAGATCGATATTCTTGTGGGCGGTGTGGGCACGGGTGGCACTATTACCGGTGTGGGGGAATTCATTAAAGCAAAGAAACCCGGATTCAAGGTGGTGGCTGTTGAACCGTTCGATTCTCCGGTTCTGTCAGGTGGACAACCGGGACCGCACAAAATCCAGGGCATCGGCGCGGGATTTGTTCCACAGGTATTGAATACAAAAATCGTCGATGAAGTGTTCAAGGTAAAGAATGAAGAGGCCATTGAAACCGGCAGGCTCCTGAGCAGGACCGAAGGATTACTTGTTGGAATATCATCAGGAGCCGCAACATTTGCGGCACTCCAGCTTGCGAAGCGGCCGGAAAACAAAGGCAAACTGATTGTGGCGGTGCTTCCTGACACTGGCGAACGGTATCTTAGTACGCCGATGTTCCAGGAACTATAAGAACAAACGCTTATTAAACATATATTCTCTGTTTGTGTATTCGATTGCCGCCGTTTTTTCAGTACCTCGTGACGATCTCTCATGAATAAAAAATAAATTCATGAAAGGATATGAATCGACAATGAAGATAGAGACACTGCTGGCCCAGGCAGGCAGCAGGTGGGATGAGCGGACGGGAGCGGTTTCGATGCCCATCTATCAGACGGCAATCTTCAGGCATCCGGGGCTCGGGAAAAGTACCGGATATGACTATTCAAGGACCGTAAACCCCACCCGGCAGGCGCTGGAGGAAACCATGGCGAAGCTTGACAATGGCTACAAGGCCTTCGCCTTCTCATCAGGGATGGCGGCAATCGACTGTGTTCTGCGGTTGTTCAAACAAGGTGACAGGCTTGTAATCACCGAGGACCCGTATGGCGGAACCCTCCGTCTCTTTGAAAAAGGATATGCCAATTTCGGCATCAAGGCCGTCTCCGTCGACACATCGAACACGGAAGCCGTGCAGCAGTGTATTGCAACCGGCGTCAAGGCAGTTTTTATCGAAAGCCCGACGAATCCTCTTTTGAAGATTGCGGACATTCGAGCCATTGCGGCGTTCGGGAGGGATAACGGCGCCCTGACAATTGTAGACAATACCTTCTGTACGCCGCTGCTCCAGAAACCGCTTGATCTCGGAGCCGACATTGTTGTTTACAGTGCCAGCAAGTATCTTTCCGGTCACAACGATGTTGTGGCGGGAATCGTTGTAGCAAAGTCGCCGGAACTCGCCGAACAAATCGGTTTTTTCCAGAATGCTGCAGGTGCGGTACTGGGACCGCAGGATTCCTGGCTCGTTCTGCGGGGTCTCAAGACACTGCCGCTCAGATTGCCGAAACAGCAGGAAAACGCGATGCTTATTGCCCGATGGTTGAAAGCGCATCCAAGGGTCAGGCGTGTCTATTATCCCGGTTTGGAAAACGGTCCGGCGCACAGTCTGTTCGGCAGACAGTTTTCAGGTTTCGGCGCGGTCCTGTCGTTTGAAGTTGATGCCGTTGCACTCGTACCGGACATCCTCGAACGGGTAAAGATATTTCTTTATGCGGAAAGCCTGGGGGGGCTTGAGTCTCTGATTACTTTCCCTGCGGTCCAGACACATGCCGATATTCCCGCTGAAATACGTGAACGGCTTGGAATCAATAACCGGCTGCTGCGACTGTCAATCGGGGTTGAGCATGTCGATGACCTGATCGGCGACTTGGCGTACGCACTGGACGGAAGGGCCGGCAGGCTGGGAGTTAAATAATGGATTACCGGACAAGAATACTTCATACCGGAAAGGATATAGACCCCTATACCGGAGCGTCGAGTGTGCCGATATATACGGCATCCACGTTCGCGCAAAAAGATCCGGTGGATTTCGGACCGTATGAATACAGCCGCGGCAACAATCCGACGCGTGAAGCGCTTGAGCACACGGTAGCCCTTCTTGAATCCGGTAGCTGTGGATTCGCGTTTTCATCGGGCATGGCGGCTGTCTCATCCGTATTCCTGCTGTTTAAACCAGGAGATCATCTTGTGGTGTCTTCTGATGTTTATGGGGGGACTTACCGCGTTCTGACAACGCTGTTTGAGCAGTGGGGCCTCAAGAGCACGTTTGTAGATACGAGCGACATTAACAACGTAAAAGAAGCCCTAACCTCGGAAACAAAAGCGGTTTTTGTGGAAACTCCGTCTAATCCGCTCCTGAAGATCACGGATCTTCAGGCTACGGTTCAGCTTGCGCGCGAACGGAAACTGTTGACTATTATTGACAACACATTTATGACACCATATCTGCAGCGTCCACTCGAAATCGGATTTGACATCACGATACACAGCGCTACCAAATTCCTCGGAGGGCACAGCGATCTCCTTGCGGGTATTGTCGTGGTGAAGGATGATGCCATCGCTGACAGGATCAAGAAGATACAAAACGCTTTCGGTGCGGTACTCGGGCCGTTTGACAGCTGGGTTTTGATGCGGGGAATAAAGACACTGGTGCCGCGCGTTGAAGCAGGGCAGAAAGCCGCATTGGAGCTTGCACATTGGCTCTTGGCGCAACCTGACATACTGAGGGTCTATTATCCTACGCTTCCTAAGCATCCTGGACGTGAGGTTCAGTTAAAGCAATCAACCGGCGGCGGCGCGGTTGTCTCCTTTGAACTTCAGGATGGAGACACAGCACAATCATTTCTCCGCAGCGTGAAAATTCCTCTTGTTGCGGTCAGCCTTGGTGGTGTGGAAAGCATTCTTTCCTATCCTGCAACAATGTCCCATGCTGCCATGCCGAGACAGGAACGTCTAAAGAGAGGTATCACTGATGGTTTGATTCGGTTGTCCGTAGGTCTTGAGGATGTAGAAGACATCAAAACAGATTTACGAAGGGCATTGGATGCGGGACAAGATAAATAACAGTGACTATGAATATGGCGACCATGACTAAACCAGAGCAAGAAAAAAAAGATCTCATCAATATTGCCCTTATCGGAGGAATGGACCGGCTGCGCAGGCACTATGTCAATGCCGCAGAACAATCGGGAATTAATCTGACAGTGTATACAAAGAAAACCGTAAATCTGAATGCGAAAATTCAGAATCAGGATGCGGTCGTGATTTTTACTAACAAAATATCGCATGAAACAAAAATAATAGCCATGAGCACGGCCAAATCAAAGAAAATACCGATCATAATGTCGCATTCATGTGGAATATGCTCTTTGAAGGATTGCATAGAATGCTTAATCAATAAATCATTTTCCTCGTCCGCACTCTAAAGAATGGTTCAAAAACCCGCTTCTGAAAGAAACTCGAAACGATTGCTATTCCGATTTATTGCTCGGTCGCTTCTCTCATGAATTTCAGCTTATCTTGTCTCCCCACGCTTTCATGCTCTGGATGACGCTGGCGAGATTTTTCCCCCGCTTCGTCAGGGAATACTCGACGCGGGGAGGAACTTCCGGATAGATCTTTTTGACAAGAATGCCTTCCTTTTCGAGCGCTTTCAGACGTTCCGACAACGTTTTCGGACTCACCCCGTCCAGAGATTTTCTCAATTCGCCGAAACGAAGCGTGCCCTCCAGAAGATCCCTGATGATGAGTATTGTCCACTTGCTCCCGATTATCCGCAGTGTTTTTGCCA
>CAZYEF010000134.1:0-8556 GCA_964646375.1 uncultured Nitrospiraceae bacterium | reverse complement strand
GATTTGTTACTGCCTGTGTGCCGTTGGTTATCGTAATAGTGAACTGGCTCATCTGCCCCGGAAAAGTCAGGGTGCTGGGATTCGTTGCTTTCGCGACAGTCAGGGCCGTCGGCGCGTTATACGTGAGCGTTGCTGAAACCGCCGTCTGATTCCGCACCCCGCCGTCAGCCGTAATGTTGCCGATCGGGATCGTATTGATCCAGCTGGCGCTGCCGGTTGCCACCACGTCAAAAAGAAGATCGCACGTTCCGGAACCGGCAAGACTCGCCCCGGACATACTGACCGAACCGGCACCCGCCGCGGCCGTGATCGACGGATTGCCCGCGCACGTCGTATACGCGTTCGGCGTGGGTGCGACCACCATGCCGGTAGGCAGCAGATCGGTGACGCCCACATTGGTGAGGGCTGCCGCGCCTGAGTTCGAAAGCCGCACGGTCACGGTGGATCGTCCGCCCGAGGAAACGCTCGCGGGACTGAAACTCTTTGTTGCCGACAAGGAAGATGTATAAACCAGCGTGGCTACCGCCGTGGTCACGGGAGTCACGGAATGCGTGGTGCCGTCTGCATACGTTTCCGTGCCGCCCGCGGTTGCCGTGTTGTTATACGTCCCGGCAGGGCCGATTACGTCAACCCTGATGAAGCATGTGCCGGCTGTTCCGGTGCCGTTGCTCGCACGCGCGGGTATCGTTCCGCCATTCATGGCGAGTGATGTCGATCCGGCAACGGCCGTGATCGTGGGGCTACCGCAGGTGCTGGCGGCATTCGGAGGACTCGCGATGCGCATCTGGCCGCCTCCGACTGCCGCTACCGGCAGCGTGTCGGAGATGGTGGCATTCGTGATGGGATTTGCAGACTGGTTTGTCAGCGTGACGGTCAGGGTCGAAATCGACCCTTCTGGAAGCGGACCGGCAGGAGAGAAACTCTTTGCCGCGGCAATCAACGTTGTCGTTATTGTTGTTCCGGTGGAGCTTGTTCCCGCGCCGTTGCAGGTTGCGCCCCCGTTGTAGCACACGTCGCCCGCGCTAATGGTGTTGGCGGTGGACGATCCATTGGCCGCGGTTTTTGAAGTCATTGCATAAAACGTCACCGTGCATGAGCTTGGCGTGTTGGCGTCCGTACGGGCATTGAATGAACTGATCGTGAATACAGGAACGGTATCCCCTACGGCTCCTGTAACGGACAAACCTGAACAGCCACCCGATATTGACGGCGTATAATTGTTTCCATTGATTGTTCCGGTAAGAAATGTCGTCCCGTTGGTAAGATGGTCCGTCACAACCAGGTTGGAAATTGCCGAGGCGGTGTAATTGTAAACGGTAAGCGTGTAGCGAATCGGGTTGCCGGGGGCGGCTGTTGTTGGAGCGGCGCTTTTCGTGACCCGGAGATCATCCGCGACAAGAATCGACGCAGAGCGGGTCTGGCTTATGATTCCGGCGGTTGTCGTTCCGACTGCGCCTTGCGGAATTGTGTTGGTATATGTTACCGGCACTCCCGTAGTTGTTACGGTGCCTGTGAAGTTTACCGTGACCGTACAGGAAGCGTTGTGGGGAATAACGCCGTCGGTCATGGTAACGCCGGTATTATTTGTCGTGGGGGTTACCGTACCGCCCGCGCAGGTAGTCGATTGACCAGTGACTTTTAAACCATAGGGATTGGTATTGCCGGCCGTCGTCCCGTCAATGGGATCATCGGTAAAGGTGGTCACCGTCAGGTCGCTATTCCCGTCATTATAGAGCGTGATCGTCAGGCTGTCCGACTGGCCGCTCGAAAGTGCCGCATGCGTAAACGCTTTATTCAGCCGGAGCGGCGATACGACGGTTATGTTTGCCGTGGCATTGGCAGCAGGCGCAATGCCGACATCATTGCTGAAGTTGGTCAGCCTGTTGATGGTATTTGCTTGCGCTCCTGTCGTATAGAGGCTGTTGGTCTGAGCGCCTTCAATGCTCACGCTGATCGTACAGTTTCCATTCGTACTTCCGGATCTGGCCGGGATCGTTCCCGTCGCGCTGATAGAAGTGTCGCCTGCTGAAGGACTGAATGTTGGCGCGCTGCCTCCATTATTGCAACTTGCCGCAGCTCCCGGTGTTGCAGCGACCCGTATAATGGCGGCCCCTCCCAACTGCGGGAACGGATCAGTTATGGTGAAGTTTGTAATCGTTACCGGGTTTGCATTGGTAAGGGTTATTGTAAGCGTGGTCGCGTTTCCCCCGAGGTATACGCTCGATGAAGCGAAACTCTTGGAGATTGAAGGAGGAGTAAGCGCACGTACATTGACGCTCTGGCTGACGGTGCCGGAATTAGCAATAGCTGCACCGTCATCGCCGGTAACGGCACCGCTCAGAATCTGATAAGTATATGTTGCCGTGCTTCCGCTGGAAGTGCCTGCAGTTACCGGAATAACGATTGTGCAGGTGCCGTCGGTATTGTTGGCGCGGGCAGGTATAACACCCCCCGACAGTGTTATCGCCTGTGTATTTACGTCGGCAGTCAGCGTCCCGGGCCCGGGCGATGTTACCGGGCCGCCTGGATCAGTACAGGTGTACGTGTATACACCGGCTATTCGCAGCGCATTGGGCCACGTTCCGGGCAGGCTGTTGCTGAAAGCAACATTCGTTATTTGAGCGGTCTGGTTGCTGTTGGAAAGAGTTATTTGAAGGCGCGTCGTCTCACTCGGGTAGATGTCAGTGGGATCTCCGCTCACGAGCGTGACGGAGGCACTCATATCCGCATACACGGGTGCAGCGAATGCGAACATCCAAAACAATGCGAACCTGAGGATATTTGATGTTCGCATTCTGCAAAGCGCTTTGGTTACCGCTTTACAGGGAACGCTCACCGCACTCCTTATCGAATACAGCACATTTTTCCCGAAATTATTTTTTTCACCGACATTGATAGTTGATAGCATGACCGTCCTTTTTTGTTATATGACCAGCCGCTCACTCACGATGTCTGTTACTCAAAAAAATTAGTATTCATTAACAGCTACGTTCCGCGTTACCGTGAATTATTTTTTTTCTTCAATAACTTAAGCAGGAGTATGATAACGTATAGCAACTAACATGCCTAAACATAAAGTATCAAAATGTTTCTGTTTTTTTCAGAATGACCTTGTAAAAAAGCGCCAGACAAATGACAAACGGCAATATTTTGGCTAAAAATACTGTTTTTTATGCGGATAGTTTGAAAGGAACTGTTTAGGGTAACTTAACTATGTGCGGTTTGATTGATAGATAATTTGGCTGGAAAAATAAACTCGTAATCCATATACAAAGGAGTCCCAGCACCGACTTTATCTCAAATCGGCAGCTGGGAGATTTTTTCTAAGGCTTACTGATCAGGCGACTTTCAGCTCGGACGTGCAGTGCGCGCACCGGGTTGCTTTTATCGGAACAGTAGACAGGCAGTACGGACATTCCTTCGTGGTCGGCTCCGCGGGTGCCGCCGGTTTCTGCTGCAGCCGGTTGGCCATGCGGACCACGAGAAAAATCACGAATGACACAATAATGAAATCAATGACCGTATTGATGAACAATCCGTACTTGATCACCGGTGCTCCGGCTTTTTGGGCTTCGGCAAGACTCGCGAACGTTTCCGTGGAGAGATTGAGAAAGAGGCTGCTGAAATCAACCTTGCCCATAAGGGCCCCGATGGGCGGCATAAGGACATCATTCACCAGCGAGCTCACAATCTTTCCAAAAACCCCGCCGATGATGACCGCGACTGCCAGATCAAGAACATTGCCCCGCATAACGAACGCTTTAAATTCCTTCAACATGACATGGCTCCTTTCGACTGAACGAATAGAAAACCGGAATCACCGGTTGTGGTGTCACTTCTCCAGCTCGGTTTTAAAATACGCAAACGCTTCCGGATCAAGGATGCAGAATTCGACAAGCCTGAGTGATGCGTCAGGGGTGTTCTCTAAAAAAGACTCTGTTTCTTCCACGAGGATTTTTGCGCAGAGGTCCTTCGGGAAACCGAAAATGCCCGCGCTTATGGCAGGCAGCGATATGCTGGTGATTTTTTTTTCTGCTGCAAGCGTAAGCACGCCGTTGACCGCTTTCTTCAACTTGTCTTCTTCGCCACCCTCACCCATCCTTGGACCAACCGCGTGAATAACATACTTTGCATTGAGCGATCCACCGGTCGTAATCGCGGCACTGCCGACAGGAATAAAACCGATCCTGTCGCTCTCCTCCTGGATAATCCTGCCGCCTTTTCTCACGATCGCACCCGCCACGCCGCCTCCGTGCTGCAGATGGCTGTTGGCCGCGTTCACGATGGCATCAACCTTTCGTTCGGTGATGTCCGCGGATGTCAGGCGCAGAACTGCGTTCCCGATTTTTTTTTCAAGAAGTTCCGGCATGCGGGATCATCCTCGTTTCAATATTTAAATTATATCTGGATTGTTCAGCGTGTCAAGCGGGGTAGCGGCTGTATTATTTCAGCATGAATATGAGGCCGGAATAAAATCCGGTCTTATGAAAAACTCTGTCGGAGGGAGCGCCCCTGACTCTTATCTTTTTCGCCGGTCGATGACGTAGGCGCTTCCGGGGGATTTTTTGGCGAGTTTTTTCAGCTCTGCTGCGACTTCAGCGACCTTGCCCGGATGCTGTATGTAGGGCGTACTTGTCGGCACAATGGCGATGGAAAGGCTCAGCAGCGGTATCTTCGACTCGACATTGTTCCGGTCTTTGGCGATGTAATACCCCTTCTTTTTCTCCGCTTCTCCGAAAAGGTCCGAAGCGACCCCCGAAAAATTGTCGATGATGGTCTGGCAGGCCGCCTCCGCTTTTCCCAGCGGCACAATGAACACAAAATCATCCCCGCCCACGTGGCCCACAAAGCCGCCTTCACCGTGGTCCCGCACGACGTTTGCGGTGATCCGCGCGACCATCCGGATCACGTCATCGCCGCGGGAAAAACCATAGGTATCGTTGTACGGCTTGAAATGATTGATGTCCACATAACAAACCGCCATGGCTTTTCCCAGGGCCTTGTCAATTGCGTGCTGAATGGAGGTGTTGCCGGGAAGCCTGGTGAGAGGATTATTGTCGAAGATTCGCTGGATCCTCTGCATGGCGAGATTGATGCGCCTGAACAATTCATCATAGTTCAGCGGCTGCACGACAAAATCATCAACGGGCAGGGTGCTCCAGTCAAAGGAATCCTGAGGCAAACGATCCAGCACGGCAATCAGAGGAATGACGCTGAAGTAGCTGTCTTCCCGCAGATCATGGATGACCCGCTGCGACGCTGCCTCCAGGGAAGCAAGGTTGATGATGATGAGGTCCGGAGGGTCCGCGTACAGAAACCCCAGGACCCCCGCAAGGGACGCGATCTGGACAACCTGATAGCCCCGGCTCTGGAGCCTGAGTTCCAGGCGGGAAAGAAGGTTTTTGTCCTGCGAGATTAATGCAATCCTAAGTGCGGGCGGCATCGGTTGACTGTATCTCCATGCTGAAGTTTTGCAGTTCGATGAACCTGTCCTCCAGCTCTTCCACAATCAGCTGCAGGGCTGCCTCTTCAAGCCCCAGATTTTTCCAGGCGGCGGGCTGTATCTGCGGGACGATGTCGTCGCCGCTGAAACCAAAGCCGCCGGCCTTTACCAGCACGTCGGCGACATGCACGACCGAGGTTTTTACACTATGCAGGGACGATTGTTCGACGGCATGATGAAAGGCGATGGGTTCTACCAGCTTTTCCGGCAGAAACCATGACTTGGCAAGCCATGCCCCCACTTCCGTATGGTCCATCCCGAAAAGTTCCTTTTCGGCTTCAATCATGGTCAGATCCTTTTGCGCAATAAGAGCGATCAGGCTATCATATTCCTCTTTCAGATTGATCTTGACCACCACTTTTCCGATATCATGAAGCAGCGCGGCAGTGGATATCTCCTCGGGGTCGGGAAGCTTGAGCTGGCGTGCGATGATCTGTGCCGCCGTGGCGACCCCCATGGAATGCTCCCAGAGCCCGACGACATGCTTTTCCATCATTTCAAAAATGGAGCTCGTTACCGCCAGGCTCTTCACCACATTCACACCGAGAAGAATAAGCGCGTTTGAAACGGTCGATACCCGGCCGGAGAAACCGTAAAACGGCGAATTCACGAGGCGTAGCACTTTTGCGGACAAAACCTGGTCCGCAGACACGACTCGCGCCATTTCATGGGCCGAGACTTTGTCGTTTGCCGCCAGGGTGCTCAGTTTCGCAATGATCCCGGGCAGCGTCGGTATGGATTTGGTATCCTTGATTGCACGCTGCAGTTCTGCTCGCTTGTCTTCCATATCATTCTCCCTGGGACCGGATAAGATAGTCCCGGTACATTTCCTTGAGCTTCATCATAAGCGGGTCCTTGGCCACCCGCCTGAAGCGGAGATCAAGCTGGTGCAGCATTTCATCAAGGGTCTTTTCACCCGCTATTTTAACCGGCTTTCCCACGACGGTTATGGCCTGCACGTTTTTCTGCCCCAGACGCGCGATCAGGGCTTCGGTCAGCACCATTCCCTTGCCGCACATGGGCGGGCCGTCAGGGCTTTCCGGATTTTTAATCTCCCTGGCGAGCTCCATGCCCGGAGCCGCAAGAGAAAAAGGAATCGTCTGCATCGTATCACTCCCGAAAAGAACAATAATTTCTGAACCGCATTATACCATGTTTACCTGCTGTTGACGGACTGTTTTTTTCAGCGCGTCCGCAGTTCCGCTGATTGAGAAGAACACCTCGGTATGCTATAATAGTTTTGCCATGCATGACCTGACACTGACCGGCCTCCTCCCGTCCATTGCGGAAAGAATAGAACCCCTGCTTCGCGAGATCATCAGTCGGCACGACCGAAATGTCCACTCCCTGCATATTACCGGCAGCGCGGTCATGCCGGACTACAACGAGAAACTGTCCGACATCAACTCCGTGGTGGTGCTGCACGACATGGACTTGGAATTTATTTCCTTTCTCGCCCCGCTCGGAAGGAAATACGGGAAAAAACGGGTTGCCGCACCGCTTGTCATGACGCCGGAATATATTTCAAAATCCATCGATGCTTTTTCGGTGGAATTTCTGGACTTAAAGCTGCTGCATAAAACCGTTTACGGAATTGATATTTTCAAGGACCTTGCTGTCGTTTCCGCCCCGCTCCGCCTCCAGTGCGAACGCGAGATCAAGATAAAGCTCATAGGACTCCGGCAAGGTTATCTTGCTTCGGCCGGAGAAAAAGACGCGCTCGCCGCCGTGCTGAGGCGGTCCATTACCGGCTCTATTGCCCTCTTCAGGTCGATCATGTATCTTTTCGGCAAGGAACCGCCAATCTTAAGGACTGATGTGGTGAAAATGTTCAACGATACGCTCGGAATAAAAACAGCCGTCTTCGGAAATCTCCTTTTGCTCAAGGCCGGTGCCTTGAAACCGTCTGAACAGGAATTGAACGACCTGTTCCGTCAGTACTACAGTGCGCTTGAGTCCGTAGAAAAAGCCCTTGACAGCCTGCATGCCTAAAAAAATCTTCATACTAGCGGTCATTCTTGCAGTAGCTGCCGCACTCAACGCGACCGCATCAACCCCGGAGCCGCCTGCAGTCCCGAGGGACTATGTAACGGACCTTGCCGGTATTATCAACAGCGATGTAAAAACCCGGCTGAACGCCTTGCTGCAGGAACTCGAGCGGAAAACCACCGCGCAGGTGCTGGTCCTTACGGTCCAGAGCCTTGACGGCCAGAGCATTGAAGAGTTTTCCTTTAATACCAAGGAAAAATGGAGGCTCGGCCAGAAACGCAAGGACAACGGACTGCTGCTCGTCGTAGCTGTACAGGACCGTAAATATCGATTTGAGACAGGCTACGGACTTGAAAACATTCTTCCCGACAGCCTGCTCGGCTCATTCGGAAGAGAGTATCTCGTCCCCTATTTCAGGCAGGGCGATTACAGCTCCGGAATCGCGGCAGCAACAGCGGCAGTAGTGCAGAGCATCGCAAAGCACGAAGGAGTGCAGCTGACGGACATGCCCTCCGTCCGGACGCGCAGTGCGGATGAGGAACAGGACGCTCTGCTGAACGCCATTCTGCTGGCGATCTTCTTCTTCGGCCCCATGCTGGCAGGTTTTCTGAGCCTGAAGCGCGCAAAACAGGGACGGCGAAGATACCTGGGCGGCGGCCCGTGGGGAGGCGGCGGATATTACGGCAGCAGTTACGGCGGTTTCGGCGGCTTTGACGGAGGGAGCTTCGGCGGCGGGGGTGGCGGCAGCGGAGGCGGAGGCGGTGCATCAGGAGGCTGGTAATTTTCCGTTTTTTTCACGTTTTCCCTGGCAAAAAATGACTACGCATTTGAAACCAGCGTTGTTGGATATTCGGTTCTCTCAAAATGCTGACAGGCAACTACTCAGGAGGTGGCGATGAATAATGGTTTAAAAATAGTGCTCGTTCTTATTGCCGCAGTCGTGGTGATCGCGGGCGTGGGGATTATGTGGGGGATCGGCCAGTACAACAAGGTCGTGGCCATGGACGAACAGGTGAAGTCCCAGTGGGCGCAGGTGGAGAACCAGCTCAAACGGCGCTATGATC
>CAZYEF010000133.1:0-8578 GCA_964646375.1 uncultured Nitrospiraceae bacterium | reverse complement strand
ATGTTCTGTACGGCAGATTATTCAACAAAACGTTAAGCAGGGTTTTTCCCCGTAAGTGTTCCATTCTTTTTCCCGAGGCATGTTGCAGGCGATGTCAGATCTTTGCTCTTTGCCTGTGCCAGTCAGTGGCTTGTTCATATGCATATGCCGCATGGAGAATGGATGCCTCATCGAAATGCCTGCCTAGCAACTGGAGGCCGACAGGAAGCTTGCCGCTCGTAAACCCGCAGGGAATTGAAATTCCGGGAATACCCGCAAGGTTGACGCTGATGGTAAAAATATCGGATAGATACATCTGCAGCGGATCGGTCGTCTTCTCCCCTATTTTAAAAGCAGCAGTCGGGGCTGTCGGCGTTACCAGCACATCTACGTTGTTGAATGCTTCTTCAAAATCGCGTTTTATCAGCGTGCGGGCCTGCTGACCTTTTTTATAATATGCTTCGTAATAGCCGGCTGAAAGCGCGTAGGTACCAAGCATGATTCTTCGCTTTACTTCCGCTCCAAAACCTTGGTCGCGTGATTGCATATACATGTCAAGCAGGTCTTTCGGTGCCGGGGTGCGAAATCCGTATTTGACGCCGTCATATCGTGCAAGATTGGAACTGGCTTCCGATGTCGCGAGGATGTAATACGTCGCTATGGCATAGTCGGAATGAGGAAGCGAGACCTCGGAAACCGCCGCTCCAAGCTCTTCGAGTGTTTTGAGGGCATCCCTGACCGCTTTTTCGACCTCCGGATCCATACCTGCGATAAAGTATTCCTTCGGGATTCCGATTTTCAACCCCTGCACGCTTTTTTTAAGCGTTTTCGTGAAGTCAGGAGCCGGCATGTTTGCAGACGTGGAATCCCTGGGATCATGACCAGCGATGACATTCATCATAAGTGCGGCATCAGTCACGTCCTTGGTAATGGGGCCAATCTGATCAAGAGATGATGCAAAAGCAACAAGTCCGTAGCGGGAAACCCGTCCGTAGGTGGGCTTCAGGCCGACCACCCCGCAGCACGCGGCCGGCTGTCGGATGGAGCCTCCCGTATCAGAACCGAGCGAGCCGATGCATTCTCCCGCCGCGACGGCGGCGGCAGAACCTCCGCTTGATCCTCCTGGAATCCGCTCCAGGTCCCAGGGATTTCTGGTAATAAAGAAACCCGAGTTTTCCGTGGACGAGCCCATGGCAAATTCGTCCATATTCGGCTTGCCGCAGAGGACATACCCTGCCTGTTTCAACCGCTGAACAACCGTTGCATCATAGGGAGGAACGAAATTCTCAAGAATATGCGACGCACAGGTTGTCCTGATTCCGTCCGTGCACATATTGTCCTTGACTGCGATGGGGATGCCGAGAAGCGGAGAAAAAGTCTTTTCCGCCTTGATGCGTCTGTCCGCCTCTTCCGCCTGCCGGTAGGCAATATCTTCCGTAACTGAAATATAGGCTTCTACCTTCTCATCAACCGTTTTTATCCGGGTCAAAACCGACTCAGTCACTGCGCAGGCCGTGGTATCTCCCTTTTTCAGCATGTCATGCAAATCGTGAATGGTACGGTCATAGAGTTCCATTCCTTACAACTCCTTTTTTATCTTGTTCTGGTCATCGACAAGAATAATCCTTGGTTTGTATGATTTCAGTTCGTCCTCGATGAAGTACTCATAACAGAACACAATGACTTTGTCGCCCTTCACGCCCCGTCGTGCGGTGGGACCGTTGAGCACCATGTCACCGGAACCCCGTTTGCCCGGAATGATGTAGGTCTCGAAACGTTCCCCGTTTTGCAGGTTAGAAACATGAACCAGCTCATACGGAAGCATTCCTGCCGCTTCAATCAGAATCGGATCAACCGTGAGGCTCCCCTCGTATTCAAGATTTGCATCTGTTACCGTCGCGCGGTGTATTTTGGAACGCAGCATCTGTCTGTACATGATATATTCTCCTCAATATTCATTGCTTGTTTCTTCAGCCGTATTATCGTCGTTTATGTTACTCGATTATCTTAGGCACTTTATAGTGACCTGACGCTTTTTCAGGTGCATTTTCGAGCGCCCGCGCCTGCGGCAGGCTTTCCTGAGGCGTATCGTTGCGCATCACATTGTTGATATCCAGAACATGTGACGTGGGTTCCACTCCTTTCGTGTCGAGTTCATCCAGTTTTGCGACATACGTCAGGATATTCGAGAGCTGATCGGTAAGGCTCTCTTTTTCCTTCGCCGTGAGCTCCAGCCTGGCAAGCTTTGCCACATGTTCAACTTCCTGTCCGGTAATTTTCATTCATTACTCCTGACTCAAGGTTTCCTGTGAAGGTTCACACCTTTTCCAGATTTGCATATTTTACTGCCAGCATCTTTACGCCATGTCCGGGAAAACTGACGCTGATTTTCAAATCGTCTCCTGTCCCTTCAGAACGCTGTATGGTTCCGATCCCGAACTTGGCATGGCGAACGACGGCACCTTTGTAATACCGCCCGTCCGGAGTTGGAGAATGTCCGCGATGCAGGAACGGACCTCCCGACTGTTTTTCCTCTTTCTCCGCAGCAGGGAAAGGACCTATTGCACTCTCCGCAATCTGACGGGGATGATAACTTTTCACAGCGTCGGAACAGGAATTTTCCAAAATATCGGAAGGTATTTCCTGCACAAATCGCGAGACAAGATTTGCCTGAGGGTAGCCGTACAGTCTGCGTTCCACGGCATGGGTCAGAACCAGGCGCTCTTTGGCACGCGTTATTCCAACATAGCAAAGACGTCGTTCTTCTTCAAGATCTTCTTCGTTTTCAGCAGAGCGTGCGTGCGGAAAAAGACCTTCCTCCATTCCTGCCAGAAAGACGACGGAAAACTCGAGCCCTTTCGCATTATGCAGCGTCATAAGTGTCACCGAGTCGCTTTTTCGGG
This sequence comes from uncultured Nitrospiraceae bacterium, assembly GCA_964646375.1. GTDB lineage: Bacteria > Nitrospirota > UBA9217 > UBA9217 > UBA9217 > JBAZLV01. The sequence goes on along the minus strand of CAZYEF010000133.1, from coordinate 5,696 downwards.
ATTTCCCGTCGGCTGCGGTCTGCTGTTCCAGATCCGTAATGAGCGCGACCTGGTCCAGAAAAGCATTTAATGTGGCATCATGGTGCTGCTCCTGAAAATCCTCCGCGGCTGTTATGAGTTCATTCAGGTTTTCGATTCTGATTCTGGACTCCACGGTCTTGTCCTGTTCCAGAGAAGCCACATACCCTGTTTCGTGGATCACCGTTCTGACGATATCAACGGTCGTGAGGCGCTCGGTCGACGCGCGCAAACGCGACATCATCGCAGCAAATTCATGAAGCTTTTTTCTCGCGGACGGCGTAATGTCCGCGGATTCGGGATTCTCGATTGTCTGATACAGGCTTTTGCCGGACTCGACGGCGGTTTTCTCAAGTCTGCCCATCGTGGTATCGCCGATTCCACGGGCAGGCACGTTGATAATCCGGTGAAGGCTGACCACGTCGGCAGGATTCAGAAGAACCCGCAAATATGCGATGACATCCTTGATTTCTTTCCGGTCGTAAAAGCGCAAACCGCCGAAAATGCGGTATGGAATCCCCCAGTTTCGAAGCGCGTCTTCAATGGCACGGGACTGGGCGTTTGTCCGGTACAGAACCGCAATTTCCTGCAAACTTCTTCCCCCGTCGACCTCAGCCTGGATGGTCCTGCAGAGAAAACGCGCTTCATCTTTTTCGTCCGCGGCTTTGTAGCACAGGATACTGTCGCCTCCGCGTTTTTGCGTCCAGAGTTTTTTGTGTTTTCTGCCAAGATTGCGAGAGACAACGGCACCTGCCGCTCCCAGAATGTTCTGCGTGGAGCGGTAATTCTGATCCAGCGTGATTACCCGCGCATCCGGAAAATCCTTTTCGAAGTTCAAAATATTTGCAATGTCGGCACCCCTGAATTTGTAAATGCTCTGGTCGTCATCCCCTACGACGCACAGATTCCTTCGCTGCGCCGTCAAAAGCCGCACGAGCCGGTATTGGGCGTGGTTCGTATCCTGGTATTCATCGATCAGAATATGGTGAAAGAGGTCCTGATAGAAGGAACGAATATCTCCGCAACGCTCAAACAGCGCAACCGTGAGCATCAAAAGATCATCGAAGTCCAGTCCATCCGATTCTTTCAGTTTTTGTTGGTACAGGGTATACACGCGTGAAACCGCCTCGTCAAAACCGAAGGTCGCGCTTGTCTTTACGAATTGTTCTTCGTTTATAAGGTTATTTTTGAGCGAACTGATCTTTGCGCCAATGGCCCGTGGTTGATAGCGCTCGGCGTCTATTCTAAGATCGGCCATGCATGTCTTTATGAGAGAGGAACGGTCTGTCTCATCATAAATAACGAACGAACGCGTGTAGCCAAGCGCATGAATATGCTGCCTCAATATTCTCACGCAGGCAGAATGAAACGTGCTGATCCAGAGTTTTGTCAGCGGTATCCGGAGCAACCGTTCAACCCGTTCCTTCATTTCACGCGCCGCTTTGTTCGTGAATGTGACTGCGAGCACCCGTCCGGGGTCGACGCCGCGGCCGTGAATTACATGTGCGATCCGTGAGGTGATTACGCGGGTTTTGCCGCTTCCCGCTCCTGCAAGAATCAGCAGAGGACCGTCACCGTGCAACACCGCTTCGCGCTGAGGTGGATTTAAACCTTCGAGATAATCCATTGTAGAATCCATCGATAACCACAAAATGAGTACTGCTGTAAGCTGGAAAAAGAACTCATAATCTGAATTTATTACTCCACCGTCACGCTTTTTGCCAGGTTTCTCGGCTGGTCCACGTCTGCACCGCGCAGGAGGGCTATATGGTAGGCAAGAAGCTGGAGCGGAATAGACATCAGGATCGGCATCAGCAGCTGATTGGTTTTGGGCAGCCGTATGACATGGTTCGCACGGCCTGCGATATTCGCATCGTCTTCCGCTGCAAGGGCTATTACAATCCCTCCCCGGGCCCTCACCTCCTCGATGTTCGAAAGCATTTTTTCATACACTGAGTCTTTTGCCGCAAGAACGACGACCGGGAGATTTTCATCAATCAATGCGATTGGTCCGTGCTTCATTTCGCCCGCAGGATATCCTTCCGCGTGAATATATGATATTTCCTTGAGCTTGAGCGCGCCTTCCAGAGCCACCGGAAAATTCGGGCCTCTTCCGAGGTACAGAAAATCGTTGGATTTAAAATATTGTTTTGCGATCTGCTCGGTGTTTTCGTCCTGCTCAAGGCAGCGCTCCACCAGCATCGGAATATGCACAAGATCGGCCAGCCATTTTTTCACATCCTCCGCTGAAAGTCTGCCGCAGAGCGATCCGAAAAAAAGCCCAAAAACATACAGCGCCGTGAGCTGCGCAGTAAAGGCCTTCGTGGAGGCAACACCGATTTCCGGACCGGCATGCGTGTACACGACGCCGTCCGCCTCGCGGCTCGCGGTTGAACCAACCACGTTGCAGATGGTAATGACCGTCGCCCCCTGTTTTTTGGCTTCACGCATGGCCGCAAGGGTATCCGCCGTCTCCCCGGACTGGGTAATGGCAATGAACAAATCGTTTTTGTCCACCAGCGGATGGCGATATCGGAATTCCGAAGCAATGTCCACCTCGGTAGAAATGCATGCAAGTTCTTCAAACATATATTTTCCGATAAGACCGGCGTGCCATGACGTTCCGCACGCTACGATAAAAACTTTTTTCGCCGTAAGAAGCTTGTCATATGCGGGGCCAATTTCTTCCAGATGGATCATCCCTGTTTCTTGCGAGATCCTCCCGCGGATCGTGTCCATTATGGCGCGGGGCTGCTCATGGATTTCTTTGATCATGAAGTGACGATAACCGCCCTTCTCAGCCATTACCGGGTTCCACAACACGTGCGTAATCTCCCGAACCAGCTCCGTGCCCTTGAGGTCCGTAATCTTCACGCCCTCATCCGACAGGATTGCCATTTCATCATCGTTCAGGAATAACACATCGCGGGTACGGTGTAGCAGCGCCGGAATGTCGGAGGCAAGAAAGAACTCACCCTGTCCCAGCCCCACCACAAGGGGACTGCCTTTGCGGGCGCCGACGACTATTTCCGGATTTCGTTCATCTATTACGGCAATGGCGTAAGCGCCCTCCAGCCGCGCCGCGGCATCCCGCACAGCCTGTTCCAGGGAAACGCCTTTTTGAATAATGCTGTCAATCAGGTGGGCGATCACTTCCGTGTCTGTTTCTGATAGAAAGACTCGCCCCTGGGAGGAAAGTTCTTTTTTAAGGACTGCATAATTTTCGATAATGCCATTGTGCACCACAACCACACTGCCCGCGCGGTGCGGATGCGCGTTCTCCTCGGACGGTCTCCCGTGCGTGGCCCACCGCACGTGTCCAACGCCGATTCTGCCGCTCAGGACCTCTCTGCGAAGAAGGCTTTCGAGGTTTTGAAGCTTTCCTACAGACCTCCGCACATGAATTGTTCCGCCCTGGAGGACCGCTACTCCCGATGAATCGTACCCACGGTACTCAAGTTTTTTCAATCCTTCAATCAGAATCGGAACCGCCGATTCCTTGCCTATGTAACCAATAATACCGCACATGTATTGTTATTCTCCAGCCCGTCTGCCGGCAGGAATGGCTGGGCAGGTCCTGCGCAGCGCAATCTCCTGTTCATGCTGACGGGTACGTAATATTCTTATTTTTTCCCTTTTACAATTTTTCTTTTACTTGCATATCCTTCCCGGTGTATCTGAGGTACCCGCGTCACAGCCAGGGCGTCAGGAGGAACATTTTTCGTAATAGTGGCCCCTGCTCCGACAATTGCATCATGTCCTATCGTGACCGGTGCAACCAATTGTGCATCACTGCCGACAAACACGTTGTCCTCAATGACCGTGGAATATTTTTCATATCCGTCATAATTGCAGGTGATGACTCCTGCGCCGATATTCACATTTCTGCCGACGGTTGTGTCTCCGATATACGCAAGGTGGTTCGCCTTGCTCCCCATGCCGAATGTTGATTTTTTTACTTCGACAAAATTGCCGATTTTTGCTTTTTCCCCGATAATTGACTTCGGGCGCAAATGCGCAAAAGGCCCTACAACAGCCCCGGCCGCGACAGAACTTTCTTCTATGATGCAGGAATCTTTTATTGTGACGTTCTCACCGATGGAACTGTCCACAACTCGTGAGCCCGGGTACACGGTGCAACCACTGCCAATTGTTGTCCGCCCTTCGAGCCGGACGGAGGGATAGAGAACAACATCGCGGCCGAGCGTGACATCGCATCCGATAAATGTTGTCTCCGGGTGAAGCATGCTGACGCCGTCTATCATCCATTTCCGGTTTATCCTGGCACACAGGGCAGCTTCCGCACGGCTTAAATCATGCCTTGAGTTCACCCCCATTACTTCATTCTCGTCCGTACAGGGAAGAGCGGCGACGATGCGCCTTTTCTTTTTTGCGAACGCAATGGTGTCCGGAAGATAATACTCGCCCTGTGCGTTGTCTTTTCCCAACGCCGTCAGCGATGCAAGGAGAAACTGCCGGTCAAAGCAATAGATTCCCGTGTTCACTTCCTTAATTTTTTTCTGCGCTGCGGTTGCATCTTTCTCTTCCACCACGCGCAAGACGCCGGTTTTGCCGCGTACAACCCTTCCATAACCAAAAGGGTTATCCGCATGTGCAGTCAGAAATGTCACCGCTGCATGAACATGCGTATGATGCGCTATGACTTCCCTGAGGGTGCTGCTCGTAAGAAGAGGCGTGTCGGCACAAAGAATCATAACCGGGCCGGACGATGCGGCAATCAAACTTGCCGCCTGTTGAACGGCATGACCGGTGCCGAGCTGTTCTTTCTGGATAACCGTTTCAACGGGGAAATCCGCAACTGCTGCCTTGACCGCTTCCGACTGATGTCCGAGCACAAGAATAGTCTTCTCCGGGTCGGTTCCCGCGGCAGCGTACAAAACATGCCTGATCAGGGAGCGACCGGCAACTTGATGAAGCGCTTTTGCGAGTCCCGACTTCATGCGCGTACCAAGCCCCGCGGCCAGTATGACGATAGTGGGCTTCACGTGCGAACCTCCTGGTGGACCTGGCGCGACATTTTTACTTTTTGCGCCTGGACTTCATTCAGGGGCACAAGCCCCAGAGAAATAATGAATTTCATCCCCTCGTCAACAGACATATTGAGAGACGTAACTTCTTCTTTAGGAAAAATCAGGAGAAAGCCGGCGGTGGGATTCGGTGTTGTCGGAATGAAGACCGACACAAAAGTGCCGGAGAGGCCGATGTCCGATCCTTGAATTTCGCTGGTGATGAATCCCAGACTGTAGCTTCCTTTGCGGGGGTATTCCACAAGGCCAACGCCCTGGAAATTGGTCTTGACCGAAAAGGTTTCCATGATCTGCTTGACAGTAGAATAAATACTGCGCACAATCGGAACTCTTTGCATAAGACGGTCGCTGTACTGGATAAATTGTCTGCCGAGGAAGTTGGCCGAAAGGATTCCGACGATCAGGATAAACAGGATAAGGGTGATAATCCCCAGTCCCGGGAAGCGGTGACCAATAAAAAGTGCCGGCAAATCCCCCAAAATCCCGTCAACCATGGTGAGCAGACCGCTTAAAACATAATAAGTCGCCCAGAGTGGAATCAGAACAAGCAGCCCGGTAATAAAATATTTTTTGAAAAAGTCCTTGATTTTCTTCACGGTTACAATATTACTGATTTTGAGTTGTTGATGC
>CAZYEF010000132.1:0-8613 GCA_964646375.1 uncultured Nitrospiraceae bacterium | reverse complement strand
ATACGTGGCCGATACTGATGCGCACCGTATTGCCGTTTTTGACCAGAGTGGAAAGCTGGTGCGTGCCTGGGGCCTGAAGGGGAGCAAACCCGGTCAATTCAGACGACCTGCCGGCATAGCAATTGATGAACTGGGGAAAATTTACGTTTCGGATACAGGGAACCATCGCATTCAGGTATTTACCGCCGATGGAAAACTGGTCCGCAGCTTCGGAGTCAAAGGAAGCAGCCCGCGTGAGTTCAACAGTCCGCACGGCATTGCTGTTGCAAAAGGAGTTCTTTACGTTGCGGACACCGGCAACAGCCGTGTTCAGGTGATGACCAATGACGGCATCTTTCTTCAGCAAATTACAGTAAAAACAAAAAAAGAGGAAATGGAAGCACCGATCGGTGTTGCCGTTGATACGCAAAACACACTGTATGTCCTCGACGCAGACGCGTGCAACATTCGTATCTTTGATTCTTTTGGAACTCAACTTCGTGTTTTCGGTGCACGCGGAAGCGGACAAGAAGGATTCGAAAAACCGCAGGGTATTGCGGTGGACAACCGGGGAACTATTTATATTGCGGATACGGGCAACTACAAAGTAAAAAAATTCAATCCCGGAGGAAAGCTGGTCGCTTCCCTAGGAGCCGAGGGTGATGGCCGTGGGCAATTTCGTGAAGTTGCAGGGATAGTTATTGATCGAGAGAACCGAATATGGACCCTCGATGCCGGAAAAAACTCAATTCAACTTTTCACGGGCGAACGGGATGATTACCAGGTGCTTGCCCCGTCATCTCCACTGCCGATTCCGGAGATGGCAAAAGAACTGCCAGGTGAGGTGACGGCACTTGTGACCAATAAACGCCTCTGGGGACTTGCCGAAGATTCGCTTGCTGCGCTGGGCATTTCAGGCGGAGGCCGCACAATCGGCTCCAGCGGCAGTGAGCCTGGTTTTTTGAAAAAACCGCGGGGGATGACCGTTGACGGTCAGGGGAACTTCTGGATAGCTGACACCGGCAACGACCGCTTGCAGAAATTTAGTCTGGAAGGGAGCCTTTTACAGGTGCTGGGTAAATCCGGAAGCGGCGAAGGAGAGTTTAGTTCACCTGCCGGCGTGGCCGTAAGTCCGAAGGGGAACATTTACGTTGCGGATACGGGAAACCGGCGGGTACAGGTCTTTAGTTCGAAAGGTGTGTTCCTGGGTGCTTTTGGCAAGGAGGGCAGCCAGCCGGGACAGTTCAAGGAAATTGTTGATATCGCTGTTGATGCTTTCGAGAAAATCTATATTGTTGACCGTGGAAATGACCGCATTTCTAAAACAGACAGCACCGGAACGCTACTTTGGGAAACAGGCGGCACCGGCAGGCAGAGTGGAGAATTTCAAGGACCAGAAAATATCCTTATTACCGCGGACGGTGAAGTATTTGTTCTCGACGCAGGAAATGCTCGCATTCAGGTTTTTGACAGCAGTGGAAAATTCTTGAGAAAGTTCGGCAGCGAGGGTACAGAGCTGGGAACATTCAGCAATCCCCGGGGGATGGCCATGGAAGACGGGCACCGTCTGTTCATCGGTGACTATGGCAATAAACGAGTGCAGACTTTTTTGCTTAAATTTACCCCCGAGACACCGAAAGAAATTACGGCCCAGTCAAAAATCAATGAAATTCAACTGAGCTGGAAGGCCAATGCGGAAACCTATTTCCTGCATTACAACGTTTACCGCGCCACGCCGCCCTCCGGCGCGTTCAGCCTGATTGGCACATCCACCGTGCCGTTCTATGTGGACAAGAACCTTCCCAGCAATCATACTTACCTGTACCGTGTGAGCAGTCTGGCAGTGGCCGGAAATGAGACCGCCCCTTCCGCATCAGTACATGCCACGACGCCGAAATTGATTCCGGCACAACCCAAAAAAGTCCGCATCGAGTCAGCAGAAAGACAGATAACACTCTCCTGGCTCCCGAATGCGGAACCGTTCGTAACGCACTATCGTGTCTATCGCTCGAAGCAGCCGGCAGTCGGCTTTGAGCTGGTGTCGAAGACCGAGAAAACCATTTTTTTGGATGGTTCGCTTGCTGATGAGACGCTCTATTACTACCAGATCACGGCGGTAGGAAAAGAAGGAGACGAAAGCCAGACGAGTGAGGTCGTTTTTGCAGCGACACCAAAGGCCCCCCTTACCGCACCGCCTCTTGAAATCAGTTCCATTGAGCTGGGAGAAATTTTTGCTTCCGCATACAAGTATTACGAGTCTCACCCACTGGGAAAAGTGGTGGTCACGAACCACACCGAACGAACATACACAAAAGTTAAAGTGAGTTTTTCCATAAAAGACTATATGGACTTTCCCACGGAACTGGAGATCCCGGCACTGGGACCGAAGCAAAAAGTTGAACTGCAGCTTAAGCCGGTATTCAGCAATGCCATCCTGGATGTGAGCGAAAACACCCCTCTGCAGAGCGAAATTGCCCTTACCTACCATGTGAGTGGCGAGGCAAAGACCGTTACGCGGAGCTTTCCCGTGATGCTATACGAGAAGCACGCGATACGATGGGACCAGAAGGAGAAAATAGGAGCGTTTGTTACTTCAAAAGATCCGGTCATAAATGATTTTACCCGGGCCGTGGTTCAGCCCTACGTGGATACCTATCCGAATTTGGACAAAACAATTGTGTATGCGCGGGCGATCTACGCAGCTCTTGGAGTCATGGGGATCTCGTATATCGTGGATCCAACGCCGTTCCAGGAGTTTTCCGAAAACGCGACTATCGTGGATTACACACTGTATCCCCGCGATGTTCTGATCAGAAAGAGCGGTGATTGCGATGGCCTGTCAATGATGTTCGCCTCCGCTCTGGAGAACATCAGCATAGAAACGGCTATTATTGATGTGCCGGGCCATGTCTTTGTGATGTTTAACACGGGGATACCCGAGCAGGATCGAACAACACTCGGCTTTGCCGATGAGCTTCTGGTTCTGCACCGCGGCACCGTCTGGCTGCCGCTGGAGATGACCATGGTAGGCTCTTCGTTTACGCAGGCCTGGCGGAAGGGTGCGGAAGAATTTCGCGACTGGTCCGCAAAAGGGAAGGCCGATGTGATCAGCGTCCACAAGGCGTGGGAACTTTTCAGGCCTGTCACGCAGCCCTATACGGATTTCAGCCCTGAAAAAATCAAGCGCGAGGCCATTGAAGCAAAATACAAGGATGAGCTTGAATTGCTTGCACGACAGCGCCTTGTCAATCTATCCGCAGGATACCGGGAAATTCTTAAAAAGAATCCGGGCGATATGCAGACCTTGGGACAGCTCGGGATTCTGTACGGCGAAAATGGTCTGACTTCCGAAGCGATGGAGCAGTTTCAAAAATTGCTGGCACATGACAAAACCAACGCATTAGCCCTGAATAATATCGGCAACATCAGCTATTTGCAGGGCAGATTCGATGATGCCCGACAGGCATATGAAGCTGCACTGAAATCAATGCCGGATGATCCGGGAGTCATGGTAAACCTTGCGCGAGTACTGCATCATTCCGGCAAGAGAGACGCGGCCAAAAGGCTGTTCCAAAAAGCAGCGGCAATTGATCCGCGTGTAATACGGCACTATGCCGACCTTGCCGGCAGCCTGGGAGTGAAGCAATAAGCTTGTCGCTATTTTCCGCAGTACCGGATTTTAAAATTCAGAAAACTGCGTCCATAATCAAGGAGGTTTGACATGACAAAAAAAATATTTTCCCTTGCAGTGTCCTTTATTCTTTGTTTTGCGATAACGCTTCCCGCACAGGAAAAAAGCGAATCAACTCTGTTCGCCTGGATTAAAAGTCTTCAATCGAAAATAGATCAGATTATTCCTAAAAAATCGCTCCCCATGGCCACGGGGGTGGCAGGTACGCGGGGCGCGAAAGATGAATCTTCAGTCAAGCTGTACTGGAAGGGCAAAAAAGGCGATGAATCGGTCACGGAGGAGGAACTGCTCAAATTCAGGGCGAGTGTGGATTTGATCGGGAAGGGCGACCGGGACGGATCTGTCAGGGCGTTGGATGATTTCATGAAACAGTACCCTGATAGTGCTTTAATACCGGATGCCAAAAAAACGCTGGACCTGGTGAAAGCAGAGAGCACGGTGGAAGGAAAAGCGGAGCAGAAGCCTGAGACAAGCGAAGTAAAAAAGGAAACGAAAAAAGAAGTAAAAAAAGAAGTGAAAAAGAAAGCCAAAAAAGAAAAAAAGCGTGACGAGGGGAATTGACTGCGTCTAAAACGATTCCCGACATCCGCATGATTCATACTCATGACCCCCATACAAAGGCAGGAGAACACGTTCTCCTGCCTTTTTCGTGAAACCATGCGAAAAAAAACAGACGATTTTTCCCTGGATGTTTCCTGTCTGATTTGATAGTCTAGTCCGCATGCAAGATCGAACAGCCTCACGAACCCCCTGGGCATTTATCCCTTCCCTCTATTTCGCGGAAGGGTTGCCGTATATATTGATCAATACGGTTTCAGTCATTCTCTACAAGCGCATGGGCGTTGATAATGCGAGCATTGCTTTCTGGACGAGCTGGCTTTATCTGCCGTGGGTCATCAAAATGTTCTGGGGGCCTGTAGTGGATATGTATTTCACCAAGCGGGCCTGGATATTGAGCACGCAGGCAGCCATGAGTTTATGCCTGTTTTGCGTTGCTTTTTCCCTCCGAAGCGAATCTTTTTTTTCCCTGTCACTTGCTGCGTTCAGCGCCGGAGCTTTTATTTCCGCGACCTATGACATAGCCACAGACGGGTTCTACATGCTGGCACTCACGGAAAAAGAGCAGGCTTTTTTTGTGGGCGTACGGTCCGCCTGCTATCGGTTGGCCATGATTTTCGGATCGGGACTTCTCGTTTACCTTGCGGGGACGCTCGAAGCATCAAGCGGTGACATCGCCTGGAGCTGGTCTCTTGTGCTGGCTGCTTCAGGCGCACTGCTGGGAATCGTCTTGATTTACCACAAGTTCTCGCTTCCAGTTCCTGCGGCTGACAGCACGCGCATGCGCGGAAATGATCCGGACAGGGTATCATTTGCAGAGGTCATTCGTGCATACTTCAATCAGAAAAAAATCGGAATTATACTGGCATTCATCCTTCTTTACCGGCTTGGAGAGGCGATGCTGCTGAAGCTTGTTTCGCCGTTTTTTCTGGATGCGCCCGCTGCAGGAGGATTGGGGCTTTCGACGCAGGACGTTGGGCTCGTGTATGGCACCGTGGGAGTTCTGTGTCTCGTCCTGGGTGGTGTCCTTGGTGGATGGTTCATATCCCGCTTCGGTTTCAAGCGTTGTATCTGGCCCATGGTGATAGCCATGCACCTCCCGGATCTTTTCTTTGTTTATCTGGCTTATGCGCAGCCGGCCCTCTGGCTCGTCTATCCGCTTGTAGCGATGGAACAGTTCGGCTATGGCCTCGGCTTCACGGTTTTTACCGTCTATCTTATGTATTCTGCGCAGGGAAAGTACAAGACATCTCACTATGCCATTTCAACAGGAATCATGGCCTTGGGCATGATGCTGCCCGGGTTTGCAAGCGGCTGGATCCAGGAAGCGGTTGGATACAGGGCGTTCTTTATCCTTGTTTGCTTTATGACGATTCCGGGCATATTGACCATCCCGTTTATTCCGAAAGACAACATGGAATAAGCCATTCGTGCAAGCAGGAGTTCCTCATCAGGAACAAAAACGGCAGACCGGGCCGGTCTGCCGGAATGATTGGATTCTGCGGCTATTCTTTCCAGTTGCCGGATAATACATAGCCGATAATGATACCCAGAATGACGTTGGTCGTTCCCCTGTCGAGCTTGTCGTTAATGCCGAGAATAATCAGAAGAGGTAGCAAAAAAACGACAGCCAGAAATTGGATTGTCCGTATCCCCAACGTTGCGTTTTGTTTAACTACCAGATGAAAAATGCCATACAGGCCGCCTGCCATAATAAGCGCCACAATTATGCTGACCCACAGCTGTTGATACATTGTGTTTACCTCCATCCGACTAAAATATTTTTTGCACTCGTAGATTGGAATCTGCCATGCATTATAATTAACCCCGGATATTTTGTCAAAGGGCTAATAGCCGTTGCATGTCCGCAAGCAAGGACAGAAAACTTCTGCTGGTTTCCTCGCTGAAAAACGGGTAAAATATCAATAAAAGAGTTCATTCTTCCAGGAACAGGTGGTAAAATAAAAAACACTGCGGGGTGAGGTATTAACAAGGTTCTGTGGCTATTCGGCTTGATTATCGCAGCGGGATATGTATGGAGGTTCTTCAACCCTGGAGGGATTGACCGGCACCGGGTGCGGCATGTGTTAAGCGTGGCTGTATTGAATTTTTTTCTGGTGGCGCTTGCATTCAATCTTGTAGCATCAGCACAGTTTGACCGGACGTTTCTGATCATACCACTGACAGGAGTCATTGCCATTGTCGCGAGCATGGCAGTAGGCTTTGCGGTTTATTCGTTGCTTGCACGGTTTATTCACATTCCCCGTCCGATATTCGGGGTTATGATCTTTTCCGCGGCCTTCGGCAACGTAATTGTTCTCGGCCTTCCGGTCATTGTTGAACTGCTTGGTCCTGATCAGGCGTATGTCTCGATTCTTTATGACCAACTGGCAGCCACGCCGCTCCTGCTGACCATTGGCGTGTTCATTGCGGCCCGGTACGGAAGCGGCAAAAGCGTTTCGCTTGCCTCATCGCTGAGGCGGGTAGGCATGCTTCCGCCGCTTTGGGGCGTTGCAGCGGGGATTGCAACCCATCTTGCGGGGATAACGGTTCCGCAATTCGTCATGGACGCCACCGCACTTATGGGCGGCGTGGTGGTTCCGGTCATGATATTTATGGTTGGCCTGGCACTTGACTTTCAGGATCTGAGGCGTCTGCCGTTGGCAATTCCGGCCATCGCGATCAAGCTGCTGGTGGCACCCGTGTTGGTTCTGGGCATCGGCTCTTGGTTTGGGCTCACGGGTAGTTCGCTCAAGGCGGTAGCGATTGCCGGGGCTATGCCGGTGATGGTGACGTCGCTGGTGCTGGCAGACGAGTTTAATCTGGATGTGCCGCTAACCGCACTGTGCATCGCCGCATCGACGGGTGCTTTATTTTTTACCATGCCGCTTATGCAGGGAATGCTTTTTTAACCAGGTGTTTTCATAGCGCAGCTTTTTTATCAGGACAACAACCCCGACCGTCCGGGCATCAAGGGAACGGCTGGTTTTCTTGGAGTAGTGCATGGCGTACGCCAGCGAAGGCAAAAAGCATCTCGCTGATATCCATGTGCACGGTGCAGAACAGTACGACACTCGCACGCGGCGTCAGGACGACATTCTTCACTTGGCGAAGATTCATGGGGATCGGGGAACGGCCCTTGTGTTGCCGACCATATACCCGGGGCCCTTTGAAGAAATGCGCGAGAACATGGGCGCCGTAAGGCGGGCGATGCAGGCGCAACGGGCGGGGGCTGAAATTTTCGGAGTGCATCTGGAGGGGCCCTTCCTGAACAGCGAATGCGCCGGTGCCCTTGACAGGAGCAGCTTCACCGAACCTTCCGTCGAGGCGCTTGTCCGACTGGTTTCCGGTTTTGAGGATATCATCAAGATCATCACAATCGCGCCTGAGCTGCCGGGAGCGCTTCCTGTCATTGAGGCGTGCAGGGGAAAGGGCTTTCTTGTCCATATGGGCCACAGCGGTGCAACGTATGAGCAGGCGGAGGAAGGAAAACGCGCCGGAGCCACAGGCATCACTCATGTGTTTAATGCCATGCGGGGCTTTCACCACCGGGAGCCGGGACTCACCGGATTCGGGCTTATGGACGAGGACATCTACGTGGAAGTGATTGCGGATATGGCCCACGTTCATCCGTACAGTCTCAAAATGCTGTTTGACATGAAACCGCCGGACAAAATTTTGCTTATTTCCGATTCGGTAAAGGGGCCTGGCTGGGGAAGCGGTCCTCTGCGGGGACCCGGGGGCGTTCTTCTGGGAAGTGGAATCACCCTGGCAGACGCAGTACAGAACTTGATAGAGCACGGCATACCTTCGGAACGGGCCCTCCAGTTTGCATCGGACAATCCCCTGGCGTATTTGGGCATCAAGAATCCTGAGCGATAAGCGCTGCGCGCATCCTGCACCATCCCATGGCGCCGGACGGTGAACACAGCGAACACCGTAAACGCGGGGTTTCCAGCCCCTGCCGTCACGCTGTCGAAATTCTGAACAGGGAGTTTTTTTATGAAACCAGTTGGTCTTCTTATATTTGATCTCGACGGGACTCTTGTCAACACCCTCGGAGATATTACTGCGTCGACCAATTTCATGCTGGACCGCTTCGGCAGACAGCCGCTCGATATGCAGACCGTACGCCGGTATGTGGGAGACGGGATCAGTAAGCTGGTCGAACGCTCCTTCGGCGGCAGAACGGAGAACGTGGCGGAGGCGGTCGCACTGTACAAGGAGCATCACCGGCGAAACTTCACAACCCACTCAACACTGTATCCATCGGTCAAGGAAACACTGGAATATTTCAGGCCGATACCGATGGCGGTTATTACAAACAAAAGCATGGAATTCTGCAAACCATTGCTTGCACACCTGGGGATTGGACAAAGTTTTGA
>CAZYEF010000131.1:0-8683 GCA_964646375.1 uncultured Nitrospiraceae bacterium | reverse complement strand
GCATGGTGATCTCGCCGTATTGCTCCTGCATCTGCGTGCTTACCCGTCTGAACCGCTTGCTGAATTTTGAAAAAACGACGCCAAGCAAGGGAAGCGCCATCACCGAAAACGCAGCAAGTTTCCAATCCGTATAAATAATATAGCCGCTTAATGCCACGATCGTGACTACACCCTGCACCACGCTGGACGGGGCCCTGGTCAGCGATCCCTGGACAAGGTTTACATCATTGATAATGCGGGAGATGAGGATTCCGGTCGGTGTGCGCGTATAAAAAGAAAACGAAAGTGAAGTCAAATGAGAATAGAGTTGATCCCGTATGTCATTTACGATCCGCTGGCCGATATAGCCGAGCAGATAGTCCCTGACATATGCAGCTGCTCCTTTTAAGACAACTATTAGGATAATCGCCAGCGGCAAAAGATACAAAAAAAGTAAATTGTTTTTGATATCCAGGAAAACCTTATCTACGACCGGCTTTACAATATAGGCTTCCGCCGCGGTCAAAATACCTGTAAAAACCATAAAAATCATTGCCAAGACAAGCCGGGCTTTGTAAGGCTTTAAATATGTCAACAGCCGTTTATAAATTTCCCAAATCATATTCAGCTTCTGCCCTTCAGCAAATCCAGCACGATGGAAGCTACCCGTCCGCTTGTGCCTGCTTCACCAAGCTGTGCGCGAACGCCGGCGAGCTGGGTTTGGATCTGCTTATAGTACACCGGATTGCTCAAAATTCCCGTCATGGCTTCTGCAATCTTTTCAGGCGTTGAGTCATATTGAACCAGCTCAGGCACTATTTTTTTCCCGGCGACAATATTCACCAGTCCAATATGCCTGACATCGACAAGCATTCTGCCGATGTGGTAGGACAGGGAGGAAAGCCGGTAGACAATGACCATCGGAACGCCCATAAGTCCGGTTTCAAGGGTTGCCGTTCCGGACGTTACCATGGCGGCATCTGAAGCGCGAAGGACATCGTATGCCCGGCCATCAATCAGCGTCACGACAATCCCGCTCTTCACGGTAAATGTGCGAATCAAGTCCTCTGAAAGTGTGGGCGCAATAGGTAAAACAAACTGGATATCCGGAAACTGTTTTTGCAGAATCTCCCCTGCTGCAAGCATGTCAGGCAGAAGATAGGTGATTTCCTTCGTCCTGCTGCCCGGCAGCAGTGCTACGGTTTTCTTTTCCGGATCAAGGCCGAGCTGTTTTCGCGCGTCGCTCCGGTTCAGGGGAGATTGCACAACATCAGTCAGCGGATGTCCGACATACCGTACATCCACACCGGCAGCTTTATAAATATCCACTTCAAAAGGAAAGACCACGACCATGGTCTTCACGAGGTCAGCGATTGTTTTAACACGCCCCTTGCGCCACGCCCATACCTGGGGACTTATATAGTACAGGATCGAAATGCCCAATCTTTTTGCGGCCTTCCCGAGCCTGATATTAAAATCAGGAAAATCAATGAGGATCAGCAGATCGGGACGTTCCTGTTCTAAAAACCTTTTCAGTCTGTTCAAAACCCTGAGGATTGCGCCCAGATGCGTCAGCACTTCCACAGCACCGACAACTGAGATTTCAGACGCATCTGCGAGCATCCGGACCCCGGCGTTCCGCATATGTTTGCTGCCGACGCCGAACAGGACCATGGAAGGATCATGCCTTTGGAGCTCCCGCGCGAGATTTGCGCCATGCAAGTCGCCCGACGCTTCTCCCGACATAATCATGACTTTTTTCATACCGATCTTCTGATTTTTATTTTCTGTTATAGCGCTCTTTTCACCGCTTCGGACACCTGCTTGATCTGTGCCTCGGTAAGCTCGGGATACATGGGAAGCGAAAGCACTTCGTGAGAAACCTGCTCGGTCATCGGCAGACTTCCAGGCTTCATCCCGAGCGTTTTGTAGGCGGACTGACGGTGGAGCGGAACGGGATAATAGATCATGGACGACGTTACTTTTTCATCGTCCAGTTTTTTCTTAACTGCATCCCTGTTCTTGATCTTGATGGTGTATTGGTGAAAAACATGCTTCGTGCCATCCATTTCGAACGGAACCTGGATACTGTTTCCTGAAAGATACTTGCCGTACAAATGGGCATTGTTTTTACGCTTTGTGTTGAATTCTTCAATATGTTTGAACTTGATCCGCAGAATCGCAGCCTGCATCTCATCTAGTCTGCTGTTATATCCGATTTCATCATGATAATACCGGACATGACTGCCATGGTTCCGCAGGCTCAGTAGATGCTCCGCGAGCTTCGTGTCATCCGTGATCACCATGCCACCATCTCCGTAGCCGCCGAGGTTCTTGCTCGGGAAGAAGCTGAAACAACCGAATTCTCCAAACGTTCCGGTTTTCTTTCCCTGGAAATCCGCTCCGAAAGACTGTGCGCAGTCCTCAATAACCTTAAGTCCGTGTTTTTTGGCAATCTGCATTAAGCCATCCATGTCCACCGGCTGGCCGTAGAGATGCACCGGGAGAATGGCCTTTGTCTTTCTGGTAATGGCCGCTTCAATTTTTGAAATATCCATATTAAAGGTGGCGGGATCAATGTCTACAAATACCGGTACAGCGCCGAGGTACGACACCGCTTCCGCAGTCGCAATAAACGTGAAGGCAGTGGTAATCACCTCGTCTCCCTGCTGTATTCCAGCGGCGCGAAGCGCAAGGTGGAGCGCGTCTGTTCCCGATGCCACGGACACGGCATGCTTCACTCCATGATACCTGGCGACCTCCTCTTCAAGCGCTTTCCCATGAGGGCCGAGGATGAATTGCGTGTTCTGCATCACGCCCAGAACGGCCGCATTGATTTCTTCTTTTAACGCTTCATATTGTATCTTCAAGTCAACCATGGGTACAGTCATAATGATAAAACTCCTCTCTACGGCACCGGAACAAAACCCGTAATGCCCTTTTCAATATTTTCGGTAATCAGCCGCGCGAGCGTCAGCGCTCTTTTCCCTTCGATACCTGACACCAAAGGGCGCGTATTGCCCTGCACGCTGGCGATGAACGCCTTGATTTCTTCATTGAGCGTATCGCGCCGGTCCATGGAAATATCCTGTGCTACAAGCTCCGGAACAGCAGTGCCTCCTCTGCGCGATACTGTCGCTTTTTGTGTTTGATAGTCGGCCAAAAAGACCTTGTCTCCATCGAACGCCCGGAGAATGCGTTTTTTTTCATCCGACACCCTGCTGGCTGCAACGTCGGCAATGCATCCGTTCCGAAAGAGAATGCGTGCTGACGCCGCGTCGATCTCTCTGCCAATGACTGATGCGCCCACCGCGCTGACTTTTTCCGGTTCTGATCCAGCAAGGTCCGAGACAATGTCAAGATCGTGGATCATGAGATCCAGCACCACATTCACGTCCGTGCAGCGGATTGTAAAAGGGGCCATGCGTTCTGAAGTCAGATAGCGCGGGAAACCAAGCATTTTTTTCACTGCGACAACTGCAGGATTGAACCGCTCGATGTGTCCGATTTGCAAAATCACGCCTTGGCTGGCGGCAAGATTGTTGAGCTCATCGGCCTGTTCGGAAGTGACACACATCGGTTTTTCAAGAAGGACATGGACGGCACGCTCCAGGAATTGCTTCGCGACCACGTGATGCAGGGTGGTCGGAACAACAATATTCACCGCATCAATTTTTCCGAGCAGGTCCGAGGGACTGGAAAAAGCTTTTGTGTGCAGTTTCTCTGCTATCTGGGCGGCACGTGCGGCATCAGCATCAACAACGCCGACAAGCTCGGCATCCTGCATGCCCGCATATTTTTCAGCGTGAAACTGCCCCAGATAGCCCACGCCGATTACGCCGACTTTTATTTTTTTCATATGTTTTCACCTGTGTGTTGTATTGCTACGACAGCAATCCCCGCCCGGTCAGCATCATGCACAACTGCTTCCCGATCGATAATAATGGTTTTCCCTGCCTCAATGGCAAGGCAGGATGCCTTAACCTGCTCCATGCTTTTGATTGTCTGGGTACCGATGGCGGGAAGATCAAACCGCAAATCCTGATTGGGCTTGCAGACTTTTACCACAACTGCACCTTCCTTGCACAAAAGTCCGCCCCGCCGAATGGTCTCGTCTGTTCCCTCGATTGCCTCCACGGCAAGCACGGCTTGATCCTTTACGAGCACCGTCTGGCCGATGTCGAGTTTCCCAATCTCTTTTGCGATCTGCCAGCCGAAGTCGATGTCCTTGTATTCGTTTTTTGAAGGCTTTCTTTTTGTCAAAACGCCGGGCGCGGCCAGAATACTGTCAAGATACCGGGTCGATTCCCTCACGGTAATGCCTTCGGATTCCAGTTCGGCAGCGACAGCCCGTAAAATGGAGTCATCCTTCTTGTGGATCATCTTGGCAAGAAAGGCTATCCCCCGCAGGTCGGGCATGGCTCCTGAAAAAAGGTGTGTTTTTTTGATGCCGCCGGCCATCATCACATCGCTCACCTGCTGTTCTTTAAAAATGGAAATGAGCTTGCCGAGTTGGCCGACCTTGACCCAGAAAATGCCGTCCACCCACTGCGCAAGTTCAGGCGATGTTTCACCTTCATGCGCCACCGCGATGACCTGCATTCCTTTTTGTTTTGCCGCCTGCGCAAACATGATCGGGAACCTGCCGTTCCCGGCAATTAATCCTATCTTCATACGCTGTCTATCGTGTTATGCCGCGTCGTGTTCCGCGGATGAAATTGAGCAGATGCTGAACTTCTTTTGCGTCCGGAATTTCCGCCGACGTTTTCTTGATTGATTCCTCAAGTGTCAATCCCGAACGGAAAATGAGCTTGTATGCTTTTTTAATGTTGCTGATTGCCTCTTCTCCAAATCCTCTTCGTTTGAGCCCGATCAAATTCAGTCCGTATAGCGTCGCATGGTTTCCTGCCGCGCTGACGTAGGGGGGAATATCAAGAGATACTGCTGAGCCTCCGCCGATCATGCAATAGGACCCGATTCTCACAAATTGGTGCACGCACACAATACCGCCGATAATGGCATAATCCTCTATGACGATATGCCCGCCAAGCGCCACGGAGTTTGCCATGATAATATTGCTTCCCAGTTTGCAGTCGTGTGCGACATGAGAATAGGCCATGAGAAAATTTTTGTTGCCGATTACCGTTTTACGATCCTCCTTGGTGGTGGCCCGATGTATCGTGGCGCATTCCCTGATTATATTATCGTCGCCGATGATGAGGGATGTTTCTTCTTCTTTGTAGCCGATGTCCTGCGGCGGCATGCCGACACTCGAAAATGGATAAATATGGTTTCTCTCGCCGATGGTGGTCCAGCCTTCAATCACCACATGCGCCGCAATTTTTGTATCTTTGCCGATGGTCACGTGCTCGCCAATCGTCGAATAAGGACCTATTTCAACTCCCTCGGCCAGTTTTGCCTTCGGATGTACTAATGCCGTCGGATGTATGTTCACAATCTGCTCCTCTGATTTTATTTATCTACGATCATCGCCATCATTTCTGCTTCAGCTACGACTGCGCCGTCAACCTTCGCCACTGCCTTCAATCCGGTTATGTTGCCCCGCTGCTTGATAATATCGAGTTCAAACCGAACCTGATCACCGGGCAGAACGGGCTTGCGGAATTTTGCCTTGTCGATGCTCATGAAATAGATCACCTTGTTCTGGACATCATGCTCCGTTTGGGATTTCAGGGCAAGAACCCCTCCCGTCTGTGCCATGGCCTCAAGGAGCAGCACTCCCGGCATGATGGGGTGTCCGGGGAAGTGTCCCTGAAAGAACGGTTCGTTGATCGTTACGTTCTTCAATCCCACAATTCGTTTGCCTTTTTCAAATTCCAATATCCGGTCGACAAGAAGAAAAGGATACCGGTGAGGAAGGGTTTTGATAATCTCGTTAATGTCAAACATAAGGCGGTCCTCCTCTCTATTTATGCTCCGCTATCTGTTGTTTTAACTCAAGCACCTGCTTTTCGAGATCCATGATTTGTTTTCTGAGTTCCGGTAATTTCGGCAGGACAGAGTACACCTTGGCCCACTCTTTATGCGGCAAGGCGGGGCTCCCTGCCGCTATTTGACCTGGCTCAATGTCTCTCATAATACCCGACTTGGCGCCGATCATAGCGCGGTCGCCGATCGTGATATGGTCAGCCAGTCCGACCTGGCCAGCCAGAACAACATAATTGCCGATCGTGCAACTCCCGGCAATCCCGACCTGAGACATGAGAAAGCAGTGCTCCCCAACAGTAACATTATGGGCGACCTGCACCAGATTGTCGATTTTCGCCCCCTGCTTGATAAGGGTATTGCCCAGCGTCGCGCGGTCAACCGTCGTATTGGCGCCGATTTCTACATCATCTTCAATAATCACTCCGCCTACTTGCGGTATTTTGTGGTGTTTTCCGCCATCCGTGACAAACCCAAATCCATCGCTGCCGATCGACGCTCCCGCATGTATGATTACGCGTTTGCCGATGCGCACACCTTCCCGTATAACCGCGTTCGGATACACTATAGAATCATCATCTATGACGGAACCCCGGCCTACGTAAACACCAGGGTAGAGTGTCACCCGGTCGCCGATCCTTGCATCATCCGCAACCACTACAAACGGGTGCAGTGTTGTTTCGGATCCGATAACAACGTTCTGACCGACTACCGCTTGTTTGCTTATGCCGAGAGACGGGAGTAGCTTGACATAAAATAATTCAAGCACCCGGGCAAAAGCAAGCCGCGGGTTTTTGACCCGCAGCACCGGAAACGGAAAACACGGCGCGTCCAGTGAAACAAGAACTGCCGAGGCGCGCACCTGTTCCAGCTGTTTGAAGTTCTTCCCTTCCAGAAACGTGATCTGCCCTTTTCCCGCGTCCTGAAGACCGGCCGCACCGGAAATCTCGATTTCTCCGGGTCCTTCCAGTTGCGCAGCAAGTTTCTGAGCCAGATCTTGAAGTTTTATCGTCATAATTTCTTTCGCCGCGAAATTTCTGCTTTTTATTTTCCCGGTTCTCTCTTGTTCATTTCAGTAATGACCTTCTCGGTAATATCCAGGTCTTCCTCAGCATACAAAACCGAAGGCACCTCCGACTTTGACATGACATTGATGCCTTTCGTCAGGACCAGGGATATTTTCTCTTTTTTGGCCACCGCCTTAATGACTTCCTGCATCTTTTGGCTGAATTCGGCGGATAATTCCTCATTCTTCTTCCCTATCTCGGCACCGAACTCATCTCGTTTTTTCTGAAACTCGCTGATCTTACGGGTAATCGCCTCTTCTTTGCTTTTCTGCGCCTTTTCGTTCAATAGCTTTGCCTGTTTCTGCTTGCCGTACTCTTCCTGCAATTTCTGTATTTCAGCGGCGTCCGTGTCCAAAATCTTCTTGCGGCTTTCGTAATATTCCCGGACAATCCCCTGATATTTTTTGCCCAGGCTGGTCTTTTCAAAAACAGCCTGCGTATCCACATACGCTGTTTTTCCCTCTGCGGCGACGGCGCCCATCGTCAGAACCAAAGCCATTGCAAACGCCAGTGCTATTTTTTTCATTATCATGCCTCCTTGAAAAATTGCTGCCATTGCCTGATCAGAGATCAGAGCATCAGTGCCGTATCGAATATGCTTCCTTTGCCAAACCACATCTGCAGTGCAGAAGCAACCAGTTAGAACTGTGAACCAATGGAAAAATCGAACGAACTCAGTTTGTCGGTTGAATCCTTCTTCAACGGGAAACCGAATTCAAACTTGAGCGGTCCGAATGGTGAAAGCCAGTAAATACCGAATCCATAAGAATGCGCCAAATCCTCAATTTTCAAAGATCTGAACGGTGCTATGCCAAAAGCCCTTCCGATGTCGTAGAACACGAGGCCTTTCAACCTTGCGGCCGGATACAGCGGGAAATTGTATTCAAAATTAAAAATAAGTTCTCTTGTTCCGCCGAGTCTATTACCGCTGGCATCAACAGGACCTGCTCCTCCATACTCAAAGCCGCGGACACTGCCTGGTCCACCCACAAAAAACCGCTCGGTCAACGGTACTGGTTTATCAATGAGCGATTCCATGTATCCGAATCTGCCGCGAACCATGAACACCGTGTCCCAGAACATCGGATAGTACCAGGCAGAATCGATCACTGTTTTATAAAAATTCGGGTCTCCACCGAGCGGACCGCCCGCGTATTGGACAAAGAAGCTGTTTCTTGAACCTGTTTTGGGATCGAGATAGTAATCTCTCGAATCCCTTGCAATGCTCCATGTTACCGAACTCGTCATAATCGTGGCACTATTGGTATTACCATCCCCATAGTCATTAATAAGCGTCTGGATGTCAATGGGAGGGGTAAGGCTGTTTTCCGTTGATAAGGAATATTTTGTGCTGTCCAGTCCATATTTGAGTGAAGTTGAAATATATTCTCCGAAGGTCTTTCCGATTGAAAGGCCGAGTCCCTTTGATTTGGCATTATATCCATCATACTCCGTGGTCTGTGAATAAAGATCAACCTTGCCTGATACCTGCTTGTCGAACAGATAAGGCTCGAGAAAGCTCAGCATATACTGGTTGGTTGTCCCGGCCATGGCCACCTGGGCCTTGAGTTTCAGAAGTTGTCCGCGTCCGAACAGGTTGCCCTGGGTGAATTCGATCATGCCCATCACCTTGTCTACCGAGCTGTAACCTCCGCCGACGCTGATCATGCCGGTTGATTTTTCCTTGACCT
>CAZYEF010000130.1:0-8754 GCA_964646375.1 uncultured Nitrospiraceae bacterium | reverse complement strand
AGCAGGCTCCTGCTCCAGCAACAAAGTCGGCAGTAACGTCCACCGTTACCTCGACTGCAACGGCAACGGCACCGGCAGCAGCACCTGCAAAGAAGTAATTTTTCCCGCAGGTCAAAACACGTAAGGCCCTTCGGCAGATCCGGAGGGCCTATTTTTTTGGATAAAGTTCAGATTTAATCAGTTCATTCGTATGAACCCGCCCCGCAAGATGTATGATTTCCCGCTCGATACGACATTGCTTGTTTGGAGACCTAAAATTTATACGCTGCGGAAAGAAATACAATATTCGCATGGTAGCTCGGATTTGCATATGCACCTGTCAGAAATGCGCCATTGGTGCCGGTTGTTGCCGGTACATTTACGTAACCATCCCAGGAAGCGTCGTTATACGTGTAACTTTCATACGCATAACCCAGGACCATGGTCAATGGCTTCCAGGGAGTGTATTTTAACTTTACCGTGAGAGATTGCAGCGTATAATCATCCCAGGCACCCAGGTCGATGTTGTCGTTTGTGCGTGTACCGGCGGGTGTTCCGGCCGCGAGTGCGGCTGCATTCAAATAGGTCAGGTCAACATTTCCATTGGATTTTGTGTTATTGTATTGCAATAACAGAGCGAGCTTTTTGGGAACGAGGAGAACCTCCGCGCTAACCCCGTATGAAAAAGTCCCATCCTTGATTCTTGCATCCCAGTTGTAATTGGTTGCATCCTGTGTAGCTCCGTTGGGGTCCGCTCCTGCCGCAGCGGCAAACCTTCTCTGGAATTGATAGGATCTGGTATTTTCGTAATCAACATAAGCATTCACCTGAATAATGGTGCCAATGGCATAGCCGGCATCCACATTTGCCACGTGGCTTGTGCGTCTTCTGAGCCCCAGCATGGTGTCTTGATACGCCACAAACTTGTACTTATACCCAAGATTTATATCGAGTTTGTCAAGAGGATAGATATCAATAGAGGCTTTATAGATATCTCTGGACTGCTCTGTTGCGTCAAATCTGCCGATAAACGCTGCAATCGCGTTTTCCGTGGTTTGATCAGCAGCATACATTTTGTTGAGTATCCCGTGGTCGGCGTTTCGCTCAAGGTGTTCGTAGCCGATTTTAGGAATTATCAGGTCTGATCCCCGCCATTTGAGTTCGGTTGTATAGTAATTGTCCCTTGTCTCCGGTACATCTCCACGCATTCGGTCGGTTATAACATGGCGATAGCCTGTTTGCAGATGGAACTGTGAGGGGAGTTTTATTCCCAGATTGATGCCGGCGGTATTTTTGTGGTAACTGAACAGCTGATTTGTAAACGGCACTCCTCCAGCAAAACCGGCATCTGTTGTCGTTATCTGGTCTGATGCATTGTGCCGTTCGTAGTATTTGTAAAAAATATTTGTTGAGAGGAAGGATATCGGGTTCGAGGTCAAAACGGCCTGGTAATTCTGGGTATCAACCTGCCCATGAAAAAGCGCGCTGCTCAGTGTAATGGCTTGTACGGCGGTAGATACGTAGGAAGATAAAAGATCCGCCTCCGATGTTGCCCTGGATATGGCAAGATTTATATTCAGTTTGCTGTTTAATGGTAATTGGGCTCCTCCCCGAAATGCAATTTTATAATACTGGTTGCTTGGCGGGAGATTCATTGCATCACCGTTTGGCTGTGGCCCGGCAGGGTTATTGAAAAATAATACATGATTTGCATTGTCAAAGGTGCTGTACTCGCCACTCAGAGACGCAAAAAAGGATTTTGTTGCATAACCGATTTCTGCACGCACCATGTCTGTTGTATAATCTACGGGTTGGGGAAGTTCTATGGCAATGCCGCCCGGAGTCGTACCAGCGGCGGCAGTGGGTATTGTGCCGGTCCTTTCCTCACGAGAGGCTGAAACACTGAAGTAGAATGGCTTTGGCATTTGGAGGCTAAAGCCGCCCTCACTGGTTTTTCTCTTAATAAAGTAGTCAAAATGTGCCCATCCGGATGTGTCTGTTGTGGGCAAAGCTGGAAATGTCAGATTGTTGCCGCCAGCCCCGTTGTAAAAAGTTTTTGCGTCAAAAGTGAAATTATGCGGGATTTCCTCATAATCCATGTAAAATTTAAATTTCCCGTATGCTCCGCCGTCAATCCGGTAGTGCTGTGTGCCGTAACCGATGTCTGAGGCCGTTCCTTGCAAAAAAAAGTCATCTGAATCGTACTTTAGGCGGAACCCTCCGTACAGGCCATTTCTCCTGATGTCGCGGTACTCGTTGAACTTCGCCTTGTCTCCGGATTCGTTTGCGATGACGCCGTTGGCGTTAATTTCTCCTTCAAAGGTGCCGTCCGCTGCAGGGGCGGGGAAGGATTGCAGAAAGATTATCCCCAACGTCAAAAAAATTTGTTTTGACTTCATGGCGAGTTCCCCCTATCTCACGAAATGCAGCCCCCGTGCTGATGGACCGTTGCTGCCGTGGATCGTCGAATGACAGTTCAGGCAGCTTCGCGCAATCAACCTGTTTTTTCCGCCAGTTGCCGCTCCGGAAAATGTTTCAAATGACGTGTACGGTGTACTCGGGTGCTGGGTCCACTCATGGCAACTCTGGCAGAGCACAGGTGTTCTGGACGTCAGCAGCTTTGAATGATTGCTGCCATGGGGAGTATGGCAATTCAGGCAGTTCTCCTCCACAGGCGGATGTTCCCACATAAAGGGGCCTCTTTTTTCCGCATGACACTTATAGCAAAGCTCATTTACAGAATCTGCCTTTATCATCTTCTCTCCGAACTCTCCGTGCGTATTGTGGCAGCTCGAGCACATGATTTTTCCTTCTTTGATAGGATGATGCGACTGCCTGAATGATTGCGCTCTGATGTCCTTGTGACATTCAAAGCACAGAGTTGACTGGTCGGTTTTGAGATAATTCGGATTGCGGCCGTGCACCGCATGGCAGTCACTGCAAGCCACTTTTTCATTTTTGTGCCTGCTCATATTCCAGGAAGCCAGGTTTTTTGTCTCCTCATGGCAGGCCAGACATTTTGCAGATTTTGCCTGCGGGGCCGTTTTCTTGCCGAAGTCGAATATGTCCACTCCTCGTCCACCACCCTTTTCTACATGTTTTGCACCGGGGCCATGACAGGTTTCGCAGGCTTCCTTGTACTCCGGTCCCTGCACATCTTTCTTTGCGTGAATTGTTCTGTTGTAACTTGTGTACTGATTTTCATGACATCCCTTGCACGTTGCTGCTCCGATATATTCTTTCTGATTGTCTGCTGTTGCAGTTATATCGCTAGCAACATCGGTTTGAGTTTGACTGTCTATTGTCGCAGTTATATCGGTAGCAACATCGGTTTGAGCAAGAAAAGCGGCAGGGGCGGCAGATACCATTACGGTATTGCTGAACGCCAGGGCAAGCGAAAGCAAAAATGCAAAGAAAATCAAGAACAAAAAAATGCGTTTGTCCCCCATGGAGTGCCTCCTCTGGAGCGTAATCAGAACACAGATAGCCGGTTTATTGCTGCTTTCCCATAACCAGACGAAAACCGAGCGCCGGATGACCGAATGCCGGGCTCAAACCTACACGATGAGAGCTCCGTACTCCGAGAGGCCCGTTGCTCCAGCCACCGCCGCGCATTACGCGGTATTCGCCTGATCCTTCATAAACAGGATTATTTTTAGGAAGTCTGGAATAGGCGCCGCTATTGTAAACATCCTCGCACCATTCCCATACATTGCCGAGCATATCGTAAATGCCGTAGTTGTTCGGCTTAAAGGTGCCCACCGGGGCAGAGACGGCATACCCGTCATCGCAAACATGAACGGTCCAGCGGGGCCAGCGTTTTTTTGCCGTCAGATCTGCTACATTTGCAAACGAACAGGCATCGTCGGGATTGTTGCCCCAAAATCTGCTGGTTTTAGAGCCTGCTCGTGCAGCATATTCCCATTCAGCTTCCGTGGGGAGCCGGTATACAAGACCGGTTTTCTTCGACAGCCATTTTGCGAATGCAACAGCATCTTCCCAGGAAACATTAACCACCGGTTGTTTTTCTTCATTTAGCATTAAATTTTCATACTTTCCGCTATTATGCTCCGGCCTGAACTTTCTGAATTGAGCATTGGTAATCTCATATCTTCCGATATAAAAATCGCCAACGCATGTTTCATGGGTCGGCTTTTCATTTGCATCGCCATCCCCGGATATATCACCCATCTCGAAACAGCCACCTTTGATGAGTGCCATCTCTATATCCGGCGGATTAGTTTCGGCACTGGCAATTGAAGAATATAAAAAAAAGACAATGATGAGAGAGGTTGACAGGACGACCCATTTCCAAGGGATGGACATGTCTGGCTCCTTATTCGTTTAATATTAATCGCGGCAGTTGCGTCTTTAGTATCCGAAAAGCACTGGAAATTGTTAGCTAGGCCCTTCGTTAAAGAAATGTGTGATTAATGCCAGGATCTGACGGCACCAGTTGCTGTTAGTATAGCAAAAAATAAAGTTATGTTATTGCTAGTATCAGTAATGTGTAACTTATATAATTTATGCCGGATGGATATTGTTTCTGTGATTTATGGAGAAATCCCTGTGGCAAAATACGATAGATACAGAGGGTTGAGGCGAAGGAACGGCAATGGCAGTTTTCGGCAGAAGTTGGAGGTTCGTTTTGCGCTGGACAGCTACTTCTTCTTGCCAATCTTTGCGAGTGGAATTCTTCGACTCCTGCTGGCGGGGACTCCACTATTAAGTAATATAAGAGGCCGTCGGAAGAATTTCGGTTTTTCTCGTTCCAAAGCGATACACATAATCGAGTTACTCCCGGTTGAGTACAATCGGAAGCTGTGTTCTTTCCTTTAATGCTTTCAACGCGCGATCTCCGAACAGATCAACGCCCAGGTCTTCCTTGCCGGTCATTTCCTCGATATCAATTCTGATGATTTCCGTCAACCGCAATTTGTCTTCAGGAAATTCCGTGCTGAAGCCGTTTGGCTGGTATTTTTGCATGAGTTGCATGAGTGCGGACATTCGCTCGGATTCGTCGTGAACAATATACGCTTTGCCTCTAATGATCACGCTTTGGTAAAGATAGTGGGCTTTGCAGGGGCTCCCGTTGCTTCTGACAAGGGCAATGGGCAGATCCACTTCAAAACATACGCGATTGTCTTTCGTGATATCATCAATTTTTTCTCCGGCACGGGCGCTGTGAAAGTAAAGTTTACCTTCCAGGTATGCAAAGTTAAGCGGCTTCACCATGGGATAACCATCCCTGCTCGTGGTCCCTAATCTGCCGACATGGCAGGTGTTCAGCAACGCAACTATGGTTTCTATTGTTTTTATTTCTTTTTTTGCCTGTCTCAATGATTCCTCCCCGCAAAAGTCCGTCAGTATGATGCTGCGGAACTATAGATCAGTTCCTGGAACGGGTCAAGCTGATTCCGGCCCACTCCGGAAGCGACCGGTTTTTTCGTTTTGCATTGAGCTTCGAATATTCTGATGTTATAAGTGCCAACAGAAAAAAGAGCTGAAAATATTATATTCACTCTTGCAAAAACGATGACCAGAGATTTATAATATTGCGGTTGTTTTTCTCCCGGGAGGAATGTGCATCGTGAACGCGGTTGCTCTTATTTCAGGCGGTTTGGACAGCATTCTTGCTGCAAAGGTTGTTATGGAGCAGGGCTTTTCGGTGACCGGGCTCTATTGTACATCGGTTTTTTCGAAAAGTTTCGGCAATGAAGCGGAAACCCATGCCGTACGCGTATCGAAGGCAATCGGACTTGATCTTCGCGTTGTTACGATGGGGCAGGATTATGTCGAACTGATCCGAAACCCGGTGCATGGGTATGGAAAAAACGTGAACCCCTGCATTGACTGCAAGATATTCATGTTAAAAAAGGCCAGGGAAGTCATGCAGGAGCTGGACGCTCCCTTTGTCGTGACTGGTGAGGTACTGGGACAGCGGCCCATGTCCCAGCGCCGCGATGCTCTTCATATCATAGAGCGGGACGCAGATATGCGGGGCATGGTGCTCCGCCCTCTATCCGCGAAACTTCTTCCGCCGACAAAGGCTGAGCAGCAGGGTGCCATCAACCGGGAAAAGCTGCTCGGAATCAGCGGCAGATCGCGAAGCGTGCAGCTCCAACTTGCCGAACGTTATGGAATCCGGGGTTTCTCCACGCCTGCTGGAGGCTGTCTGCTCACCGATAAGAATTTTTCAGACAAGCTGCGAGATCTTTTCGCCGATAAACAGGCTGTTGACGAAAGCGATATCCGCCTGCTGACCGTGGGACGCCACTACCGCATGGATACGGGCGTCAAGATTGTCCTCGGCCGCGACAACGATGAAAATAATTTTCTTATGTCGCTTGCCCCCAACGGATATCATCTGTTCACCCCGCACGGCTTCCCCGGACCGGTGGCCTTGCTGAGCGGCGAGCCGTCCCAGGACATGAAACAGACCGTTGGTCGGCTTATCATTACTTACAGCAAACAGATTCCCGGGCGGACGTATACTATCCAATACGGTAACGAGATTTTCAACCCCGGCGAACCGCTGCCGATCAATGACACCCGACTGCGGCGGCTTGGCACGGACGCGTAAACAGCCTCCATAGCACGGCAAACCATTTCTCCAGGCCCAGGAAAAATCCTCTCCTCCGGTGGCATTCCTATTCAGGAACCGTGATACAATAATATCTATCGGATACTTCCTCATGCAGCCAGTTCCCAGAGCGAGGATCGCATGCCGCGGATTGCCATCCAGACAGTGGAAAAGTATCTTACCTCGTATTACACCAAAACCGTCCGTGTACTTTCCATGACAGCGGAAGGAGGGCAGATAACTCCCGGTGATTTCAAAGCGTTCGGCTACGGTTCCCCGCTTTTCCTGGAATACGAAGTTTCGGGCGAGCGAAAAAAGGCCGTACTCGAAACCATGGAGCCATCCTCATACGGGCACGATCATTTTTCAGACAGGGCGCAGTCCATCCTTTGGGAACACTCTGCGTTTAACAGCCTTCCCCGTCATGTCCGGTCCCTCGACTGCGGTGCATTTCTGTCCTCCGGGGAGATCATTTCAACGGGCCTCGCCAACGAGTTCTTTCTTCTTACTGAATTTGTGGAGGGGGAGGGATATTTCAAGGACCTCGAGCGCATCGGACGCACAAACACCGCTTCCGAGCAGGACTATAGAAGGGTCGTTGCGCTTTCGGGTTATCTCGCGGAAATTCATCGCATAAAAAGCGACTCTCCCGGACTTTACGCAAGACGCATCCGTGAACTTTTGGGACACGGAGAGTGCATCATGGGCCTGATCGACAACTACCCCCCCGCATTCGAATTCATCGATCAACCGCTTCTTCGGACGATTGAACGGGCCTGCGTGGACTGGCGCTGGCGCATTAAACATCGTACGCACCGCCTCAGCAGGGTTCATGGAGATTTTCATCCCTGGAATATTCTGTTCAGAGAAGGGGAGGATTTTACAGTCCTCGACCGCTCCCGCGGTGAGTGGGGTGATCCTGCGGATGATGTGACGAGTCTCTCCATTAATTATCTTTTTTCGTCACTGGTGCAGTTGGGATCGTTCGAAGGCCCGTTTAGAAAGATGTTTGATCTTTTCTGGAAAAACTATCTCGAGAAGACAGAGGACCTTGAAATATTCGAGATTGTCGCCCCATTTTATGCCTGGCGCGGACTGGTGATTGCGAGCCCCAACTGGTATCCGCGTCTTCCGGACGGCGTGCGCAGAAGTGTTTTTAATTTTATCCGGAATGTTCTTGCATCTGAGCGGTTTGATCCTCTGAACATGGACAGGTATCTTGTATGAGCGCTGTACCGGCTTTCGCAGTATGGATAACCGGCATTCCATCGTCGGGCAAGACTTCCATAGCCGGGGAAGTCGTGAAGGAGTTGGAAAGAGTGGGAATGCATGCGCTCGTGCTTGAGTCTGATGAACTGAGACGTATCCTTACGCCTGAACCGACCTATCGTGAAGATGAACGCGACTGGTTTTATGCCAAGCTGGCCCAGATCGGATTGTTGATTGCAAGGCAGGGTATTCCCGTTGTGTTTGACGCCACCGCTCATAAGCAATCGTACCGCGATTCTGCACGATTATGCATTCCGAGATTCATCGAGGTTTTTGTGCAATGCCCTCTTGCGGTATGCGTGAAACGGGATCCCAAAGGGATATACCGTGACGCGGCCGCCGGGAAAATCGCCGCTGTGCCAGGCCTGCAAACAGCCTATGAGCCGCCTGCGAGCCCTGAGGTGGTGCTGGACGGACAGGAACCGCCGGCAGCGAATGCTTCGCTCATCTTGCGGAAGTTGAAAGAACTGCGCTATATTTAACGGCTCACTGGTCCGTATTTATGACGTGGCCTCAGAATAAAAAAGCTGTTCCTTTATTAAGGAACAGCTTTTCTCATCTCTGTTCTGTTTTTTGTTCTCTCCGCTATACGTACTCTCTGAGAAGTTTGCTTCTTACCGGATGACGAAGCTTTTTGAGCGCTTTAATCTCGATCTGTCTGATCCTTTCCCGGGTGAGGTTGAAAAATTTTCCAACCTCTTCCAGCGTGTGCTCGCTGCCTACACCGATGCCGAACCGCATCCGGATGATTTTTTCCTCCCGCTCGGTGAGTGATGAGAGAACCTCTTCAATCCTGCCTGTAACTTCCCGGTTCTCTAGGACCTTGAACGGAGAAGCAGCTTTCTCATCAATTATTACGTCTTTCAGCTCTTTTTCCTCGGAAAGAATCGGCGTTTCCAGTGATACCGGCTCCTGGATTGCGC
>CAZYEF010000129.1:0-8857 GCA_964646375.1 uncultured Nitrospiraceae bacterium | reverse complement strand
TACACCCCCGGCATGTCGATACCGTCGAGACGAAGAATTATATGAAAGGGATCCACGAAATTCAGCGAATGTTCAGCGTCTGAGAAAGTCCATCCGGTATCAGGATAATAGATTTCCAGATACGCATGAAAACCTCCATCATTCACCTTTACACCCCAATATTCTTTGGAAAAACCCCATTCATACCCTGGGGGCAGATAGCCGTGCGCGACGCGGGCAGGAATGCCGGCAGCGCGAAGCAGGGCAACCGCAAGATTGGAATAACCGACGCAATACGCTTTCCTGTATCTCATAGCCGAAACGGCGTCGCTCGGAACCGTTATGCTCGTGTCAAAAGTCAAAGCATCTGCTATCCATGCAAGAATAGCGTTTGCAGCTTCGTGAGCGTATTGTTTCTCTTTTGTAATATCCTTTGCCAGTCGCATGAGAGCTGGATCATCGGACTGTCGATCCCTCTCCGGAAGGAGATACCGCGAAACAGACGGGGGAAGTGCGCGGGAAGAAATTGGAAAGGGAACCCTCGTCTTCATGGGGCCCATTCTGGAAGTTACGGTCACCCGTTTGCTGAACTCATCAAGGGTGACCACCGTTTGCTCAAAAGATTCATTTGAATAATCAGGAATAAATGCGACACCGCGTGGGTTTACGATATCATAAACGACCGTATGCTCGCCCTCAAGCACGTTGAGCCCGGCAAAGGCGCTTCCCGCGCAAACCAGCATAACAAATGAAAAGAGAATCGCAAGCAGGGAGTTGATCATCATCGTTAAAAAAGCCCGCTCTGTCCGGACAGAGCGGGCATACCGTCCTGTTGTTAAAATTTAAGCTGGTCTTTAAAAACACGAATAGTAAGAAGTGCATCGGCCCCGGAGACAGGATCACCTGCCTTGTACTCTCCGGTTGCTTTGTCAGCTTCCAGGAAGCCTCGTGTTGTAGCGACCATGATGGCGTTAAACGCATAATGATCGTTTCTCAAATCAGGAAACGGCGAAGAGGTCCCGATGAATTTCGTGGCGAGTTTCTCATCACCGCTGACTTTAATGAGAATATCTTCGAGCATGACGGCAAACTCACCTCTGGTAATGATCTTATTCGGTTCAAACGTATGGTTTGGGCCGGCCTCAAGTCCGCGTATTTTCAGCCCGAGTACGGTTTCGATGCTCGGTTTGAGCCAGCTGTCGGCGATATCCGTGGCGGCTGCCATCTTGGTTGTGGTTTCCGGCGAGAACCGTGTAGAAGATTCCGTGGGCGCCTTAAAACTCGTGTCATACGTCTTAATACCACGTTTGGTGAAGAGTTTTTCAAGATTCATTTCTTGATCGAAAAGCGCCGCGACATCCGCCCTGTTTATCCTGTCAATGAGTGCTATTTTCTTGCCGATTTCGGTCCCGGGTGCCGCACGCTGAATTTTTTGAATCACTGCCCATTCAGCATTGGCCTGTCCGGTGAATTCCTTGTTCATGTCAAGAACCTTTTTGAACATTTCCGCCGCCTTGTCAAAATCCAAGGCTGTCTTATAGCACATGCCCGTGTAATAATAAAGTGGAGCGCTATTGGGATCCTTTTTTTGAGCGTCGTCGAATTCACTTTCAGCTTGTTTCAGAAGTTTCTTGACCTTTGACTGGTCCTTGGCCATTTCCATACCGGACAGGCGGATCATCCCGATATAAGACTCAATACCGCTGTCAAAGCTTTTGCCTTTTTCCATGTTTTCAACGGCCTGTTTAAAATCACCTTTTTTCCCGAGTGCTAATCCTTTGCCGATATATCCGAGCGGAGCCTTGGGGGCAAGAGCAATGGCCCTTTCAAATTCTTTCAGCGACTCGTCAATCTGCTCTTTATCGAGATATTTCAGGCCTTGGTTATAATGGTATTCAGGCGTGTCCATTACCGACGTGGACGGAGCCACTTTCGGACCGCAACCGTAAAACGCGATAGCCAGCATCGCCACCGCCACAAAAAGAAGTCTCATTTGTTGAGCAAGCATTGGATACCTCCTGTCGTTGTTCTGCTGAACAGCTTGATTTTAAAGCATGCTAATCAACAAGCACAATGACCCTGCATTTCTCAAGCATGCTCAGATTCTGCGATGCACCATGAAGTGCAGTTGCATCCGCATTGCTGATCACCATATCTACCCGGGAATCGCCTGCCGCCCTGACCGCTTTCACCAAAAGGGGTTTGTCGGTCACGCGGGGATTCGCTTGTGCGGCCGCCGGATCCTTCAAATATCCGACCATTCCTTCTTTCACCGCCCAGTCTCTGTTGATCCAGGCTGAACCATAAACTTCCTTCCCTTCTTCATTCAGTATCTTGGGGGCCATGGCAGGTCTCACTCCAAGACCGCGCGCGTCCACTATCAGGCCGGTGTATGCTATGCCGTTCTTAGCCGGTGCGGCTGGCTGTTCCGGAGCCGTTGTCCCGGGAATCGGGATACCGGACAATCCTGCTTGGGGAGTGATCGTCCCCTTAGGAAGCAACGCATCAGCCAAAGCACCGGTAAGCTTCATGCCGACTGTTACTTCGACAGAGCCATCAGACATATATTTTTTATCCATTATTGTTGCCCCCTGGATAATGCCATTGACCTGTGTCTTGATGACGTCGCTTGTGACTATGAAGTTTTCAACAGTTGTGGCAGAGTCAACACGCACCCCTTTTACGGCTTCGAGCAGATTCCGGTAGGCAACAACCTGCGCGGCACGTTCCGCCATGGCCCGCGCTTGCGCCGGATTTGCCGACTGAACAGGTGGCGCTCCAATGCCAACTGCAGTCACCACACCTGTAGTCCAGTCCACCTTGCCAGAGGTGCCGCTGGGTTCTACAACATCCCTGATCGAACCGGCCAGTTGGGCAGATGCGACACCTGCAATCAGCACAAAAATAGCCGCGGTCGAGAGTATTACTTTTAAAGTTGATCTCCGCATATACATACCTCCTTCTGTGTATTGTTTAAATGGGGTAAAATAAAGACTGATAGTTGCCGGTTTCACCTCCTTGCAAAAACAGCTTGATGTGCTTTTTGCTTATGATTGATGATAACAATAGAGATGTTTATTCGTCAAGGTAATATTCACATATAATGAAAAAAAACGCCATGTTGCATAATACGGGCAGCAGAATAAGATTTGAAAAAACGATGGGTTGTATTCTTGCTGTTTGCTGATAAGGCGTACTTAAGCCTTTTCTGCCTGTCAAGACGGCCCCAGTCAGAAGAAAGCAACTCCGTTTTTTGAAGGGCTATATAGCCCGTGCAAGAGTAAGCGCTGTGACCTGGCCCGCACCCGCATTTTTGAGTACACGAGCGCATTCATTCATGGTGGCGCCTGTTGTCAGCACGTCATCCACGAGTAGAATTCTTGTATCCTGCAACAGGACAGGTTTTCGCAAATCAAATGCGCCTGCAACATTCTTGATACGCTCATCGCTGCTCAGTTCAACCTGCGGTTTGGTGTGCTTTGTTCTCACCAGATTGTCATATGAAAGAGGGATTTTGCATTCTTTGCTTATCTGGAATGCGAGCATGAGCGCTTGATTAAACCCCCTTTTTTTCAGCCTTCTGGCATGAAGAGGCACCGGCATGAGCAGGTCAATATCCGAAACCAGGCGGATGTTGCGCCGCATCCACTGACCCAGTGGTTTTCCCAGCGACCGGCAGGGCCGATACTTGAACTGATGAATCGCTTCTCGTAATGATCCTTCAAAATATCCGACTGACAGCGATTGATCAAAAAAAGGATGTTCCCGTCTGCATGCGCCGCATTCATGATCAGGACTATGCGTCAAGGCTTCAGGTGATTCAAAAGGTTTTCCACAGCACGAGCAAACCGGCTCCTGGATCAGCGTAAAATCGTTCCAGCAGGAAGAGCAGAAATAAGGAACAGAAGAATCGCCAAGCCGGTCACCACAGTATGCGCAAAAGGTGGGCAGAATAAAATCAAGAACATGTTTAAAAAGATGCATATTTTAAAAAGACGATTGTCGCTTATGCGATAAGGCTTTTCCCCGTCATCTCCACGGGTCTTTCGATCCCCATAAGGTCAAGCACGGTGGGCGCTATGTCCGCGAGAATTCCCCCGTTTCTAAGCACAACATCTTTCCGCATGACAATGCACGGTACGGGATCGGTCGTGTGTGCAGTATGCGGCTGTCCAGTGGCACAATCCATTTCCATCTCAATGTTGCCGTGGTCCGCGGTAAGAATTACCTGTGCTCCGCTTTCCATCGCAGCGTGCAGCACCCGTCCAAGGCATTCATCGATCACCTCAACCGCCCTGACCGCTGCATCCATGATGCCGGTATGGCCGACCATGTCAGGGTTCGCATAGTTCACCAGGATAAAGCCGTACTTCCGGGACAAAATGCGTTTTACAAGTTCATCAGTCACCAGATAAGCGCTCATTTCCGGTTTTTTGTCATAGGTGGCCACATCACGCGGGGATGGAATCAGAACGCGGTCTTCAAGCGGAAACGGCGGTTCTTCACCACCATTAAAGAAAAAAGTAACATGGGCATATTTCTCGGTCTCTGCTATGCGAAGCTGCCTTATCCCCCGGGCGCTCAACACCTCCCCGAGGATGTTCGTCAACCGCATCGGCGCAAACGCCACCGGCAGATTAAAACTTTCATCATAGCAGGTAAGACATACAAATGAGGAAAGCTTTGGAACAAAGGTCCGCTGAAAACCCTGGAAGGAATTATCAGTAAGCGTGCGTGTTATTTCGCGCGCCCGGTCCGAACGAAAATTGCAGAAAATAACGGCGTCCTGGTCCTGGATTGTGGCAAGGGGGGTGTTTGTCCCCTCCTTCTGGATGACGGTCGGAAGCATGAATTCATCCGTAAGCTGATTTGCATAACTCCGTTCAATCGCTTCCCATGCCGAGTATGCGCGTATTCCGTCACCGGAAACCACGGCTTCATAAGTTTTTTGAACACGTTCCCAGCGCTTGTCCCGGTCCATGGCGTAATATCGGCCGGACACCGTCGCAATCCTGCCGATGCCGATTTCGGAAAAATGGTTTTCAAGCTGCCTCACATACTGCAAAGCGCTCGCGGGGGGGGTGTCCCTTCCATCCAGAAAAGCATGAAAGAATATCTTTGTAATATTCCGGGTCTTTGCCAGATCAAACAGGGCAAAAATATGATCCATCCTGCTGTGCACTCCTCCATCGGACAAAAGCCCCATAATGTGAAGTGACGTGCCGGATTTTCTGACCATGTCCATCGAGGAAAGCAGCGCCGTGTTCTGAAAAAAATCTCCGTCTTTTATCGCCTTGCTGATGCGCGTTGAGTCCTGATATACGATCCTGCCTGCCCCGAGATTCAGGTGTCCCACCTCGGAATTTCCCATTTGTCCGTCGGGAAGGCCGACTGATTCGCCGGACGCCTGAAGTTCCGTATTCGGGTAGTCCTGAAGAAAGCGTGTATAAACAGGCGTGCGGGCAGACGCAATGGCATTCCCCGCCTTGTTTCCGCTAATGCCCCAGCCATCAAGAACAATCAGTACTACCTGCCTGTCAGACATAAAGAATCCTCATACAAAAAACAATTTTGAAACATTGCGCTTAAAAGCCGCGCTGCCGGCAGAAAATATCATAGTCAAGGTGAGGAGTGGAATTGTTCGCTCTGCAAAGATTGAAGTGTTGGTTATGCGGCTCGCTGCTACAATTTGACACTGAACGTGTTCCATTTCCCGCAGTTCTGGCAGCGTCCCGACCACTGAGGGGATTGCGCATTGCAATTCGAGCAGACATAGGGCACGACAACCTGCTTTTTAAAACCAAGGGCTTTTTTGAATTCAGAGGAGGCAAGTCCAAGTGAACCCCGGCGAAGGTAAATATTTCCGAGCAGTTTGTGCACGTCCGGATATTCCCGGTCTCCCCAGTCAGAGGATGCCAGGACATCAAACGCCTCATCTACCATTTCCAGCCGGTAGTACAGTTTTCCAAGAAAGAACTTTAGTTCCGTGTCCTGAGGCCGCCAGGCTAAAGCCCGGGTATAGACTTCAATCGCTTTGGCTGGCTCCCCCTGTTTCAGAAAGAAATCTTCAAGACGATGGAGCAGCAGGGGGGAAGAGGTGATTTTGTAGGCTTTTTCCCAGAGGGCCGCGGCTTCCTTGGTTTTTCCTTCTTCAACGTACACTTCCCCCAGGCCCAGATACGCCGGAATAAAATCCTTATCCAGTTTGATAACGCCCCGGAATATCTTTCTGGCCCGGTCGAATTCACCGGATTCGAGAAGAGAGCGGCCGAATTCATACTTAAAACCGACCAGTCTTCGATGTTCAATATCGCGTTCCGTTGTAGTAAGCGGAGTGGCAAGCAGTTGTGTCTGCGTATCGCACAACTCAGCCCAGTTGTTCTGTCGTTGATAAAGGTCCCGCATCCTCATGAGCGCGGTAAGGTTTGAAGAGTCCTTGGAGAGTATTTTTTTGTACATTCCAAGAGCGTCATCATAGCGCTTCGCCTCTTCATAATCCGCGGCAAGCGAGAACATCACCTCCAGATTGTCACGCTCAAGGTTGAGTGCCTTCTGATGGGTAACAATAGCCTCCTGCAGATTTTTTTGTCTGAGCTGGCTGATTCCCAGTCGAAGGAGCGTATCCACATGGTTGGGATCAATGGCAAGGATTTTTTGAAAAAAACGGGCCGCGTCCGCGTTGCGCTTTGCAAGGAGGGAATTCAACCCCTTCGAATAAAGTTCCTGTATTTTGAGACGTTTTTTCTGTTCGCGCTGCACTTTCAGCCCGCGCAGAAAACGCCTGATATCGCGCAGCAGATATAAAAAGAGGATTATGCCTGCACCAATGGCAAAAGACAGAAGGAAAAAAACCGTTTTGGAAAGTTCGTAGGACTTTGAAGGTAGAAGATAGACGGTAACCATCCCCTGATTGATCTCCTTCAGCAGCACAACAAAAATCACAACAGCAGCAGCAATGAAAGTCACTACGAATCTCATCCGCAACCCTTTCTGGCAGGAGCGTCGTACAGAGAGTGCTCCCTGGTGTTTGCCGAATTAATAACTAATAGTGGTACGTTTTCCCCTTGATGATGGTAAACGCACGGTACAATTGCTCAAGAAGCACCAATCTTGCCATTTCATGCGTCAGCGTCCAGCGGGATAACGCCATCACGGTATGTGAACGTTCAGTCACGCTTTCATCAAGTCCTATGGCCCCTCCCACGATAAAAGCCATTTCCCGGATCCCTGATTCAAGCTGTTTGTTCAGAAAAAGTGCAAATTCGTGGGAGGTGAACTCCACTCCCCGCTCATCGAGTGATACAAGATGAGCCGACGCCGGCGCTGTTTTGAAAATTCTTTCAGCTTCCTTTTTCCTCACCAGAGGGGCATCTCTCAGGTCGCCGATTTTCTCTTCCCGGAGTTCTTTGAGTTCTATATCAGCGTACGGCCTGATATACCGCACATATTTCGCGATTCCTTCCTGAACAAAGCGCTCTTTCGTCTTCCCCATGCAGAGAATGCTCAGTTTCATGAAGGTGAAGTATGCACCGCCGCGGCCGCTATGCGGGGAGCGTCGCTCCAGAGTTTTTCGAGACCGTAATGCAATCTGGTCTGCTCCTCGAAGATGTGCACTACCACATCGCCGTAATCCATCAGCACCCAGCTCGACTCCGCCAGCCCTTCCACATGGGAGGGGTGCAATCCGTTTGCCGCAAGAGTCTGGGCAACCGCGTCCGAAACAGCGCCCACCTGCGTGGAATTGCTTCCTGAACAGATCACAAAAAAATCCGTGATATAGGTAAGCTCACGAAGATCGAGGATCCTGATATTGAATGCTTTCTTGCTGTCAGCGGCTTCAGCGCAGAGCTGCGCCGTGTCCAATGAATTATACATAGATATTATTTTTAATTATATAGTTTTCAACCGGTTCAGGCAAGAGATATTTGATGCCGATTCCCTGTTTTACCCTTCTGCGAATGTCCGTCGACGATATATCATGCAGCGGAATGCTCAGCAGATAAAGGGAATAGGCATCATCCCGCATGATCGCCTGCGACCGCACGTCGCTGTCCAATTCGGACAAAATGAGCCGCTCTTTTTTCAGGAAATCCATCCGGCACAGATCAAGAAAATGATGTCCCCGCCTGGGTATCACCGCAAAACTGCACAGAGTCAGCAGCTTCTCCCATTGATGCCACGATTGCATTTCCACAAAGGCGTCAAGGCCGATGATAAAATAAAATTCCACATCAGGATGCAGCTTGCGCAGTTCCAGAATAGTATCAACGGTGTACGATTTCCCCTTGCGCGCGATTTCGATATCGCTTACGTCGAAGAATGGCTTTCCGGAAATCGCGAGGCGGATCATTTCGAAGCGCTGCGAAGCGGAAGGAATCTCTTCTTCGTGTTTATGCGGTGGAATATATGAGGGAATAAAAAGAACCCGGTCCAACTGCAACCGGTTTCTAACCTCTTCTGCAATGGCAAGGTGGCCATTATGCACCGGGTTGAATGTTCCGCCGAGAATCCCGATTTTCCGAGCCAAGCCGCCTCCGGTTTTTTATTGCCTGATCTGCCCGTTGCCGAACACGATGAATTTGGTTGAGGTCAGCTCTTCCAGCCCCATGGGACCGCGCGCATGGATTCTGGTCGTGGAAATGCCGATTTCCGCTCCCAAACCGAACTCGAATCCATCGTTCAAACGCGTCGAGGCATTCACAAAAACCGCAGACGCGTCGACTTCCCGCTGAAACCGCAACGCGTTCTGGTAGTCGTTTGTCACGATTGCCTCGGAGTGCTGTGAGCCATGTGCCGCGATGTGCTCCAGTGCCGCCTCAATGTTCCCGACCGTTTTTACATTCAGGATGAGGTCGTTGTATTCCGTGTCCCAGTCCTG
>CAZYEF010000128.1:0-8865 GCA_964646375.1 uncultured Nitrospiraceae bacterium | reverse complement strand
TCCTTGGAAAGGGCACGGAGTTCAAAGGTGTTCTCAGCTTTGAAGGAACGATCCGCGTCGACGGCAAGGTAGACGGTGAAATCGTGTCCAAAGATACGCTCATTGCGGGAGATGGGGCCTTTCTACAGGGTGAAATTTCTGTCGGAACAATTATTTCAAGCGGCAGAATCGTTGGCAACATCAATGCCAGTCAAAAAGTGCATATTCTTGCCCCGGGAAACATAGAAGGCAACATAAGAACCCCCAAGCTCATTATTGAAGAAGGGGTCACCTTTGACGGAAAATGTGAAATGGCCGGTGAAAAAAAAGCTGCTGAACAAAAGGTTGTGTCCTTGACAGACCGGTAAAAATTTACAACTTAATTGTGCACCACCGGCTTTTTTTTAAACACTCATCCCTGTCCCTCTCCGATGCGTGGAAAAGACATTTGCCGTTGTGCACATTATCCATGAAAGCTCAAATCTGAACTCGTCGCACAATTACTGACTATGATAATCCTTCATTGCTACCGCACTCCGGCACTCTCTGCATACCAGACCGCCGGTTTGCTCAAACTTGCTCAGGAAAAAGTTTCTTCCGCAATTAAAAAAATCGATACGGAATTCTGCTTTAACATTGCAGCCTCTGCCCCACTGACACAAGAAGAAAAAAAATTGGTCCGCTGGCTGCTTGCGGAGACGTTTGAGCCCGAAAAATTCTCAGATGAAAGTTTCCTCCTCTCGCGTTCAACAACCGAAACCGATAACCAGCAGGTGCTTCTGGAAGTCGGACCTCGGCTGAACTTCACCACAGCTTGGTCGACAAACGCGGTTTCTGTTTGCCGCTCTTCTGGCCTCAAAAAAATTTCCCGCATTGAGCGCTCACGCCGGTATCTGCTCGCCCTGGACGAAAGCGCGCCGGCAACGGCTGAACTCAGATCCGCGTTTCTCGCACTTGTTCATGACCGCATGACAGAATGTCCCTATTCTGAAACGCTCAAGACGTTCGAATCAGGGGCCAGACCTGCCTCCACCCGCATTGTTCCTCTTATTGAAGAAGGCCGAAGTGCACTCGAAAAAATCAACATCGAGATGGGACTGGGACTTGATGATTGGGACCTTGATTACTACACAAATCTTTTCGTCCGGGAAATCAAACGAAACCCGACAAATGTCGAGTGTTTTGATCTTTCACAGTCTAACAGCGAACACTCGCGCCACTGGTTTTTCCGCGGCCGGCTTATTGTTGACGGGAAGGAAGTACCGGAAACGCTGATGAGCCTCGTCAAATCAACGTATGAAGCGAACAAAAACAACAGTGTTATAGCTTTTTGCGACAATTCAAGCGCCATCAAAGGTTATGCAATAACCACAATTGTGCCGGAAAATCTATTCCGTCCTTCCGCATTTCGTGAAACGTCCAAAACGCACCATTTTATTCTTACCGCTGAAACCCACAACTTTCCATCCGGTGTCGCGCCGTTTCCCGGCGCCGAAACCGGAACCGGCGGTCGCATCCGCGATGTGCTCGGCACGGGCACCGGCGGCCTTGTCGTCGCGGG
This sequence comes from uncultured Nitrospiraceae bacterium, assembly GCA_964646375.1. Taxonomy (GTDB): domain Bacteria; phylum Nitrospirota; class UBA9217; order UBA9217; family UBA9217; genus JBAZLV01. Next base: position 7,325 of record CAZYEF010000128.1, on the reverse strand, counting down.
CACTGCGGCTTATTGCGTCGGCAATCTTCGCATTCCCGGCTATCCACTCCCCTGGGAAGACGCAAGCTATTCATATCCGAATAATTTTGCGTCCCCGCTTGACATCGAAATTGAAGCTAGCAACGGTGCCTCAGACTACGGAAACAAGTTTGGTGAGCCGGTGATTCAGGGGTTCACTCGCTCGTTCGGGCTTCGTCTGCCCGATGGTGAGCGCAGAGAGTGGATCAAGCCCATCATGTTCAGTGCCGGTATCGGCCAGATCGACGCCCGCCACACGTCTAAATCCGATCCTGAAAAAGGCATGCTGGTGGTGAAAGTCGGCGGCCCCGCCTACCGCATCGGCATGGGCGGCGGAGCAGCGTCGTCCATGATCCAAGGCGAGAACATCGCTGAGCTCGACTTTAATGCCGTGCAGCGGGGGGATGCGGAAATGGAGCAGAAGCTCCATCGGATTATTCGCGCGTGCGTCGAATACGGAGATAAAAATCCGATCGTAAGCATTCATGACCAGGGGGCGGGAGGCAACTGCAACGTTGTAAAAGAGCTGGTCCACCCCGCGGGTGCCAGAGTTGAAGTCAGAAAAATCATTCTCGGCGACGAAACGCTTTCCGTGCTCGAAATATGGGGAGCAGAATACCAGGAACAGGTTGCTCTCCTGCTGCGGCCTGAGCATGCGCCGTTGTTCGAAACACTCTGCAGCCGGGAGAAGGTTCCCGTTGCTTTTATCGGAACCGTTTCCGGTGATGGCTATATGGTGCTGCACGACGACACAGACGATTCAACTCCAGTAAATCTGGAACTCTCCAAGGTGCTGGGCGATATGCCGCAGAAAATTTTCAGGATGGACCGAAAAACTGCCACGCTCAGGCCCCTTAATCTGCCGGATGGCCTGACTATCCGATCAGCACTGGATCGCGTGCTCCGGCTCCTGTCGGTGGGTTCAAAGCGCTTCCTAGTAAATAAGGTTGACAGATCGGTCACCGGTCTGATAGCTCGCCAGCAGTGTGCTGGTCCTCTTCAGCTGACAGTGTCCGACGTAGCGGTTATTGCACAGTCTCACTTCAGTCACACCGGCGCTGCCATCTCAATAGGAGAGCAGCCGATCAAGGAATTCCTTGATCCCGCTGCAATGGCGCGCATGAGCGTCGGCGAAGCACTCACGAATATTATCTGGGCACAGGTGAGCAAGCTCGAAGATATTCGCTGCTCCGCCAACTGGATGTGGGCTCCGAAGCTCCCGGGAGAAGGTGCAAGACTGTATGATGCGGCTATAGCAATGCGGAATCTTATGATAAAACTTGGTATTGCCGTTGACGGAGGAAAAGACAGTCTTTCCATGGCTGCAAAGGTGGTAAACCAGGACAACTCGAGCGAAACCGTGAAGTCGCCGGGCACACTTGTTATCTCAGCCTATGTTACCTGCCCGGATATCACGAAAACCATTACTCCGGACCTCAAAGAACCGGGAAGCAGCAAGCTTCTGTTCATTGATCTCAGCAACGGTGGGAACCGCCTTGGAGGATCCGCACTTGCGCATGTTTTCGGCCAGATTGGCGATAAAACTCCTGATCTTGAAAACCCGGATTTACTGATCCATGCGTTTAACGCGGTCCAAGAGCTGATAAAAAAAGAGCTTCTTCTTTCCGGTCACGACCGCTCCGATGGTGGCCTGATAACAACGCTGCTTGAAATGGCTTTTGCGGGAAACTGCGGAATCGACGTGAACATAAAATCAGAAACCGATGATGCTGTCGCCACGCTTTTCTCTGAAGAACTCGGCCTCGTAGTGGAATATCGACCGTCTGACGAACCCTCGATTCTCTCCGTTCTTGAAGAAGCATCTGTGCCGTATGCTGTTCTCGGCAGGAGCACCGCAGAAAAAAAGGTTTCTATCGCAGTAAACAGTACATCTGTCCTCTCGGAAGATATGCGCGTTTTGCGGAATATCTGGGAAGAAACAAGCCACCGACTCGACCAGCTGCAACGCAATCCAAAGAACATTTTCGAAGAACAGAACAATATTTATGACCGTAAAGGTCCGTCCTATGTCATACCATTTGAACCCTCGCCGACGAACAGCCGCATCCTCAGGAGCAACTCCAAATACAAAGTTGCCGTTCTCCGCGAAGAAGGGAGCAATGGCGACCGGGAAATGATCTCCTCCTTCTACCTTGCCGGATTTGATCCATACGATGTCACCATGACCGACTTGCTTGAGGAGCGGATTTCCCTGGAGCAGTTCCGCGGCATTGTCTTTGTAGGTGGATTCAGCTATGCGGATGTGTTCGACTCTGCAAAAGGATGGGCAGCATCCATACGCTTTAATAAAAACGTCTGGGCTCAATTTGAAAAATTTTATCATCGTCCCGACACCTTCAGCCTCGGGGTCTGCAATGGATGCCAGCTTATGGCTCTTATCGGATGGGTTCCCTGGCGTGGAATTTCAGATGATCTCCAGCCGCGATTTATTCATAATACATCCGGCCGGTTTGAATCGCGTTTTTCGACAGTAAGGATTCTCCGAAGCCCTGCCATCATGCTCAAAGACATGCAGGAATCCGTGCTCGGTATCTGGGTCGCCCACGGTGAAGGCATGGCCTATTTCCCGGATAAAAACATCTTCAACGAATGTGAGTTCGGTCTTGCTCCTATTCGTTATGTTGATGATCTGTCGCAGATCACCGAAGCATATCCCTTTAATCCGAATGGTTCGCCTGCCGGCATTGCCGGTCTTTGCTCGCCGGATGGCCGCCATTTGGCGATGATGCCGCATCCTGAGCGTGCCGTACTAACATGGCAATGGGGCTGGATGCCGGAAAAGCTCAGAAAAACGCTGAGCGCTTCCCCCTGGCTCAAAATGTTCCAGAATGCACGGGAGTGGTGTGAAAGAAATCAGACATAGCTGGGTTGCCGCTAATCGCCGGCATAGCGAATGTTGTTTCCAGTAATTGTGAGGTATAGATACCACGTGGGAGGTTGTTATGTCGAAAAACACTTGCAGTGGAGACCACGGTTGCCACCTTTGTATTTTGGCTACCAAAGGCCTGTTTGAAGAAATCAAAAAACTTACAAAAAAACCTAAATTCATTTGTTTCAATTGCGGCAGAGTTGCTGACTCCAGTAAAAACGTCTGCAACCCTATGCCGCTCGACTAAAAATCAGTCAAGCGAAACAACAAAACTCCCCGCGTATCCCAACGAAACAAATCTTTCTTCTGCCTGCTCTGCAGATTCGAGTGTAGTATATCGCCCCGCATAAACGCGGTAAAAAAGCTCGCCTTTTACATCAGTAAGGCGCACATCCGAGAAGCCGTAGTGTTTTTTCATTTCTCCTGACAAACGTAATGCGTTGGTCTGTTCCTTAAACGAGCCAATCTGGACAGTAAAATTGCCTTGATTATAAACCGGTTGTTTGCTGGAAGCACTATCAGCGGCACTTGTCGGCCGATATCCCAGCGCCTCAATTTTGACGAATGCTGTTCCTGCAATGTCGATTCCGAGAGTTTTTGCCGCTGCATACGATAAATCAATGATCCTTCCTTTTGCAAAAGGACCACGATCATTTACGCGTACAACTGTTTCTCGGCGGTTATTTGTGTTATAGACCCTGACATATACTCCCAATGGAAGCGTTTTGTGTGCAGCTGTCTGTGCGTACATGTCATATTTTTCACCGCTGCTGGTTTTTTTCCCATGAAAATCTTTACCATACCAGCTGGCAACTCCTGTTTGGATAAAACGCTCATGGCTTTGTAGCGGTTCATACCGTTGCCCGAATACTGTGTAGGGTTTCTGTGTTGTTTTTGTACCCACCGGCATGTCTTGTTGCAAAGTTGTGCTTTGTTTTCTTGAAGAACAGGATGACAGGACCAAAAGACAACAAAAGAGAAGAATTATTTTAGACATTTATCGCTACTCCTGTATTGAGGCCGGCGAATTATACTATAATAGAAATACTACCAAGTAAAAGGCAAGTAAAAAAACCAAACAATCTAACAGAGCAAAAAAAGGAGGATGTAATGGAAGTCATGGTATCCTTCCCTGGCGGGAAAAAGGTGGATGCAGAAATTAATGGGATGATTATTAAGACAGATCAACCAATAAAAGACGGTGGTGAAGGAACAGCTCCAAGTCCATTCATGCACTTCCTTGCTTCTCTGGGAACTTGCGCAGGCATCTACATTCTGAGCTTTTGCCAAGAGCGAAACATTCCGACGGAAAAACTAACGCTTACTCAACGTGTCGAGCACAAAAAAACAGACGACGGAAAAACACAGCTGAATAAAATAATTATAACCATTCATGTTCCTGTGGATTTTCCATCAAAATATCACAATGCTTTAATAAAAGTAGCGGACCAGTGTGCTGTTAAAAAAGTTATCATGCATCCGCCGGTGTTTGAAATAAAAACACAGGTGAACAAATAGCGGTAAATCGATTACTGCGCCGCTGCTTCTCTCTTAGTTATAATACGATGCACGTACATCTGCTGCACAATGGACAGTATATTGCTCACGGTAATGTACAATAAAAGACCCGCCGGGAGCCACGCAAAAAAGACAATAAACGCAACGTTCATTATCATCATGATTTTTGTCTGTTGCGGATCTGACGTTGCAGTCATCTTCATCATCACGATCATGCTTAAACCCATAAGCAAGGGAAGAATATAGTACGGATCGTACGCGGAAAGATCATTGATCCAGTAAGGAATAAAGGGAGCCTGTCGCAATTCAATAGATACCGCAAGAACGTTGTACAGGGCGATAAAAAAGGGAAACTGTAACAACATAGGCAGACAACCGCTGAGCGGGTTTACTTTATGATCCTTGTACAGTTTCATCATTTCCTGGTTCATGCGTTTCGGATCTTTTTTATACTGTTCTTTGACCGCAGCCATCAGCGGCTGCATCTTTTTCATTTCCTCCATGGATAGTGAACTCTTGAGGGATGGGTAAAATAATAAAATTCTTACAACAATGGTGAGCAAAATAATTGCAATACCGTAGTTTCTCGAAAAATCATAAAAACGCTGCATGAGCCAAAACATCGGTTTCGCAAGAATGCTGAACCAACCGTAATCTACCAGCTGCTCTAATCCATGGCCCTGTGCCGCAAGCAAGGAAAAACTTTTTGGACCGGCATAAAGAGTGAAAGTCTGCACATCTGGTTTGTCTTTTATTGTCAGTTCTGTGGTAAGTAAGTCGCCAATCTCGGGTGGTGCCGTTGTTTTTCTGCTGGTTATCGTGGCGCGTTTCCCGTAGAGAATTGTTGCCGTAAAATACTTATCTTCATGCCCAAACCAATCTATTGTTCCGCTGTACTGCTGCTCCCCTTTTATTTTCTCAATCTTTTCAGAAACTAATTTGCCGTCTGTTTGTGCGGAAAGGCCGACCCGGTCGCTAGCATCAGAACTTATTTTATCAGCAAAACCAAAATCCGTTCCGAGACTAAGGATATACCCTTCTATGCCTGAACTTTTAATGCCAATATCAACCTTGTAATCATTATTGTAAAAAGTCAGGCTTTTTTCAATTACTATTCCGCCGGGGCCCTGATACGATAAAATAATTGTTTCCGTGGATTTATCTTTTGAAAGTTTTATTGGTTTCTCAATATTCGCACGATACACAACCTGCGAATGCTTATACTGTGCTTTGTCAATCGGAACAACAGTCAAAGGATAAACCATGTCCTTTGTCTCCACTTGGGATTTTTCGGGAAGAAGCAGCACTTTGCCTAATTCCTTTTTAGTTTTTGTTTCCTTGCGTGCCTGCCCCATAATCTGTTTATATATGGCTGTTATCCCAACATCTGACTTGTCTGCCTCCTGATAATCTTTTAATTCCCAGGAAGTAACAACACCACCTGCAGTATTGATGACAGCTCGTAACAAATCTGTTTCAACGAGTATTTCTTTCCCTTTCAACGATTGCTGAAGTGCGGCAGGCGCAGTTTTCGGGGTTTCCGCTTCTTTTTTTTGATCAGATTTATGTTGAATATTTTCCCGTTTTTCTGGCTGGGCCTGCGTGTTTGGTTGTCCTGTTGGTGGCAGTGGTTTGACAAAAAAAACTAAATAAACGATAAAAACAGCAACTGAAAGCGTAATCGCTAAAAAAAGGTTTTTTGTTTCCATGAATCCTCCAGAAATGATCTAACGTACGGGATCGTATCCACCAGGATGAAAAGGATGACACTTGGCAATGCGTATCATTGTCAACCATGCTGCAGTAAATAAATTTTTCTTTTCAAATGCCTCGATTGCATACTCTGAACAGGTTGGTATAAACCTGCAAGCAGGTGGAAAACAGGGAGAAATAAAACGCTTATATGCTCTTAAGAGACAGATAATTGCTTTTTTCAGAGTTGTGTGCATGAGAAACCTAAAATTTATCAAAGTACTGCGTTATGCAAAATTTTCTTAACTGTATTTAAAATTTGTTTGTATGATGCAGTCCGCAACTCGGGGCGGGCAATAAAAACAAGATCATATCCTTTTGAATGGTTAGTAAGAATTTCACCGATGCACGCTCTAATCTGTCGCCTTAATCTATTTCGTCTTACAGAACAAGCCAGTTTTTTACTAACAGAAATTCCGATTCTGAAATTATCCATTGAATTTCTGACACAAAAAAGAGAAAGACCGTCAACAGACAGTCTTTTACCTTTCATGACTAATGAAAAATCACTATTTTTTTTTAAACGCTCGCTTCTTCGGTATGTATACGGCATGTATTACATCCTACTGGCATGAACCTATACGGCGAGACGTTTTCTTCCTTTTGCTCTCCGGCGATTAATAGTTTTTCTACCACCTGCAGTGCTCATTCTCTTCCGGAACCCTTGTGCTCTTTTCTGTTTAAGATTGCTTTTTTGCGCAGTAGTTTCTGACATTGCTTCTGCTCCTTATAAAAATAAAATAGAGAGTTATTATAAGCAAAAACTTTACATTGTCAAGAAAAATAACCGTCCTGAACAAACTTTCATGTAAACCGAAAAGTGTTTTGAGGGCGGTAAACGTGTATTTTGTTGTAGGTACTATACTATTAATATAAATAAATAAAATAGTAGCCGTAGTAGTAGGTGTTGTTTAAATGTTAAAAAGGGGGGGGGAAGGCTGAAAAGAAACGTAAAAAAAAAAGGAAAACCTGGAACATATATATGTGCAGAGAAATCTATTTACTGTGAGTAAAGATATGGGAAGCCTTATCAACAGTCAATTACTGCTGTGTCCACAGGAATATGTTATTATCCTGGCGGCCAAGAAAACCAGCGCCCTGAGAGCAGGTGGAGATGAACATGGAAAACGGTTTGTCCCGCGGTTTT
>CAZYEF010000127.1:0-8870 GCA_964646375.1 uncultured Nitrospiraceae bacterium | reverse complement strand
AACGCATCACGCATTATGCGTCGCGGGGCGCCATGGATATTGAAGGTCTTGGCGAAAAAAACGCCGAGTTGCTTTATAAGCAGGGCCTTATACGGCACTTTGCGGACCTTTATACACTGCGGTATGATCAACTCCTTGAACTTCCGCGTTTTGCAGAAAAATCGGCTCAGAACCTGATCGACGCCATTGAAAAAAGTAAACAAACGTCGCTCGCGCGCTTTCTGTACGCCCTGGGCATCCTCCATGTGGGGGAGTATGCGGCGAAACAACTCGCAAAGCATTTTCAAAAACTCGAGGATTTATACAACATCGCTCCGGAACGCGTGGTTGAGATAAAGCAGATGGGTGACAAACTTGCTGAATCTATATCCGGGTTCTTTCACGAAAAGGAGAATCTGCGGACGTTGAATACACTTCTGGCGTCAGGGTTGACGATAGCCAACCCGGATTTCGAAGGCGGCCGGAAACGGGAAAAACGGATTTTTGACGGTCTTACGATTGTTGTCACCGGAACGCTTTCGAAACCGCGAAGCGAGATTGAAGAACTCATTGGCCGCCTGGGCGGTCATGCTGCGGGTTCGGTGTCCAGAAAAACGAATTATGTGCTGGCGGGTGCAGAGGCCGGGGGAAAGCTTGACAAGGCGAAAGAACTCGGCATTCCGATCATTGATGAAGAAATGTTCAATAGAATGATTAAGGAGGCATAGCGTGCGTCTTGGCTTTCATGTATCAATCAGTGGCGGATTTTCTAAATCTGTTGAGCGTGCATATGACCTCGGCTGTTCTGCGATGCAGATATTCTGCCGCAATCCACGCGGGTGGACAGTCAAACCGCTCGACAGAGATGACATTAATGAGTTTAAAAAGCTTCGAAAACAGTGGGACATCGCCCCGGTTTTTGTCCATACAAATTACCTGATTAATCTCGCTTCCTCCCGTCCGGATCTGTACGAAAAATCTATCGAGCAGTTTGTCATAGACCTCGAGCGGACCGAGCATCTCGGAGCCGAATATCTGGTTACGCACCTTGGCTCCGCGAACGGCAAAGAAGCGTCCTGGATGATTGAACGGGTGGCTGCCGCCCTGAACATGGCGATGAGGCTGCATCCACCCCAGGCGACGATCCTTCTGGAAAATACAGCCGGGGAAGCAGGAGACGTGGGGTATACTCTCGAACAGGTGCAGGACGTGATAGCGCATCTCAATGATGTTTCCCCTGTCGGCATCTGCTACGATACCTGCCATGGATTTGCCGCTGGATACGATATCAGATCAGACAAAGATGTCGATGCTCTCGCGAAAAAAATCGATTCAACAGTAGGCCTGAAGCGGCTCAAAGGAATGCATCTGAATGATTGCCTCCGCGATCTCGGTTCACATGTGGACCGCCACTGGCACATCGGTGAAGGGAAGATAGGTCTGGAAGGATTCAGAATGCTGCTGAATCATGCCGCCTTCCGTGACATCCCTCTGATTATGGAAACTCCGAAGAAGACGGAAGAGGACGACCCGAGAAATTTAAAGACGGTGCGGTCATTACTGAATAAATCGCTGACAGCATAATGGCTTGCGGACATGGCAACACTCACGCCGTTGCCGGCAGATTCGACGGCATGACTTGAATCTCTAAGGCGGGGAATCCACCGCTCCTGCCTGGGAGGTTTCACGCAAAGGATATTACAACGGTATGAAAACAGTTTTCACAGGAACAATTTTAAAGACCTTTGTCCTTTTTTGCTGCCTTGCATCATTTTTCCTACCCAGGCTCGGCTACTCCGACGCCGGCAGGGAGATGACGAGCATCAATGCTGTGCTTGATAAGGAATGTGTCCGGCTAAAAAAAGAAAAAGTGAAAAGTCTGCTGCTCGCGACATTTTCATCGGATATTGAAAAGAACGCTACGCCGGTTTTTTTAAAAATTGTCGAAAAAGTGGTCAGAAAAGCGGATTTTGAAAATGTCACGGAGGAGAAGACTGTTGAAGTCATCAACCTTGTTCATGAAGCTTCAAAACGGGGAGCTCCGCTGGAATATGTAGACCAGATGCTTGACGCCCTCGTGTACGGGAGGACACTATCCGCTGACAGGCTGGCCGAAGCCGCCAAGGCGCTCAGGGATTTTCATTATTCTGATGTGCCTCAGGATATTGCGGAAGAGTTTATTGCCCGGTCGCTGGATGATGGATGGGACCCGGCAGCGATACCGATTCTCTCCCGCGGTTTGATTTACGGCGTTGAGCGCGGTTTAACGCCACGCAAAATCGCCCATCGCATCATACGTGATGTGAAACGGGGGAAATTGAAGAAAAAAGATCCGGATCAATTGGCGCTGGACGCGGTCAAATTTGTGCGAAAAAAGGAACCAAAGAAATGGAAGCCGTTGAGTTTGAAAGAGCAGGAAATGCTCGCAAAGAAAGAACGCAAGAAACGGATTGAAGTCCGGTTGCAGCAGGCAGCGGCAGACAGCAAACTAAAAGAAAAAGACAAAGCGAAGGCGGAGGAAAAACTGCGGCGACTGGGCAGTGATGAGGCTGGTAAAAACGCCAGAAGCGTTCAGGAAAACATCATATGGCAGCTTGATGCACAGCTGAAAACCGCACATGCCGAAGCGGCTCAGCTTGCAACGGAGCAAAAAGCACTGGAAACCGATCTGACTGCATATCAGGAGGGGCTTGAGCAGGAGAGACAGCAGCGAGCCCAGGAAAGACAGCGCATCAGAAAAAAGCAGCTGGAAGATATGGAACGCTCCATCGCCACGGACGCCAGAAAAGGACAGCTTGATCTGGACAAGCTGTATGCAATCGTGGAGCAGTTTCTCGGGGTTCCGTATCGCTACGGCGGTGATTCCGAACGGGGACTGGATTGCTCCGCGTTTACGAGAAGGGTCTACCGGGCCCAGAATATTGAACTCCCGAGAAGCACCCTGGGACAGTCACTCGTCGGAGTCAGTATTGATGAGGCGGTTATTCAGCCGGGGGATCTGCTTTTCTTCGACTCTTCCACCAGGGGCAGGGTTTCCCACGTAGGCATTTACCTGGGCGATGGCCTTTTTGCCCATGCAAGCAGCAGAACCGGGGTAACAAAGAGCAACCTGCATGAAGACTATTATTTAAAACGGTTTATTAAAGCCAGCAGAATATTTGAACTGTAATGGGGTCCGATCAAAGGGCACGGTAAATTTCCCATGCGTATGAGCAGAAATACTCAATTCCATTCTGGATTTTTTATTTCTCCTCTGGTATAGTATCACAACGGTTCTTACAATCAAAGATGCATACGAGGCAGGGATTATTGAGGCTTCAAATCGCAGGAGTGGCTCAAGGAACGGGTCCTGTGGTTGTGATTGCGAAATCAATAACGTAGTTGTCATGAATGTAGCTGCATTTAATAAAAAAACTGCAACAAGACATTATAATGCCTTCGGGCAGTACATGAAGGACATATATGGCAAGGCGGTTTACAAGGTTAACGTAGACGCGGGTTTTACCTGTCCAAATCGCGACGGTACGGTCGCCTCAGGTGGCTGCATTTACTGCAACAATGACAGCTTCAGACCGGAAGCATGTTCGAGCGCTGAATCCATCCGGAAGCAAATTGAGAGAGGCGTCCCGTATCTTCGTTCCCGATACGGAGCCGAGAAGTTTCTCGTATATTTTCAGCCCTATTCAAACACCTATGCAACGGTGGAAACTCTTGAGACACTTTATCGGGAGGCACTGGACAATCCTGATGTGATTGGTCTTGCCATCGGTACCCGTCCGGACTGCATTGATGCGGGGAAAATAGCACTTCTTGAGGAACTTGCCAGGGACTATTTCATCCTTGTGGAATACGGGCTCCAGTCGATTTACGACAAAACGCTGGAATTTATCAACCGGGGTCATACCTGGGAATGCTTTCAAAACGCACTTTCGATGACCAGCGGAAAAGGAATCCGGATCGGCGCACACATTATTCTGGGGTTCCCCACCGAGACGCGGGAGGAAATGCTCGGCATGGCGGATGCGCTCTCACGCCTGCCGGTTGAGTTTCTCAAGATACACCAGCTCCAGGTGGTACAGCACACGGCGCTGGCAGATGTTTTTGCTGGAGATCCTTTCCCGACATTCGGATATCATGCATGGATAGAAATGCTCGCGGATTTTCTGGAACGGCTGTCTCCCGATGTCGTCTTGCAAAGGCTGTTTGCCGCGGCACCCGATGATATCCTGATCGCGCCTGTCTGGCACAAAACGCGCTATCAACTGCTGAAAGACCTGGATGTCTATATGGAGCAGCGAGGAAGTTATCAGGGGAAGAAGTTCTCGATTGCTGCAAAATAAAACTAGAGGTAATTTTCGCTGTGTGCCCGAGGTGGTGCCATGATTGATCTCCACACGCATTCTCTTTTCAGTGACGGCGTGCTTGTCCCGTCAGAACTGGTTCGCCGGGCGGTCACCCACGGCTATGAAGTCATTGCAATCACCGATCATGCGGACGCGTCGAACCTTGATTTTATTATTCCGCGCGTCACCGCCGCATGCAGGGAGCTGAACCGCCGCTGGAAGATTACGGCCCTGCCCGGAATTGAGCTTACGCACATTCCACCGGAGACATTCGGTGAGCTTGTGGAACAGGCGCGGTTTCTCGGTGCCGTTGTGGTTGTTGCGCACGGCGAAACGCTTGTTGAGCCGGTGCATCCGGGGACGAACCGCGCCGCCATTGAGGCGGGGGTGGACATCCTTGCCCATCCCGGCCTCCTGAGCGGAGACGAGGCTGAACTGGCCGCGCGAAACGGCGTCCATCTTGAGATCACATCCCGCAAGGGCCACAGCTTGTCCAACGGACATGTGGCGAAACTAGCATTAGAGACCGGTGCAAAGCTAGTCATAGATACGGACACCCATGAGCCCGGAGACCTTATTACCGATGAGCAATCGCAGAAAATTCTGCTTGGAGCCGGACTAGACCGCGACGCAATTTTGATAATTCTTCAAAACTCAAAAAATCTGGCAGCAAAAGCACTTGCTGCGTGGAAACCATGATGTCATCCGGGATGGCTGTTCCCTGATCCGCATCTTACAACCCGCTAATTCTTTGGGAGGAGATTCATGCCGACAATCAAAAAAAGGGATTCTGCTGCAAAGAAAGAGCCCAATCAGGACTTTATGACCATTGCGCACCGAATTACCGATTTGGCAATAACCTATAAAAAACAGTTGCTCATTTTTTCGCTCTCTCTTATCGCGGTATTGCTGATTGCGGCGGGATATCTGGTGCTGCGTTCAGTCCAGGAAAAGAACGCAGCGCCACTCGTTTCCGCGGCATATGAATATTATCGTCCTTCGGCCGGAACGGCTTCCGACTATCACAAAGCCCTCGGCCTTTTTCGCGATGTGCAGCAGCAATATCCTGGTACCGTGAACGGCGCGATTGCTCAGTATTATGTTGGCAACTGTCTTGTAAATCTCGGCCAGCCAGACGAGGCACTCAAGGAATATAAGAAATTCATTTCAAAATATTCAGGAGACAAATTGCTGCTTGGCCTCGTGTATCAACGCATGGGATATATCTACCTCGGGTTGAATAATCAGAGTGAAGCCATAAAAGCGTTGGAGCAGGCGGAATCTCTTAATGGCCCCGGTGTCTCGACAATCGAGCTTGCAAAGCTGTATGAGGCGACAGGGAATGTTGCGGAAGCGCAGAAAAAATACAAACTGGTGCTGAGCAAGCTTGGCGGCACGACTTGGGCCATGGAGGCGATGACGAAAACACAGAGCATGGTGCCTCTGACTGTTCCAAACGCAGGAAAAGAAGCAAAGTAGCAGAGGTCGCGTTTATCAAGAGAACCTCCGGCTCCTGCCGGAGGGTATTCCCCCTAATCTCCACAAGAGTTGCCCACCGCTCGCCGAAAGGCGGGGATTGCTTATACCCGGATTCGCCATACGTCTGCTTCCCGAAAAAACAACATGCGGTTTTTTGATGCACCGGATCATGTATTTTATGCACAACAGAACTGATACTATACGCGCTGAAACCTGCGCAGGAGCGGACAGCGAGTTTGCAGGAGTTTGTGGTGAGTGAATCGACTTCGGTGGTGCAGTACGCAGCTTCAACGCCCATTGCCGGCGTTTCTTCTCAGATGTTATCAGTATCAACGACCAGCTTGATTTTCTGTCCTGTCCGCAGGGATTTGCCGAGGCCCTTGTTCCATTCCCGGATGTCAGCCACGCTTACATTGTGTTTTTGGGCGACTTTTGTGATTGTTTCACCCCGCCGCACACGATAGAGAATCTGCTGTTGCTTTCCACCTTCAACCGTCGTCAGATAGCTCACGTCCTGTTTTCCGTTAAGGTCTACCGGAATCAGCAAATGCCTGCCGGGCGTCACGCGGTTTTTCTTAAGCCCGTTAATATCCCGGATCGCCTCGGGGACCGTGTTGTATTGCTTTGCAATCTGGGACAGGGTTTCCCCTTTTTTCACATCATGCCGCTCCCATCTGATTTTTTGTTCGGGAGGTATTGCCGCAAAATTTGCAAGAAATGCCTCTTTTTTCCCCGCGGGAATTCGCAGAGTGTATTTTTCAAAATGAGGAGGAGTCACCCATCGCCGCAGTTCCGGATTCAGTTCCTTGATCTCCTGATAAGTAGCGCCGGAGCAGCGCGCGACAAGACGAAGATCGGTGCTTTCATCGAGGACGATTTCATCATATTTAAACGGTTCGAATTTTGATACGGTAAAACCGTATGACTCCGGATTTTTCGCTATGATGGTGGCGGCCATGAATTTCGGTACGTAATTTTTGGTTTCTTTTCTGATATACCGGGAAGCTTTCAGATCCCAGAAATCCTCGGAGCGGGTTCTAAGGACGGCACGCTGCACTTTTCCGGCACCCGCATTGTATGAGGCCATTGCCAGCGGCCAGGAACCGAAAAGATTGCGCAGGTCTTTCAAATGTTCCGCAGCAGCTACGGTAGATTTTACCGGATCTTTTCGCTCATCAATCCACCAGTCAATCTTCAGACCATATAGTTTGCCGGTTGCGCTCATAAACTGCCAGGGGCCCACTGCCTTTGCCCAGGATACAGCGTACGGGTTGAACCCGCTTTCAATCATCGCAATATAAACCAGATCTTCAGGCAGATTCTTCTGTTTGAAAATCTCTTTCATGAGCGGAATATAGCGAGCTGAACGGTCGAGCCAGAGTTGAAACGCGTCTCTGCCGCGTGTTTTAAAATATTCCAGATGATTTTCCACACTGTCGTTCAATACCATCGGGATATTATATGGTTTCTCTACTACTGAATCATCGATGCCTTCTTCCAGTTTCACCAGGTCCTCAGAGGGTGGCTGCAATTGTGGCGGGACAGTTGTGGTTTCTGCGGGGGACGGGTATTCCGCGTATCCCGGAGTCGGCATGCATGCAAAAATAGCTATAACTGTTAGAAAAATAAGGACAAAACGATTGTGCATTATCCCTCCTTGTTCGACATAAAATTACCTTATTCAGGCTGTTTTGTCAATATATTATGTGTATGCCTGAATTTTTATGTGTCTAGAAATTGCCGTCAATATATTACATTTCGGTTGTTTTCTGGCCATCTTTAACAAAAATCGGACAAAATCGCACTTTCATAAACGATTTCTTGTAATTAGCACGATTGTTCTGTATTATTGCTTCCGATGAAACGGGCTTTTTTGCAGGAAATTTTTTCATCCATCCAGGGTGAAGGGCTTTGGGTCGGTGAGCGTCATATTTTTATACGCTTTGCCGGATGCGACATTCATTGCCGGTACTGCGATACATCTGCGTCCACCAGCGGTTTTGCCGGAGAACAGAGCCCGCGCTTCTGCGTTGTCTCGAGGTCCAGGGAACCGCTTCGGTGCGAGCAGATCCCCAATCCAGTTTCCGACAGGGTTCTTGCCGAAATTTGTTCGGGCATGGTCATCTCGGGTCCTTCACGTCCGACGATCAGCCTGACCGGAGGCGAGCCACTGCTGCACCATGATTTTTTACAAGAGTTTCTTCCACTGCTCCAGAATAACTACACAATATATCTGGAGACGAATGGTCTGCACGCGCAGGCCATGCAGAAAATTCGTCATCTGGTGGATATCGTAAGCATGGATTTCAAGCTTCCTTCAGCAACCGGCCTGCGGCCGTTCTGGGAGGAACATAAACAGTTTCTCGCCGCCGCAAAAGAGGTGACCCTGTTCGTCAAAGCGGTCGTGACCGATGACACATCTTTGGATGATATCAATACTGCTGCGCGAATCATCGCCGGGTTTGGGAATACGATCCCATTTATCATTCAGCCGGCGGCTGGCGGCTTTGCTCCTTCGTCGACTATGCTTGCAGGATTTCAGGAATCCGCACTCACCATCATCCCAAACGTACGAATAATCCCCCAGATTCACAAGATGCTGGGGGTTCCCTGAAAAAAACGGTTCCGCGTGTTATCTGCTGCGGGCATCATGTCGTATCGTGATAGTAACTGCTGTTTTACCGGAATGGCACATGAATCATCCATGTTTTGAATACTGTGACAGAGTTTGACATTCAGCTGAATTCAGGGGGAGAGTATGGTGAAGAAGATTTTTGCAAAGGGAATTTTTGCGCTTGTGGCAGGACTTCTTGCGGCCACTTCAGCGTATGCCGAACTGGACAACACATTCGGACTTGCGCTGCGGCTGCGGCAGGAAGTATGGGACAATGTATTTACCTTTCAGTCAGTGGACCCGGGCACGGGAAGGCCGAACAATGACGACAATTATCTTCGCCTCAAAACGTCCATCTGGGACAGAATCGAACTGAACAAAAAATACGGGTTCTATGTGAAGCTCACGAATGAAGCCCGCTACTTTTTTGATTCCACCAATACAAACCGCGGAAG
>CAZYEF010000126.1:0-8960 GCA_964646375.1 uncultured Nitrospiraceae bacterium | reverse complement strand
GCGAGCGCCACCGCGATCTGAACCGCAGAGTACGCATCATTGCACTGCCCCACATCGAGGAGCCTCGGAATCCCGCCGATGTCGCCGAGTTCCTTGTCAAAGAATCTGAATTTTCCGCAGGCGAGCGTGAGTACCACGCAGTCTTTCGGCACCTTTTCCACAAATTCAGTATAGTAATTGCGGCCCGGTTTTGCTCCGTCGCACCCGCCGACAAGGAAAAAATGGCGAAGCTGCTTGTTTTTTACGGCCTCGATGACCTTCCCCGCAACGCTCATGACCGTGTTTCTGCCGAAGCCGACCGTGACCGTCTTGCCGGGCACATCCGCCGGAAAGCCGGGCAGCGCGAGCGCCTTGTCAATGGCGGGCTTGAAGTTGCCGTCTCCGATATGGGCCACTCCCGGCCATCCGACCAGGCCCACCGTAAAAATCCGGTCTTTGTAAGAATCCTGCGGCCGTTGAAGGCAGTTGGTGGTCATTACAATGGCACCCGGGAAATCCCCGAATTCCTTGTGCTGGTTCTGCCATGCCGTTCCCCAATGTCCGTAGAAGTGCGAATACTGTTTGAGCTTCGGATACGCATGGGTCGGAAGCATTTCACCATGGGTATACACATTCACTCCGGTCCCCTGGCTTTGTTTGAGAATCGCTTCAAGGTCCTTCAGATCATGTCCTGAAACAAGCAGCGCCTTCCCTTTCTTCGCGCCAAGCGGGACCGCAGTCGGGACCGGATGACCGTACGTATTGGTGTTGCCGGCGTCAAGGAGTTCCATGGTGCGAAGATTTATCTCGCCGCATTTCAGCACGAGCCCCACCCAGTCATTCAGGCCGAGGGATTTGTTCGACATGGCCACCAGAGCCTCCTGAACGAAGGCGTAAACCTTGTCGTCCTGCTGGCCCAGTATCTGGGCATGATCTGCATAGGCCGCCACACCCTTGATGCCGTACATCAGCGTGTCCCGCAGAGACTGTATGTCCGCATTGATCGAGGCGTCGGATTTGACACCGACGCTTTCTCCCTGTTTAACCTGTTCCGCCTTTGTTGAAGCGAACTTGAACGCAGCAGGTCCTTCACTGATGGAAAGACCGGTTTTCTTCTTCAACTGCTCCTGCAGCGCAACACATGTATTGATGAGAGCAACAAACCGGTCCGGGTCAAAATCCACGTTCGTCAGGGTGGAAAAGAGCGCCTTGACGGTAAACACGTTTACTTCATTGTCCACAATCCCCTTTTTCCTCGCCTCGACAGCATACTGCGAAAGGCCCTTCAGGGCATGCACCAGAAGGTCCTGCTGCGCAGCAACGTCCGGTTGCTTTCCACAAACACCGATCTTGGTACACCCGGTCCCCTGTGCCGTCTGCTCACACTGATAACAAAACATATTCATGATCCTCCTTATGAAGTTGATTGGCTTGTTGAATAAAGTATACACACGAAAAAGAAATAATGCGTATGATATAGGTCATATAGTGTTTTTTTTATTTATGGCGGAGCGACCACATCCTCCGTCGAGGGCGTCAGGCAGGGGAGCCCTTGGCAGAATGCGGGATATCATGCCGCGGGGGTTTAAAAAAATTCACAAATTTTATTGTTTTATGATATAATTCTTTCGTCTTAATTTTATATACAGAGGCCTGAATTGAAACATTTTTTTTCTTCCGTTATCCTCTCTATAATTATAGTAGCCCATGCGCAAGCTGTTTTTGCTCTCCCTGAAAAAGATTTCCCCGCGAAGGCGTGCATTCTGATCAATGACCGCGGCCAGGTCCTTTATGAAAAAAATCCTTATGCAAAACTTCCTCCGGCCAGCACCGTAAAGCTGGTGACCGCCATGGTGGCTCTTGATTATCTGCAACCGTCCATGACGGTGAAAGTAACAAGGACTGCCGCTTCCGCGCCATCCATCAGGCCAAGACTGAAGCCCGGTGATCAACTGACGGTTTCAGATCTCCTTCATCTGGCACTCATGAAATCAATCAATGCCGCTGCTGTTGCCTTGGCGGAAGCGACGTGCGGCTCCGAAGAAAAATTTGTGCTGTTGATGAACCAGAAAGCGAAAGAAATAGGCGCGGATGATACGTATTTCGTGACGGCTTCAGGCCTGCCGAAAGGCAAACAATTCACAACAGCGCGTGATCTCACGATCATATTAAAGAAAGCGCTCACATACCCTCTTATAAAAGATATTATCGGGAAAAAGGAATATCTGATAACAGCTTCATCAGGAAGACAATTATTCCTTGAAAACACGGATGACCTGTTATGGCTCAGAAATAATGCGATCGGCGGAAAAACGGGATTTACCCGGAGAGCGCGGCACTGCTTTGTGGGAGCCATAGACACGGGCAACGGGCTTATGTACGCCGCCGTGCTCGGGGCCACCTCGCGCAGCCGCTTGTGGGAATGCACCACAATGCTTGCTGATTTCGGCTCGACGTACCGGCCTTTCGTTCCGATCGAAGAACTTCAGGCCTCGTCGCGGAATCATGACGGGAACCTCCCGCCTGTTCACTTGCTGGACCGACCGTACGGAGCATTTCTTAACCCTTTTTTCAGTATTCCAATACGACCTCTCCTCCAGTAGTATTTCGACAATCTGCCAACCTTTTTACAGTCCTGCGTTGCTCTTGAATTTTCAAGCGTCCGTCCGTCTTGACAAATATTCATCTGGCTTTTATAGTTTAGTATAAAAGTATTTCAGAAGGGAACCTTCGTTATGCCGCAGGTCCTGATCCATCCGGCAACCTACAAAAATGTCACCACGGCTATTGATCGTGTTTTTGAACTCTTCCCAAGAGATCTGCGTGGTAAAAAAATCCTGATAAAACCGAACGTGCTCCGGATTTCAGAATCGCAGGAAGGCATTGTAACGAATCCGGCCGTTCTTCGGGCCGTCGTAGAAAAAGTCGAACAGGCGGACCCCGCGTCCATCGTTGTGGGGGACAACCCCGGCATTTTCAGCTATGGTGCAAATGAGGAAAGTTTTACCAAAACAGGACTCATGAAGGCCGCGAAGGGGCATTATAAAAACATAGGGAACGACTCCCGGAAAATACCGTTCAATCAGGAGTTTATATCTTTCGTCAGCATTTCCCAGGCCGTTCTGGATGCGGACATCATCATCAGCCTGCCGAAGTTTAAAACGCATGGGTTGACCGTCATAACCGGAGCAATTAAAAACAGCTATGGTTTTTTGCCCGGAGCGCAGAAGGCCCAGCTGCACAAGGCGGCCGGCAGTCCTGAACGCTTTCACGATCTTATAGTGGATGTGTTCCGGCTTCGGGTGCCCGATCTTTTCATCATGGATGCCGTGGTCGGAATGGAGGGGAACGGGCCCGCCTCTCCCGATCTGAGAACGATCGGCCTACTTCTCGCCTCGGACAACGCCGTCGCCATGGATGCGGTCATGGCGACGATGATGGGTTGCGTGCCGGGACGGCTGCGGTTTCTGCAAAAAGCAAAAGCCGCGGGTCTGGGTGACTACGACCTCGCGGCAATCAATGTTGTCGGTGAGTTACAGCAGCTCCCGGATTTCAAGCTGCCTTCGCTGGGCGGTGAAGCCATGCAGCAGAATGTACCCCTTCAAGCCATGCTGCATAAACGCATGCTCATGCGTCCGCGCGTAAATCCAGAATGGTGCACCGGCTGCGGAACGTGCATTGATCAGTGCCCGGCATCGGCGTTAACTTTGTGTGACGGCCTCCCGCGCGTGGATGAAGGCAAATGCATTGTCTGCTTTTGCTGCCAGGAAATCTGTCCTGAAAAAGCCATTACCCTGCAATAAAACTTTTACGGAACAACAGCGGGTAAAAGTTCGCTTTTTCACTGCTCTTTTCCCGCAAGATACCTCTCCAGGATCTTCGGCACGAGTTCCAGCGCGGCCGCACGCGCCTCGTGATTTGTCCCTATCGTTGCCGTTCCATCGTTTCTGACCGTGAAGGCGAGACCGCTCCTTTTTTTCAGGGAAAGATTGGGATGATCAAAGTCGTGATACGCATTCGGAAAGACGAAGATCTCGGTGCCAAGTCCGGCCTCTCTGGAGCGAGCCGCTAATGACCTGCATGCCGCAGCCGGGGTCCAGTCGTCAGCCTCGCCAATCAGTATTGTCAGGGAAATTCGCGGACGCCAGTTTTGGTTTTTAAAAAAACTCGTGCAGCCGGGGTAAAACGCTATGGCCGTCCTGAAATCCTCCGATCTTTCCCTTTTTAAAGAGGCATCTATGGCGGACAGCAGAGTTATTCCGCCGTTTGACCAGCCCATGAGGGCAACGCGGTCACGAACCACGAAAGGCTGAGCTTGCAGCCAGCGCAGTGCGCTGTACGTGTCATCAACCCGTTCTTTATGCGGTGAGAACCCGCTCCGGTTCTTTCTGGTGCATGCTTCCGGGATACCTCGCGGATTAAAACTGTCCGGAAAAAGAACCAGATATCCCAAACCGGACAGGCGTCTCCCCCAGTCGAGAAACCGCGCGTTCAGCTTCCCCTGTTTCGTGAACAGTCCGGAGCACCCATGCAAAGCCACAATGGCGGCAAAGGGGCCTTTTCCCGCAGGCCGGAATAAATAACCATCAAGCGCGAGCGGTTTTCCGGCCACCGAACCGTCAATGGAAGAAAAAGAAACTTTTTCCGGCTGCCCGGAAACTGCCGGCATCTGCTGTGCGTCCGATGCTCCCGAATCCGCCGCGCAGACGGCAATGGCCAGCGGAAGAAACAGAAACAAAAGAAGAATGACAGCAGAAGGAAACACTGCTTTCAAGAAAAAGGAAAGGCGGCGCGTAACGGCAGCTGCACGATAACGTGTGCGAGCATTGTAATATCTCATGGGAACCTGCTTTCCAAAATAAAAGCGGCGGCAACATAGTTGCCGCCGCCTCTGTATTCGTACCGCTCAGTCATACTTTTTCAAAAGCGTCTTTCGGGGCATTGCACACCGGACAGGACCAGTCTTCAGGCAGGTCCTTGAACTTTGTCGCCTCCTTGGACTCATCATACACATAACCGCATATCGAACATTTCCACATCGCAACCTCCCAGTTCTTTAATCGTTTATAAATAGTTACAAGACCATTCGTGAAAGGATTCCGGGCTCAGGATCGTTTGCACGAAGTCGCCGCACCGTCATTGAATTTCTTATGATACTCAAGCGTTTTTTCCCCGAACATTTTCCCGAATTCAAAGCACTTTTTCGCGTCCTCCGTATTCATCCGGTAGTTGGATTCAATACCCGGCTCCACGGCTTCCAGACCCATCTGCTTAAAGGCCGCATACGCTTCTTTTACCGCTCCCCCTCCCCAGCCAAAGCTGCCGAAAGCGCCCACCAGCCTGTTCTTGGGGCGAAGCCCCCGCAGGTGCTGCAGAAATTCAGTGACGGACGGGAACATGATGTTGTTCAGGGTCGGCGTCCCCACCAGCATCGCGCGGGATTCCCAGAACCGCTTGATTGCCAGGCTCATGGGCGTCGCGCGGAGTTTGATGACTTCCACATCAACACCGGCGGCCTTGACGCCCTCCATAAGAGGAATGGTCATATGTTCGGTGTTGTGCCACATGGTGTCGTAAATGATCACGACCCGCAGATCGGTCTTGTCGTTCGCCATGTCGAGATACATCTGGATAATCTTTCCCGGATCCTTTCTCCAGATGATGCCGTGATCCGGGGCGATCATATCAATATCGAGGCCGAGTTTCTGCACCTCGGCGATCTTGCCTTTGATCAGCGCGCCGAACGGCATGAGGATATTCGCATAGTAGTCCCGCACCGCGTGTTCCAGATCGGCGGTCGAATATTCATTGCAGTATTCATCATCAAACCGGGCCGACGACGCCAGGTGCTGCCCGAAAGCGTCCTGGCTTATAAGCAGCTTGTCCGCTTTGATATAGCTCATCATCGAGTCCGGCCAGTGAAGCATCGGTGATTCGAGAAACGTAATGACTTTTGTCCCGGTATCGAGCGTGTCTCCGCTCTTGACGATTCTGAACTTCCATTTTGCGGTGTTGAAGAAGCGGTCCAACCCTTTCTTGCCGCGCTCGGTAATGTGGATCAGCGCGTTCGGCGCAAGCTCCATGATCCGGTCAAGGCTTGATACGTGGTCATTTTCGATATGATTGATCACCACGTTTTCTATTTTCGCGGGGTCCACAAGACTTTTAATGTGCTCAATGGTGTAGTCTACAAAATCATGCTTTACCGTATCGACGAGCGTTACATGTTTATCGAGAATCAAATAGTTGTTGTAGGATGTTCCATGCGGCGTGATATATCCGTGAAAGTCCCGTACTGCCCAGTCAATCGCGCCAACCCAGTGAATGCCGGGTTTAATTTCCGTTGTTCCCATAGTGGCCTCTCTTTCTCCTTTTGCTTTTCGGTGCTTATAGCGGAAAACCCTGCTGCGGGCTTTTGCGCAACGAGAATAACTATAGTTTACAGGTACGCATCTGTCAAGCTCCTTGGGGATTTTTTCTCGCCTGAAACTGAAAAACGATTTCCTATTTTAAAACAACACGTTGTATGGAAATAAATAAGGCCATCCGGGTACACCCAAATGGCCTTGTTCTCCATGACGAATATGTCACCTAAATTTAAAATACCGCAAAAAGACTGACAATAAATTCGCTTGGCCGTACTTCCTTGTCGCCGGCTCCGACGCGCTCCAGCTTTAGCGAAGAGCTGTCAAAGGACGCTTCCAGGCCAAATCCTACTTTATTTTGGCGAAAGAATTCAACGCCGACCCCACCAAGGAAACCGACGTTTCTTTCTCGTATAAAGTCACCTCCGGCGATATTATACGACAGGCCTGCTCTTATATAGGGAGAGATATTTTTGGACGGGAACAATACATACCTCACGCACAGGTTGACCGGCATGCTGTAGAGATCATAAGAAACGCCGGAGCCTTCGGCCCGAAGAAACATGAAAGGACCGAAACCGCCGCCGACTCCCAATCCGTTGTCAAACTGGTAATATGGCTGGAACATCAATCCCACAGGCACTTCGTATGAATCGCTGACAGAATAACCTTGCGCTCTCAGATTGTCCTTATAAACACTCACCACATTGTGAAAACCGCTGACGAAACTGATGCCGACGGGAAAACGCCACTGGCCTGCGAACGCGACATTCGAGAACATCAGCAGCAAAACAACTATCATCCAGAAAGACCGTGTTCTTTTTTTCATCCCCCCTCCTTTTTATTAGCTGTTCAAATTCTAGCTTATTATATGCAATCGATACTGCTGATTTTGAAATAGCGCTCCCGCAGTCCAAGCAATTTCCACAAATACTATATGAATAGAACTATATCATTTTGCCATGCTTATTGCAAAATTTTTTTACCAGAGGAAGTCGGATGAATATGGCGGTCAGCAGCCCGTCGCTTTTGCATCGATATGCTCACGCACGGTCTGAAGCATTAGTGAGATTTCTTCATCCTTCGGCAGCGTCGCGGCCAGGCTGGAAATCAGGTCCCGATCGCGAACCAATCGGCAGGAAATTTTAAAATTGAGGTCATAAACCCAGGAAAGAAGCATTAATTTAAAATCATTTTGATTTTTGAGCGTCGATTTCAACGCCATGCTGCCATTCCGCAGGCTGGCCAAGACTTCCGGAGAGCAGCCCGGAGTGTCCGGCAGGCCAAGCACCACCGCTTCCGCCCGGACGCCCTTGTCCTGGTCAAAATATTCAATAAACACCCGCAGGATGTCCAGTTTGTCCGCGTCGCGGATCAGCTTCGCAAACAGCCGGGTTTCTTCATCAAGGTCGGCTGGAAGCGAAAACGCGTTATGCAACGCCACGGAGCGAACGAGAATATCGCGGTCACGTTTCGGCAAATCGAGAAGCACGCCGTTCTCCTGAAGCACTTTCACACCCAGGGTCGCGTGATTCACGGAGATGCTGTCGTCGAAGGTTTTGAACCGGCTGTACTGCGGGAACCGCCCGACATCGTGAAACAGCGATACCGCTTCCGCGAGCAGGACGGATGGTTCATCCAGTTCCAGCCCCTGCGCGATGAGCACGCCATTGCGGCACACCTCGCGGGTGTGCGTTTTTTTAAGATTGATATTGCTCTGGTCTTCAGGGGAAAATACTGTGAAGGAGCCGCAGTAGCCGGAAAACCAATTTTGCAGGGATTGCAGATCGTCGAAATTCATAGGTAGTTCTGCTTTGAAGGAACTATATAGCTGCGGCATATTTTACCGCAAAACAGCCGCGGCTCCAAGGGGCAAAACACGCCTGCACGGACGCTGTTGAAACCGAAAACAGGATCTGCAGCCTGTGATGGATCGTCTTTACTTTTTGAAAATAAGAACACTGAGCGGCGGCAGCGTCAACAGCATGGAAAAGGGTCTGCCGTGCATAGACTGAGGGATGGCGGTGGCACCGCCGAAATTTCCGCTCCCGCTTCCGCCGTATTCCACGGCGTCGCTGTTCAGCAGTTCCCTCCACCATCCTTCCTGCGGCACTCCTACGCGGTAGTTGAAGCGGGCCACCGGAGTAAAATTGAACACCACCAGGACAGTCTCCCGGAGAGAAGTTCCCCGCCTGACAAAACTGATGACACTTTGTTCCTGGTCGCTGAAATCCACCCACTCGAAGCCGGCATGCTCGAAGTCAAGCTGATACAGCGCCGGTTCATTCCGGTACAGATGGTTCAGGTCCCGCACCCATTTCCAGACTCCGTAATGGGATTGATACTGCAGGAGATGCCATTCAATGCTCTGTTCATGGTTCCACTCCGACCACTGCCCCAGTTCTCCTCCCATAAACAGCAGTTTCCTTCCGGGATGTGTATAAAGATATCCGAAGAGCAGGCGGAGATTCGCCATCTTCTCCAGCCCGCTGCCCGGCATCTTGCCGGCAAGCGCTCCTTTTCCGTGTACAACCTCGTCATGCGACAGGGGAAGCATGAAGTTTTCCATAAAAGCGTACCAGATGCTGAAGGTTATATTGTTGTGGTGATATTTGC